>CAYVLA010000137.1:0-8101 GCA_964452145.1 Hadarchaeota archaeon (SeqCode)
GCCTGTTCCGTATCATCTGCGAAACGCGTCCCCCCCGCCCAATGGACCTTGGGTTGGCCTGTCGTCAGGAGGACGAAGGCCACAGACGCACCCAATAAGACAGCGCCTGCGGCTGCGATCGCCTTGATCGGTCTCCGCTTCGCGTTGCTTGCTTTGAGCTTGGGATCCTTGGGACAGGCATGGTTCCTGGGGGAAGCATGCTCCGGGCAGAACCTCTGATGGCATAGGCTGCAGACTCTGGACCTGAAGAGCTGCTTGCCGCACTGGTGGCACTGGGCCTGCCCGCCTGAACCGTTGCTCACCCTTCGCTGCATCATAGCCGAGATGGAACCTGTTGCGGGTCACTATTCAATGTGACTGGCCGATCATGGCGGGTTGCCATGAGTGCTGATCTATGGGGGAGGCATCAAACACAACAGTTATCCGTTGATCGGTTCTGGACCCTGATTGGGGTAGGAAGATGCTCGATCCGAAACGAGTGTCAGGGCCGCTGACGCCGGTGCTGACGATATTCAAGAGGGATCTCTCTCTAGACCTCGACGCTCTACGCAGGAATGTACAGCATCTGATAGCCAAGGGCATGGGGCGGGGTGCAGGGGTGCTGCTTGCTGTCGGTGCAGGCGGGGAGTTCCCGTCACTTAGCCACGAGGAAAGGGAACGGGTTGCCGAGGCCATCGTGGAGGAGGCAGCCGGATCGGTGCCCGTCTTCGTTGGGGTCCAGCATACCGATCCCCGCGCGGCCATCGAGTTGGCCAAGCACGCTGAAAAGATCGGGGCCGATGGTATCCAAGCATCCCCGCCGTTCTACTACAATCCCTCTGAGAGCGACGTTTTCGACCACTTCAAGGCAATCAACGACTCCGTGCCCCTGCCGATCATGGTCTACAACACTTACTGGGAAGGCTTCAACATCACCTGCGATCTCCTGGAGAGGCTCATCAAATTGCAGAACATCATCTGCGTGAAATGGTCGGCCCCCAGCATGTACGAGTATAAGAGAGCTTTCATGCTCTACGGAAAGGAAACCGTCTTCATAGATAACACCGCCTCCCCGCTGTTGAGCCACCTGCTCGGGGCCCGAGGATTCATCAGCCACGAGTCCAATTTCTGGCCCGAACATGAACTCAGGCTCTGGGATCATCTCGAGAAAGGTTCGTACAGGGAGGCCGGGGAGATGATATCCCGCCTCAACTGGCCTTTCTACGACTTCAGGGCGAGAATCGGGGCGAGAAAGGGTGGAGAGGCCCACGTCATAAAAGCTGCCATGGATTTGGCCGGACTTGCAGGCGGACCGACCCGGCCCCCGACCGCGCCGCTGAGCCCTGCCGAGAGAGCCGAGCTGAAAGAAATCCTGACCAAGGCGGGCCTGCCTTCCGCATCCGGTGCCTAGATATTCTTCAGATGGGACTCCAGCCACGACATGATCCTGGGCACCGCCTTGTCCAGGGGCAAACCGTGACCGCTGTCGTACCAGTCGACCTCCTTCGGCTCCTTGGCAGCTTCGAAGAGCATTAGGCCGGTCTCGGCCGGCACGACCTGGTCCAGTTTCCCGAGCTGGAAGAGAACCGGACGCGGACTGATCAGATCGACGAAGTTTATGGGATCAACGGGTGCCATGGTCCTGGCCAGCCTCTTAAGATCGACATCCGCCTTGCGGAGGGCGACGCCGTCGGGATGTTGGCTCTTGGAAGCAAGGATCTCCCAGTTGCCCCCTGCCACCAGTAGCACCGAAGCCCGAATCCTGTCCTCCACAGCGGCAAGCAGTGCCCCCAGGATGCCGCCCATGCTTCCTCCCAGAAGCCCTATCCTCTCCCCGTCAACCTCGCCTCTGGACTGGAGCACGTCGACCGCCCTCCTTCCGTCGATGACCGTCTGGATCATGGCATCCCTGTCCGAGCATGCGTATCTGGAGTAGATGTTCTTCTTGCGGGGATTGCGGTCCCCGTGGTACTGGCAGTCGATGGCTATCCCGGCGTATCCCGCACCGGTGATGATCGGGGCGACATCGAGGATATCCTTCTTGCTGCCTCCCCTGCCATGAAGAAACACCAGGGCCGGGAAGGGGCCCTGCCCCGAGGGCCTGCAGTACAAGGCGGGCACGTATTGATCGTGGACAGACTCGAACGTGACGGCCTGGCACTTGCAGTTGCCCCTGGTCTCCTCCTGGCCGGCGTCCACCTCGAAGGGGAACTCAGGGTCGTAGTCGTAGAACTCCAGGTAGGCCTTTCTCGTTGCTTCGTCAAGAGGCATGTGAGCAAGCTCTCCCTGAGCCAAATAAATGGCTCGATGTTTAGGGTGATGACGGGCAACTTCGGAGATGATGATTCCGCGAGGGGCATGCCCGAAAGAGATCTCCGTAAGCATGCCGACTCAAACCCCTCGCAGAAAGCCTATAGCCCATCCCCGCAGGCTGCGGAGAACCACCAGCAGTCCTTGACGCTCAGACCCTATGGTAGAGGTAGAGGCGTTTCAGTTTGGTGCGTGCGTCCCTGGGGGTGAGCTGCGGGTCACACTTTATCTGTGTAGCCGGACTAACCTTTTTGACGATGGAGTTGACATGCCGCTTCGTGAGATCAGGCGCCTTCTCAGTCATGGCCCTGCTAGTCCTGACCATGTCACAGGCAACTGTAGCTGCGGAGGACCTCCGGCCCAGAACAGACAGCGACAGCATCATCAGGATCCTTCATATCGGGAAGGCGTGGCTTCAACCAAATTACCCAGCAACCGTCTGGGTAAATGATCCAAGGTTGAACTGGTACCCTGTCGCGAGCCATGCATGGTCCATGGGCGAGGAGGCCTTCAGAATGCTCCGCCTCTACCTCCCAAGATCTGAGGAGGTACTTCACAACAACTTTGACGTGATCGTTGAGGACGGGATGGACGCAAGCCACCTGACTCCTCTGTTCCATCGATGGATGGCGAAAGCGGTTGAGGAGAAGGGACTTGGATTCCTAATGGCCGATGACTCATCGAGCTTCGCCACGAGCGGGAGGCACACGAGTTGGTATCTCTATCCGATCGGGGACATACTTCCCGTAACCGATAAGCCCGAGATCTTCTATCATTACCATGCGTACACCGTGGTGCCCAAGGATCGGGACCACCCGCTGATGAGAAACATCCCTTGGAATGAGATCGTTATCTGGGCCCACAACAGACCTGACCCCAAGCCCGGCTCCACCGTGCTTGCAGAGATGTCAAGGGAGATCGTCTGGAACAGGGACAAGCCGGTGATCTGCTACTGGGACCTGGCTGGCAGGGCAGTCGCCTACGTTCACCAGTGGTATGCCACAACCCATTTCTACAGATGGAAGTGGGGCCCCGATTTTCTCTCCCACATCGTCTACTTCGCCGCCAGGGTTGAGATTCCACAAGATCTGGAGCTCGTCCACCAGATCCGGTCGCTGTTCAGTGGCTACCGCTACAGGATGGGCTTCCTGATATCGACCATGGAGTTCGCGGAGAAGTTCGGAGCAAACCTCTTATCGGTGGAGACACAGCTTAGGGATGTGCGAGATGCCAAGGAGCAGGCCGACGGACAGTACATAGTACAGGAACTTGAGGCCAGCTACCTGAGCATGGAAGCCGTGCTGCGAGAGGTTGACCGACTCACCGATGAGGTACTGGCTGCCAAGGAACGAGCCCTCCTGTGGATATTCGTCATACAATGGTTGGTCGTGTCCGGCACAAGCATGATCACCGGGGTCGTTCTCTGGACCTTGATGGTGAGGAGAAGGCTCTATAGAGAGGTACAGGTCACCAGGTTGATTGAGAAGTAAGAGGCGATGTGGTGTCCGGATGGCGGATGAGGCCAAACGGTAGATGGTAAGTGGGCTTCTGGCAGCCCTGCTGAGCGATCGGACACAATCATACCCGAGAACGGTTTGTCAAATGCGGAACCCGGTGGTTATCGCGTGCAAACCGTCTCAAGGGACCGCGTTCACAGCTCGAGCTCGAGGGTCTCTATCCTCTTCCTCTGAACTGGGAAGCACACCTCCGAGCCCCTGGGTGCCAGTTGCTTCCTTCTCTCCTCGTTCATGTTCGTCAGCCACGCGCCTCTAATCGGCTTGTAGACTGAAACCCTGGCCTGCGTATCGTTGCTTGTGGGGTTGAAGATCCTCATGATCACCGAATCCCGGTTCTCGCACCTCTTCACTGCGCTGATGGCGAGATCCCAAGGCTCTACCGATAGGAAACTCGTCTTCCAGGGGAGCGTTCCCTCGTGTCTGCCGGCCTGAGCGACCTCCAGCGCGAGATTGAACGCGTCAGCCTCTCTCTGCACGCCTCCATCCTCCCATGTGCCCCTGTGGGGATGAATTGCGTACCTCCACTCATTCCTGCCCAGCGACTGGGACAGGTCCATCTCGGGGTATATGTCCCACCTGTCAATTATGGGGGAGTTCCTGAAGACGTATCCCCTGAGCAGGGTCAGGTACAGCGTCCTGTCATCGTCATCCTTGGCTTCGTACTCCCTGATTCCATCGTTGATCAGCGCCAGCCCAACGTTGCCGTCGCTGATGTCGACGAACCTGTGGTGTGGGTACTGGGGGTTTTCCCTACTGTAATACGGGTTGTTGCGAGTTCTCACGATCTCACGGCCCACCACGTCGAAGGCTGCCTCGGCGTGTGAATGCGTGGCAGCCAGGCGGATCGGGAAGGCGACTCTGAGTCTGTGGTTCTTGCACTGGTTGTCCAATGTGGTTCGGACATCGAGATATCTCTGGCCCTTGCGGAGCGTAAACCAGGAACGGACGATCAGCTCTCTGCGGCTCTCCGATCTTCTGGTGGATGGCCTGATCGGATCGGAGGCTGCAGGGGGACGGCGCGGCGCGATGCCCTGCACGTCCCTCACCACGTCCTCGGGTATCATCATCCTGTACTCGACCTTATACCTTGCCAGCAGGGGTCCGCTCTCCTCAAGAGCGATCTGCACCGGGGCGCCCAGACTGGTGATGATTTCGTCGAAGTCCGGTGACATGTGTATCCAGGAGTGACCCGTCTCTCCCCCGTCCTCCAGGTAGTGAAGCCCTCGGAAGGCATGGCCAGTCGACTTGTCGGTCACGTCAAGGGTTCCGTTATCGTTGATCCTCACCTTCAGGTATTCGTTCTCCATCTGGTTGACTTCATTAACCAGGGTCTCAGTCGTGCTCTCCCCGTGCTCTTCGTGCCTCACGTGATAGGTTCTGTACCCCAGGGGCGGGATGTCCTCCGCCAGGAAGTGGAGCTTGACCCTCTCGGAGCGAAGCTCCAAGCTGATGTCCTGCAGGTTCCTGACCAGATTCCCATATGGGAAGCTCGCTATCGTCTGGTACCTTGCCTTCTTCCCATCCGCACCCACGATCGAGAAGTCATCGTAGAAACACTCATAGGGCAGATCCAGGAAGATGGTCACAACCTCTGATCGCGGGAAGGGGGACGGGTTAAACACCGTCAAGACGGAGTCCTTGATGTCGACGTTCGAGGTATCGATCCTCTTCTGGATCGCCTGAAAGCCCCGCCTCATAAGCCCCTGAGAGAGTATCCTGATCTGGTCATAGCGGTACATCATGTCCTTCTCCATCTGGTCCACGCCTGCTCCGCAGATGGTGTCATGGGGGTGATTCTTGAGAAGATACTTCCAGGCCATTTCCAAGGGGCCTGTGGGGTATCTCTCCCCCAGCGTCATGGCGATCGTCTGGAATGGCTCCGCCCATCGCTGCAGATCGTTCTCGGCGAAGTTGTTCGCGCGCTTTATCCTAGACCTGCTGGAGATGACATCCCCCATGAGGTGGGTCCACTTCACCGTGGCTCCGGGATCACGGCTCTCCCCCTTGATGACCTCCACGTCGCGGTCCTTGATGGCCTCCTTCAGCTTGTTCATGTAGTCCTCAAGGCTGCTCTGGATAATGGTATGGCGGTCCCCCAGAACCCTCTGCGATTCCTCAATTATCCTCCTCTCCAGTGGATCGGGGGAGGAGGAGTCAAAGCCCTGCATGCAGGCGATGTACCTGGTGGCGAAGTGCTTGGACTCATCCCGTATGAGCCGCTCCAGGCAGGCCGGCAGCCTGTCCCACTGCAGCAGCTTCTTGCTTGGATCAAGTATGTACCAGTGGGCCCGCGGATGGGTTTCGTTACACAGCTTGAAGGGCAGGGCTCCTCTGTCCCAGTCATACCACCATTCGTCCCTGCTCATGTTGTGCCTCAGTATCCTGTAGACGTAGAAGTAGTAGCTGAATCGGGACAGGCATCCGAATCTCGTCCCGACCACCCGGGAGCCGTCGGCTCCCTCCATGATGAACTCCGAGTGTTCGGTGTTGATCCCGCGATAGAAGATGATGGTGTCGATGTCGAAGCCCCTGTAGATCTGGGGCATCTGGGAGGTTTGGCCGTAGGAAAACGGGGTATAGCCCAGCTTCATCACCTTGCCATAGGATTGGGCCGCCCGATGTCCTATGACGAGGTTCCGCACCAGGGACTCCCCGTTCACGATGTACTCCTCAGGCAGACTGTACCATGGTCCTATGAGGAGCTTTCCGGATCTGACATGTTTCTCGACCCTGGGCCGCTGGTCGGGCATCATCTCTACGTAGTCATCTATGGCCAGCACCTGGGAATCCATGAGGAAGGAGTGAAAATCCGGCTGGTTATCCAGCAAGTCGAGCAGATCGTCCATGAACTCGACCAGCAGTAGCCTGGTCTCGGCCGAAGGATAGACCCACTCCCTGTCCCAGTGGGTGTTGCAGATGACATGGACCTCCTTGTGTTCATCGTCCTTGGTCAAGGTGTCCCCACCTTCCGGGTCGTGGGGCTGACCGATTGTCTTAAATAGGTTCCCCGTGTGCCGTGCGCCGTGTGCGCGTATGTGTCCGTGCCCAGGTCCTCCTCTAGGCGCAAGACACCCTACGGTGTCTTCCGATGATGCCCTTGCTGTGAAGGGCAGTAGCTGGGTGAGGCGCGTTTCGATGCTGTTGGAGGCGCGGATACGATAGACAGGACAGCAGGCAACAGGCAAGCATTATTACGACCAAGATCTCTCCGAGCCCGCACGCTGGAGGTTGACGATATGATATTGCATGGAGGAAGCGTGGTATTCCCGCTGGGTATGTACGACCAACCCCGGAGTCGTGCGGAGTGGCAGGAATGGGAAAGGGCCGGAATCAACCTTCTCCGCTGTGATAGCGAGGAGCAGTTGGATGCGGCTCACCAAGAAGAGATGATGGGGTGGGTACCGGTGCCGGTCATCTGCAAAGATGCACCGGGCGAGGCGGCGCTCGTCGAAACGGTAAGATCCCTTAAGGATCACCCTGCCATCGCGGTCTGGGAAGCTCAGGATGAGGCGATCTGGAATGCCTGTCGCTTGGATGATGGCATCGTAACCAACCGGATCTGGTCCCTAACCAGTGAAGCGAGAGCCACGGTGTACTCGCGACTAGGTGCACTCGTAGCCGGCCTTCGAAAGGGCTCGCTCATCGTCCGGGGATTGGATCCATGCCGCAAGCTCTGGCTCAACGAGGCCGCCAAGAGCGATCAGGACACTTTGGCTAGATGTCTGCCCTGGCTGGATATCGTGGGCTATGACTACTACCCGATCCCAGAGGATCCATGGAGAGGACGCCAGATGCATCTGCTGGGCCGCTACACGGAACGGTTCCGGCGAACGGCCCCTTCCAAGGACCTGTGGGTGGTGGAACAGGCCTTCTCCTGGTCGAGAATCAGCAAAGAGGCATATCACAGACCGGACATGATCCATGACTACAACACCAACACCTGGAAGGAGACCCCTCTCGGCGAAGCCAGGAAACATCCAAGCGTGGAGGAGTGCCGATTCATGGCATGGGTTGCGATCTCGCACGGCGCCACAGGCCTTCTGTGGTACGGCTCGGCGTACCAGCCACGTCCGTCTCCGTTCTTGGAGGGTTTGATGCAGGTCGTCTCGGAACTGAATCAGGTTCAACCCTTCCTCACAGTTGGGAATCTGACACAGGTTCAGGCGACTCCCGATGATGGCCAGTGCCCGTCCGTGATGGGGGTTTCCTCAGTTGCGAGGCGAAATGAGGATGGGACCTTCCTTGCCCTGATAAACGAGGACTACAGTGATCACGATGTCCGAGTGGGAGGGATG
>CAYVLA010000138.1:0-8086 GCA_964452145.1 Hadarchaeota archaeon (SeqCode)
GCAACAAGGTCGTCATCTCGGATGGGAAGGAAAGGATCATGCTCGACTTCGGCCCCTTTCAGTTCGGGCGAGGACTTCTTCTTTGACTGGGTGCAGCCCGGGTCGGTCAAGTCAGATCGCGGTCACCGACGTCTTCCAGAGAATCAAGGCCATCATCGAGGCGCCAGGTACATAGGCGAGGACCCCCGATGCATCGGGCGGGGCGAAGCTAGGACAGACCTCGTATCTGGCAGAAAGATATTAATCTTGTCATACAAAATTCAATATCGGCGGACGGAATGGACATAGTGACTGTAAATCGGAAGGGGCAACTGACGATTCCTGCAAGGACTCGCAAGGGCAGGGGCCTTCGGGGCGGGACGCGGGTTGCCTTGGTTGAGGTCGGGACCAGGATTGAGCTAGTCCCGCTGCCTGAGAATCCGATCGAAGCCCTTGTGGGCCTTGGGTCCAAACTTCCCACGATAGAGCAGATCGAGGCCGAGGCTGATGTGGAGTGAATGTCTTCCTTGACGCAAGCGCCTTCCTCAAAGTGCTCAAGAAGGAGGAGGGCTACGCCAAGGTGGTGCAGCGGCTCAACAGGATCAGGGACAGTCAGGATCAGGGGCATACCGATTCGATCGTGATCGGAGAGATCGTCTATGCCTTTCTGTCGCGAGGGCTGGACGATGAGGCGGTCAGGGCCAGGGCCTATGTTGCTGACATCCCGAATCTGACGGTGGTCGAGGCGATCACCAGCCCCATCTGCCATAGGGCCGCGGAACTGAAGAAGAAGTACTTCAGACGGTCTGAGAAGACGTTCTTCTCTTTGTACGACGGCGTACACCTTGCCTTGGCCGAGAGGTGGTGTGATGTCTTTCTAACCTCCGACTCGGACTTCGAGAAGGTCACGGAGTTGCCAATCGAGTTCGTATGATCTTCTCCCGTTGCCTGGATGCGGTGGAGCCGATTGGCTCGGCGACAGAGGCCTGAAGTCGTTCTTCCCGTTTCAGGGTTCAGATGGTGTTTCGACACCACCTAGGGTACGAGCGGCTCTATCTGGAGCACGAAGGTGAAGTCACAGACCTGCAACACCGGACATGGTGATATATATCAGCGGTATAGATCTATGGTATACACGAGGTGTATACTGTGGCGAAGACCGTGAGGTTGAGCGAGGAGACCCATGAGATGCTCGGACGCCTCAGGGAGAGAATCGGCGCGAACTCCTACGAGGAAGCTATTCGGAAACTGATCGCAAGATCGGGCGAACTCACAGCGTTCGGCAGGGATCGGGACCTGCCCAAATGGAAGGAGGAAGAGGATCGTGCAAGGTTCCGAGGAGACTAAGGTCCTGATTGATACGTATGCGTGGGTAGAGTACTTCCGCGGCACGGAAGAGGGTGGGATAGCGAGGAGATACATCGAATCCGACAGGGAGGTAATGACACCCACCATCGCATTGGCGGAGCTCAGCGACAAGTATAGGAGGTCGGGCAAGACGCAGGTGTGGGAGAGCGAAAGGAGACACATGGTGGAAGTGCTATCAGCGATTGTGCCGCTCTCCCCAGATTCATCAGACCAAGCAGGGGCAGTCAAGACGGAGATGCGGAACGTGCAACCCGACTTCCCACTTGCAGATGGGATGATCCTCGCCATCGCGAGGGAGAGGGGAGCGAAGGTGCTCACGGGCGATAGACATATTCGGGACTTGCCCGATGCCATAAACTTGAAGGAACTCGCTCGATCTAATGCAAGCGGTATTACAGGGCAAGGGGACTAGATATCCACGGACATTCAATGATAGCAGTAAGTACGCACGATCTCAGCCCAAAGGGTCAGCTTCCCGGCAAGCTTCTCCATGTTCACTCTGGGTTCGCTGAGTTTCCTCAGAATACTGCCAAGTAGGCACATTGATGAGAACTGCACGCCTAGACAGGGAAACCCCCGGATAGAGTAGCCGTGCTCGGAAAGACGGCAGCAGCGATGTATGATCGGCACAGTCCCGACAGCATGCTTAAGGATTTCGTGGGACATATGTGGTGCCTTATTCACTTCCTATCAGCTCAATGATCACGGACGGAACGCTGTCAATGTCAGTGCGCACCTTGCGGCCGATGTGGTCGCGAAGACAAGAGGGCAACAGCATACAGCGTGGATTGTGCGAGTAGGGGTCGGATCTCGTTTGTTGTTGACCCTTGGAATCAATGATGCGAGGGATACCGAACTCGAGTCGGAGGGCCCGCAACGTAGACTAGCTTTCGATTCCCACCGAAGGTGACTGTTCGTCTGAGGGAGTTGCCGTTATCCGGGTTTCTTTGCGCGTTGCCAGGTTGTACATGTAGATGTCCCAGTTGCCGTTCCTGTTGTCCTGCCAGACTATGACGTTGCCAGATATCGAGGGGCGCATCTCACTTGTCGGCTTCCTTGTTATTCGCCTCGTTGTCCCTTTGGCTGCATTGTACATGTATATGTCATAGGTGATATTTGCCGTTTCATACCAGACGACCAGCCCGTTGCTTACCGAAGGACGCTGTTGTCTGGATTGATCCGACTTGATTGCTTTCTCTTCATGCGTCGAGATGTCATACATGTAGATGTCTAAGTTTCCCCTTCTCCAGTCTGCCCAGACCACTATGTTGCCATCTACCCCGACTGAATTGATGATATGTGATGACAGTGTGATTTCCGTTTCCTGCCCTATTGAGATGTTGTACATGGAGATCCCGTACGTTGTCTCTCTCCAGAAGACCCAGACTATGGTGTCTCCGCTCACCGAGGGGAGTTGTTCGTTTTCGGGGCTTGATGTTATGCGGAACTCCTGACCTGCAGTGATGTTGTAGGCATAGATGTCGCCGTTGCCGTTTCGGTCATCTGTCCAGACTATGATATCATTGCTTACTGATGGTGTTGATTGGTTGGCTGGATTGTCCGCTACTTTTGTGACTTTGCCCGAGGAGATGTCATACATGTAGATGTCAGAATTCCCATCTTTGTACTCGTGCCAAACGACGACGTGGCCATCGGTTTTGGGAGGTCCAGCGTCTCCTGATATGGACGCTATCTGCAGGCTCGTTCCCGTTGTCAGGTTGTACAGGTTGATGGTGGTTTCCTCTCCGGATGTCATCCACACTATGATGCCTCGCGGTTCCTCTACTTGTCGAGGCAACGAAAAGAGCATGGCTATGGCAGCAGCAACCGCTATCACTGATATCGCCAGTATCCGGAATGGTCTTCGTTTACCTTTGCTGGTGGCTTTGTCGGATGGTTCTCCAGCAGCGTTGCAGTGATGTTTCTTCGCTGCCATGTGGCCGTGGCAAAGCAACAGGCCACACTTCCTGCATCTCTGCGGCTTCCAGAGATTCCTTGCGCAGACAGCACAGTTCCAGCTATCAGTTTTGGGCGCCCCTTGCCTGCTCTCTTTCGATCCCTCGGTTCCGGCGGACACATCCATGCCTCTCTCTGGTTTCAAGGGAGCGCAGGTGGTCTCCCCACCGATCGACCACTTGCTCTCGTCGACCTCCTTTCCTGAGCGAGGACGATCCCCACGTCTTCTCCCATCCTGTTTGGTCAAAGACATGTATAGAAGCGACAGGCCGATGAACAGGAGGAAGAGGAGAGACCCGATTGGCGCGGGATACCTGTTCCCGTAGCCGGAGAAGGTCATTCTGAGTCGGGGAACGCCCAGGACTCCGCAGGTGATCAGGTAGGTTGAGAAGGCCGAGATGGTCAGGACCATTTTCCTCCGCATCGAGATGGTCAGAAGACTGACGCCTTCCACCTCATCTTCCTCGACATCGATGAAGTCGGCTTTGCCTCCCTCCATCATGAGATCCTCCTCAGTGTCTGCAAGAGGCGTATGCTGGATGCGCCAGCAAGGTAGACAAAGAACATCGGGATCCAGTACCCGTCATACTGGCCGAAAGCCGTCATCGAAGCCAGAAATACGGTGGTGGCATAGAGGCCGAGATCCCAGACGATCACAAGTCTTGTTGTCGGCAGCTCCCCGGAGGCCAGAGAGCCAAGTTTCTCCCGGGCATACGGCGTGAGCCGATAGGGCTTTGGCTTGCCGAGGATCCTGGTTGAGAGGTAGCCCTTGGATTCCAGGGCCTCCACAGATCGCTTGACCTTCATGTAGTTGGCCTGGTGACCGCGAGGCTCCGGACCCAGTATGGTTCTGGACAGTTCGGCCACGGTGCGGGGACCGTCAAGAAGGGCCTGCACGATCGCAATCTCGAGGTCATTACGGGCCTCCAACTCCCCAAGAGCCCTCACGGACTTCTTGAGGCGAGCGTTCAGATCGTCGTCGCTCATGACTGGGACTTGATCAGACACGCCGTGGATATAATGATACCCGATCTAACGCCAAGTGTTAGACGATCCGAGGCGATCCACTATGCTCTTGGGCGAACTGCGGGCCGGGTTTCCGGTGTGTCGTGTCATATCTTCTTGGTCCCTGGTGTCTCCTCCACGATTTTCCCGCAACTCTTCTGTCCCCGGTCTCTGAGCCTCTGCGCTGGATGATCGCCCGGGCTGGCAGGATGATGGCAGGAAATGCCACTATGAGCAAAGGATAGATTGTAGGGATTGGCATCTCGCCGTGATAGAGGCGGACCAGCCATAGATCCGGGATGCTTGCTGCCACTAGGACTCCGTCCTTCTCGGCTTTCACGACATCCGGCGAATACGCGCCCGGGTAGCGTTGTTCCCAGATCAAGAGCCCCGTAGCGTAGTCGAGTTCTGCAACGTATAGACGGTTCTCAGGGTTTCCTGGGTCACCGCGACCCACAATGATGACCCCTCTTGGGAGGGACTTCATCCGCCTGGCGGAGGCCATCATCTCGCCTATGAGGTCCTCCTTCCCGCCGGGTTTCATCGCGCCTTGATGGGAATCCCGCCCCTCGAATAGGTACCGATCTTGTCGCCACCCGATAAGGTCACCAAGTGGCGTGGCGGGTATCGCGCGTGATCGGGCACGGGCCCGTTATCTCCTGGCTAGCGCGGAAACCGACAGCAGGATTCTGTCCCAATCCCGACGGGGCCCATGCATCCTGGCAAGGCTTGTCAGACTAAACAGGCGTCCATCGACTGATGTCGGTGACGCGGTCGAAATCGCTATCTGCGGACGCTATGTCATGGCAGTTCAAGGAACTCATGACCGAGAGGTGGATTGCGTCTCTGGGCAGGACGGAGTATTTCTGCATCTGATCGACCGCATCCTCTATGTGGCTCTTCTCCACCGCAAGGACATCGAGGGCTTCTACTCCCAGGAGGATCTCAACCGCCCTTCGGATCTCTCCTGAATGAGCGCTCACCTCCTCTGGATGATTCTGAAGCACCACCAGAGGATTCTTCCGGTGCTTTTCCTCGACCTTCTTCAGGAGGATCTTGTAGATGAGTTCGCCCAGAACCAGCGCGGATGTGTAGCCTTTGATCTCCTTTGCCTCCATCCTTTCGAGTAAGGTTGTGCAATCCCTTTGGGGGCTCTCAGGTCCCCTTAGGAAGAAGTGGAAAATGTTGGAATCGATGAAGACGACGCTGCCCTTCGGCAAGTCGGCCAGAGGTCTTGCCAATGTCATCGCCCGTATTTCTTCGAGTAGTGCTCGGATATCAGCTCGGTGTCGACTACGGCAAACTCGGTCTCGTCGCTGTCTGGCTTCCCAAGGCACCCTGCGTCGTCCTTCAATCTTGTTCGTCGGATGGGCCTGATGATGGCCTGATCACCCTCGGCTGTGATCGAAAGCTCCGACCCTTCCTCCATGCCCCAGCGCTCTCTCAGCATCTGGGGAAGTGTGACCTGGCCCTTTTTTCTTACTTTGACCCTCATTTTCTGCATACTGGAAGCAGTGCGACTTGAGTTGTTAGGTCTTACTGCAAAGCCTTGGACAGAACGGCCGACGCACCATCGGATGTCTTTCCCTGCATCGCCGCTTCGCAGAAGGAGTTTGGGAGCCCATGGCTGTTGATTCCCAGGAGGGAACCGCCGGACACAGGTTCGTCCACATCGCGGTTCCAGCCGGATTGAGACCGAGGTCCGGGCGGTACATACGGCTCGACGGAGATTAACGAGTCGACGCAGACTTCGATCTGGAACCGGCGCCCGAGACGCTCAGGGAGGAGTTCACATCCGCGCAGATCACCGATATGCACGTTTCAGTTAAAGGACCCAGGTCGTGGACGGCCGAAGCGCTGGGGAAGGATCTGGCAGTCGTTGAACGGAACAGCGGCGTGGATATCGTCTTTGCCACAGGGGATTTGACCGTGCACGGAAGGCTGCCCGAGCTCGAGACCCTACACATACGCAAGCGGTGGCGCCGGGGGCCCAAAGCCCAGCAGGTCCCAATCCCATCGGGCCCATGTATCATGGCTTATGGAACAGTAGGGGTTGGTCGAAGCGATCTACGACAGAGAGTTGTCAGGTCCCAGGAATACCGGTGCCGAGGATTCCCTAGGTAGGCGAGCAGCAGATCAAGGACCAGTTCAGCCCCCAGCTCCTTTTAGCTAGCGAGCTTCAGAGAAGCAGGAGATCGACGAGTAGGCACTCAGCAAGACCTGTGATGAAGAGTTCCAAGCCATGGTGAAGCTGTGCCTGCTCGGCGAGATGGGCTTCCGGGGTCCAGATAGCGATTTGGGGGATTGCGCCATGCTGCCGGGGCGATGAAGTAGGGGGGCAGGGCCTTATGGCGGTCCCTAGACCATCTCCCACAGGTTCACGAACTTGTCGTCTACCCATCCGGTACTCACGATGCCCTTCCTGCCATCACCAAGATCGATGAGCTTGGCACCATCGTGGTGTTCGAACCGGTCCTCGATGATGAACCGCTTCCAGGTTCCGCCTGCGGGGTCCGCCTTTTTGTATACGGCCAGCCGGCTCCGACTGCGGTGCATCTTGAATGGGTCGTGCTCGCCCACGATGACCTCGTCATCACCCTCACCATCGAGATCGTAGACGGCCAGGGAATGGGGGGATCGCAAGGTGTCGATCATGGTCATATGCCACGGGCCTTTCCGCGGATCACCCGGATTCCTGAACCAGGCAACGGGGGCGAAGCCGGCGATCCTTTTCTCCCAATCAACATCCTCGGCGGCCACCACTATGTCGGGGCTGCCGTCACCGTCCACATCGGTCACTGCTACCCTGGCAACCTCGAAGTCCACGTCAGCTATCCTGTGGGGGTCGAAGCTGCCGTTACCCATGTTCTCCAGCCACCAGTAGCCGCAGACCAGATCGAGAAGCCCATCTCCCGTCAAGTCCCAGGCAAGCACCTGCTCGCGGTAGGGGATCCTCGCCAGTACCCGCTTGGGCCATGGCGTACTTGCGGGGTCTTCGGGAACCTCGAATATCTCGGGGAAGTGCCCGCTATGGTAGCAGGCCACCAGGGCCACCCCGCCACCCTCAAGCAGGGGTGCCACGACCGTTCCATGCGGCCAGTCGCCACTGCCGGTGCCGATGGAGTGCCGCTCCCACCTATCCCGTTCGGGATCCAGTGCCTTCACCCAGCACAGGTTGGAGGAGAGGCGTTCGTAGTCCTTCAGGGATTGGTCGGGATGAGCCGAGACTGCAATCAGCTCCCCTGCTCCGTCCCCGTCGATGTCGTGGACGTTGACGACCTGCTCGATGCCGGGGATGACGTGGCGCTCCCAATCGGGAGCCCGGTACCAGCATCTCCCCGTGATCACGTCTTCCCGCCCATCGCCGTCTACGTCAAAGGGGATTATGTCAGTGGACTTGCCCCTTTTCTGGCGGTCGATGAAGGAGTGTCTGAACCGGGTGAGGGGAGAGGGCTCCGAAGCCTTCTTCCACACCTGTAGACGGGGTTCGTAGCATTCCTTTCCCACGATCTCCAGTTCGCCGTCGCCATCCAGGTCAAGGAGCTTGGCCTCATGGGTTCCCGCCCCCTCGCACACGATCTCGTTGATCCATGTCTTCCCATCATCGCCGGAGATGTAGAACATCTCGCGGGCATCCCAGTTGTACTTGGGCTCCCATCCACCTCTAGCCATCTCGGCGGCGAATATCCTGATCCCCTCGGCCGTCCTTATGGCGTCTAGTGAATGGCCATAGTTGAGGTGTCGGTCGATGGGGTGCTCGATCCAGGGGCTCTGCGGA
>CAYVLA010000139.1:0-7874 GCA_964452145.1 Hadarchaeota archaeon (SeqCode)
GAAGATGGATCCGACGATATCGGAGATATCCTCCAGGCTTGATGAGGCATTCGAGCTTTTGGCACGGCAAGACCTGTTCGGGACAGCCCTGCGGCTGCAGACGATTAGGCGGCTGTTGGCTTCCCTGGCTGCGGCAATCCCGAAGGAGGAGGACCGCGATGAAGGCGACATGTCCCATGACTGGAGAGTCGCCGATCCCTACACAGCGGAGTGCCGTCTCTGCGGCAAACAGATGCCTCTGGGAGCCCACTTCCTCCGTCTCGATCCGGCCACCAGGATCAGCCCCCTCTAGCGGTGCATCCTCCTCCTAGGCCCCCTTGGATCCGGCCCGGGCATGCCTGGCCTCAGCCATGAGGGGCGTACCTTCTGCAGCGATCGGCGCGGTCGAAGACGAATCTCGCTCTTTCAGCAGATATGCCAGGATGGATTGAGTGGTCCGAGGCAAAGATGTACCCACCTCCAGGTGCCCCTATATCGAAGCACTGCTCCAATTGCTCCGCAATCTCGCTGAGAGCCCCATATGTCATGAGGTGGGAAGCCTCGAGGTTCCCGATCAGGGTGATTCTATCGCCGTATCCCTGCTTCATCCTTCCCAGATCCATCCCGGACTTCCTTTCCATGGGGTGGAAGGCATGGATCCCAGTGGCGACTATGTCGTCCATGATCGGGATCACATTCCCGTCGCAGTGCAGGAGAACCCAGGCGCCTCGCTTCCTTAGGCTCCTGACCATTCGGGCGAGGGGAGGCAGGATGAACCTGCGGAAATGCTGGGGGGAAATCATAGGGCCCTTCGTGCCCCCCAGATCGTCAGCGATGAATACGAACTCGGTCCCCAGGTCGACGGCTATCGATCCCAGCTCCGTGTAGTAGCCTTGAACCCGGGACGCTAGGCGCCGAACGAATCCAGGATTTGTATGCAGGGCCCTGACGAATGCTCGGAAGCCCATCATGCTCCATGCATGTGTGAAAGGGCCTGAGAGGGCGCAGGCACATGCCACCTTGTCCCCGTATCTGTCGAGCGCCCATTCCAGCGTCCTAGTGCGTCCATCGGCGGCAGGATCCGGGGTGGTGAAGGAATCCAGATCAGATTCCTGCTTGATGCTCCCATCCAGATACCAGTTCATGCCCTTACCCTGCCGGCTGGCGATCCCCCATTCATCTATCCAAATTCCGGGCCTACCTGATCTTGGCGAGTATCCGATGGGGTGATCGAAGCCGAGGCAGACCAGGTCAAAACCCAGGCTTAGCCACACCTTCATCCTCCGCTCAGGTGTCAAAGGCCCTCCTCCGAGGAACTTCTGCAAGGAGATCTCGTTGTACAAGAAGTCGAAGAGAGGCACCTTGTCCGGCTCGACGTGTGATAGGGTCTGACGGACCCTTTCAACCGGCAGCAAGGAAGGTCACCCCAAGGCAATCCTGGAAGGATGCGTCATGTAGTCAATCCCGAAGAGCCTTTCCCTGGGTCGAGACCGAGACATCCGAAAACTGAAAAGCCCAAGCCAGGCGGGTGGTACATCCGGCCGCCCTCGGCCTTACTTGGAATCCAACGCGACTGCCCTGATCCACGACGAATCTATCTCCCGTAGCCTGATCGGCAGACCTATGAAGAATACCCTCCTTCCGGCGATCTGATCCAGGTTCTCCAGCCCCTCGATGATGGGGATGTCGTTCAACAGGAAGGCATCATGGCTGGCCATGGATCCCGGAGCCTCAAGCCCGATCCCCTGAATGCCTACCATCTTCACGCGCCTGTCAAGGAGGAATGAGGCCGCCTCGGGCGAGATGTAGGGGCTATCCCCGTCCGTGTGCGGACTCCACATGAGCACGATGTCCCCTGCCCTCACGTGCTCCAGATCCTCTCGCAGGATCGGCTGAGGTTCACCGCCTATGGGGCGTTTCGCCGCAAGATCGATGCATATTGCCTCGCCCAAGAAAGTCTGCAGTGGAAGATCGGCAAGGCACTTCCCGGCCTTGGGGTGATGGTTGGGTCCCTCAACGTGGGTCCCCACGTGGCTCTCGGTGTCCACCCAGTACATCAACATCTTGTCGGGCTGGAAGACGAACTGCCGGATCTCCAGGCGCCTGGTCTCGCTGCCGTGCCGATGTTCGCCGTTCACGCTCGTCACCCCGGGCCTCAGCTCCTTGGAGAGGTCGATCACTCTGAACCGGTCAAGATCGATCATATGCCGTCGTCAAACAAGCGGAGCCATTGTTCTTATATGGATGGGCCCGCCGTGGAGGGCTTGCCGCCCGAGATGAAAGCATTTTTCAGAACTAGGCGGGAGACCTGTCCAGTCCCGCGGTAGCTCAACCTGGCAGAGCGGACGGCTGTAGACCCAAGTCCGCGGCAGCCACCGTCTGATGCCGGTCTCTGCGGCATCCGGGATTGGTTGTGAGTTCAAATCCCACCCGCGGGACCACATTCTTCAATGCCGGCCAATCTCCACGTTTGTCGAGCTGTGACGGGTGCGTTGCCATTGGCAAACCGGAAGACGATTGGCATCCTCTCTGCGTTGCTAGCAGTTTCGCTGCTCTTCGTCTGCCCGTGTCTGGCTGCGGGGAAGAGGGACCCCGAGGGGAGGATAAGGGTGCTCTACGTGGGGGAACCCACAGGTGCCAGCCCCTACCCCATGTTTGAGGCCGACCCTCTCATCGTGCCGTATCCGGTAAAGGCGTCGACGGTCGTGTTCTCCATGGAGATCGCGAGGCGGTCCATGAGGCAGTATATGCCAAGAACCTACGCCGATCTTTCGTCCTATCAGGTCTTCATCTTGAGCGACGCGAATGCTGGGGTCTTCACGGCCACGCAGCTGTCGTGGTACGTCGAGGCCGTTAGGAACGGTGGGTCAGGGCTGGTGATGATCGGGGGTAACGAGGCATTCGGGGGCCGCGGAGGACATATCTCCTGGGGCCTGACCGCCGTCAGCGAAATCCTCCCGGTGGACTGTCTTAGCGAAAGCTGGACCGAGGGCAAGGTCGAGATACTTCGACCCGACCACCCCTTGGTTAGGAGCCTGCCCATCACCGCGGGCCTTGCGTGGATGAGGAACTACGACGGGAACGAGGTCCGTATTAAGGAGGGGGCAGACGAACTGGCACGCATGGTCCCGACCGCGAGGAGCCCCAGCCCCTTCTGGGCCACATGGGTATTTCAGAGTGGACGGACCTTCGCCATTGCCGGTGACTGGACTCCGGCCGGGGGGGTCGTCTTCATGATGTGGGAGTACTACGGGGATTTTGCGGTGAATCTGATGCTCTACCTGAGCGACAATGACCTGCCCCAGGATCTTGAAAGCGTTCACCAGGCCAGGTACAAGTTCCTGGCATACAGGTCGAACAAGGCATATCTCTTGACGATGATGGAATTCGGTGAGAAGTTCGGGGCCAACATGAACCCTGTTTCGGCCGTAATCGAGCTGGCAGACTCTCAATACAAGGAGGCAACGCAGGCCTACCTCGAGTTGAACACTCCAGAGAGCCTCAGGTTCCTCGACGGAGCTCTGGATTCCCTAAGCGAGGGCAGCAGGAAGGCGATTCGGTTAAAGGATCAGGCCATGATGTGGATATACCTCATCGAATGGTCGACGGTTACCGGGACCTTCGCTGCCTGTGGCTTCGTCCTGTGGACGTTGATGATAAGGAGAAAGCTGTACAGGGATGTTCGGAGCACGAAGTTCGCCAGGTGATGATCTTGGAGAGAAGAGCGATCGTTGGCATACTGCTTATCGCCGTGGTTGCTTCGACCATGGTGACCTACTTCATGCAGGCCGCAAGCGAGGCCCCGCTTGAGGTCCTTTCGCGGGAGGTCCCGGCGGACATGCCCTTCGCCGACAAGACAACCAGGGAGTTCTCCTTCGGTCTTGTCCTCAGGAGACCCGTCAGCTCCCTAATCATCGACATAGATTCCCTTCACAACGCCACCAGCAAGACGGGAGATCCTACGGCAGACATCCGGTACGCGGTTGAACTGTGCACGAGACTGTGCCGAGACGTGGGGGCACCATTCGCCCAGCAGGAGATCAACGTCGACGGGGGAAGTGGCATGATCTACGATTTCTCGGACTCATTCTCCAAGCTGGCGCCCAGAGCGAGTCTTCTTTCCGCGACCACGGTCTTCTCGCTGGCTACCATCGGAGGCGAGGAGCAGGCGTTCAGAGGCGTTTCGGATTACTTCCCGAACAGGAATCGGAGCCTTGCTTCCCTGACACTGGCAAAGAACGAGGTACCCGAGACATACCTGACCATGGAAGCCGGGGAGGCCCAGAGCCAGGGAAAGCCAACGATCATGGAGGCCCCTGACCTGGGTCGCAAGGAGTTCGTGTGGAATGAGGAGGACGACCGTTTTCAGCTCAGGATCATGGTTAACTCGATCGGGGTTCCGCCCCACGACGGGATGTTGCAGATCCTCAGAGTGTATGCGGACACCGAGCTTGAGATCGCCGAGGGTTATGTTCTCCGCAAGCCCTAGCCGACCCAGGCATCTCGGAGACAGCCGGTGAACTCAGGAAGGCACCCGCGGGTGATGGGACGAAGAAGCTTGTCGGCAAGGCGACGCTGGAGCTGCTTCAAGGGGATATCACAGACCTCGACACGGACGCGATCGTGAACGCCGCCAATGCCCGGCTTGTGCTCGGAGGCGGCGTTGCGGGGGCGATACGTCGCAGAGGTGGCCCCGGGATACAGGCTGAATGCAACAGGCTTGCGCCCATCAACGTTGGCGAGGCCGTCATGACCAAGGGAGGCAGCCTCAAGGCAAGATATGTCATACACGCCGTCGGACCCAGAATGGGCGAGGGCGGGGAGGAACAGAAGCTGGCCACCGCAACTCTGAACTCCCTGCGCCTTGCGGAAGAGGCCGGCCTCAAATCCCTTGCCTTCCCGGCGATATCAACCGGGGTCTACGGCTACCCCTTGAACCGATGCGCCAAGGTCATGCTGAAAGCGTGCATCGAATACCTCAGCGGTGAGACCGGGATCTCGAGGGTCATCTTCTGCCTGTATGACCATGACGCGTTCTCCGCTTTCGCCCGAGAACTGGGCAGACTCCTCCCCCTGCCCGCATCGGAATGATGAAGCATTCCCGCTCCGCATCATTCCATCGAACGGCCGAAGCACTTGTATGGACTGCTCAGGATGCAAATCTGGCCTCTATCTCCCTAACCCTCTTCATGTAGTAGCGGAAGTTATCAAATGGTATATCAGGTGGCGCGGCATGGTCGAGGCTGGGGACGTAGCCACCTCTCTCCAGGACCGCTGGGACCTTGCTCTCCAGCTCAAGGTCTATCCGTGATCTACCCTTCGTGAGCGCAAGCTTGTTGATGCCGCCGATCATCATCAGTTTGGGGTACTTCTCCGCGATCTCAGCGATGTCGTTCCCGGCCTGGACCTCAAAGGGCACCATGCCGTTCACTCCCCCTTCCACGAAAAGGGGAAGGAGAGCTGCGACGTTCCCATCGGTATCCACCATGACGTTCGGTATTCCTCTCTTCCTGGCATGGGATGATAGCTTGGAGTAGCAGGGCAGCAGGAACTTGCGGAAGAGTGCGGGGCTGATGAGGGGTCCTGTCTTGAAGCACATGTCCTCCCAGACCATCACGTAGTCCAGGTCAAGGCCCTCGGAGACACGAGTCAGTATCCGCATGTCGAAATCCGTCCAGTCCTTCAGCATCCTTCGCACCATGCCGGGATTCCTGTACATGTGATGCGATACCTGGGCAGGTCCCAGCATATTCCTCAAATGGCCGAAGAAGCCGCAGAGAGGCATGGCGATCGGATAGTCCCTGTCCCGGTACTTGCCCGCGACAGTCGGCCAATCCTGGGGGAATCGCCTGGGGTCGTCCGGATCTAGCCTTGGTCTGAGAGCCTCGTAGTCTTCTTTGGTCTTGACGGGGAATTCGATCCATTTGGGTATCGAGATGCCTTTGCCGTGCTTGAATTCCCTCCTGACTATGCCGTTTGTGTCCCTGACAACCCTGCAGTTATCGTCCTCGCTGATGATCTTGGTCTCGAACTCCGGGATGTATGGCGTTGAGGTGAAGCCGGATGCTATGCGTATCTCGCCGTGGAAGGAAAGAGGCGATATCTGCCGGTCCATCTCGAAGATCCCATCCGGATGGCCCACCATGCCCTCCGACCTCCATCTCTCCAGGGTCTCGCCCCAGTAGGCAACACACTCCCACCGGAAGGGCCTGTCCGGCGAACCGAGACGGAAGGTCTCCAGGAGCCTCTCTCTGGCGTTCAAGGGAAGTCGACCCTGCCGGATCGCTCACTCTAAAAACGTTTTCATCCACACACCCGGGCGGATCGCTTGACCTTTCCGGACAAGTCGATAGATCAGACCAGCGTCAAAACGTTCTGATACCCTCCTTCTGCCAGGCCGGCTTGGTGGTCCCTTTCAGGGGTGCCATACGACGTGAGACCGAGTCGGAAGACATTGCAGCCGTCCGATGAGACGCCCTGCCCCTGTTTTATAGTGCAGAGGCCAAGAATCCATGAAATTGGCAGCGGATAGATCCCTCGTGCAGGGCCAGCAACGGGTCAGCAGCGATTCCGATGCTCTTGATACAGCCCTTGAGCCATGGATGGCGCAAGCCCAAGGCGAACTGCAGACCATGGGTTGCTCGTCCGACAACCGCACGAAGACCTACGAGGACATATCGCCAGACTCCCTGGCCGATGGCAATGTCCACCCGATCTCCGAACCAGGGGTCCTCCCCGGGGGCGGTCACTGGTTTCTCTCCACGAGGGACAGGCAGTACATCAGAGCGTTGGTTGTGCTGGGCTTCAGGCAGGAGGCAACCATGCTGGTGCACAGGGCTTACGCGAGAAGATGCCGGGAGCTTGAATCCTCGATGGTGACCATGGACGAAGGCCTCTGCGGAAGCCTCTTCACCCCCCTAGATCTCGAATACGTCGAGATGCTAGTCATGGTCGGTGATAGACGTTCGGCCATCGACCTCATCCTCAGGGCCATGGATGACTATGAACTCGGCAAGCTTGGCAGGATAGTCCACAGCTTGGATACACAAAGCAGACTGAAGCGGGAGTACGAGCAGACCGTTCGGGCAATAGAGAAGGGCGAGCCGGTAACCTGCCTTGACTCTTCACCTGATCCGGCAGGGAATCTCAACATCGTAAGACGCCTTCTCAGATCCCTCCGGGGCCGTGGTGCTAGCCTGAGCTGAGGATCCGAGTTGAATCGGCTTCCCTGTAGAGCCTTCTTCTCACCATCAAAGTCCAAAGAAGGGAGCCCGCCACCATCATGGTCGCGGTGACCGTCAACCACTCCAAGATGTATATCCAGGCCAGGGCTGCGTTCTTCACGCGGATGGCCTCGCCCTGTCCGCTCCTTAGCCTTTGAGACGCTTCTGTCATGAACTCATATGATCGGTCGAAGTCCTGGGCAACATATGCCGCGTAGGAGTGGCTCCGGACGATCTCGATGTCGGAAAGCTCATCCTCCAAACGAGCCGTGCTGGCCCCGAATCGATCGATGAACTCGACCATCGAGAGGTAGAGCAAGCGCTCATCATGGTAGTCCCGGAAGAGCTTCCTGAGCTGGTGGATCTGGAAAGGATCAGAGGGCAGCTCGACCCGTGAGGCGAAGTAGACCATGTTCGCACACATATCGTCGAAGAAGCCCCACTCTCGTAGATTCTTGTTGTCGAAGGTGTTCAGGGGCGTCATGAAGACCAGGGATCGCCCCTCACCGAACCTTCCGTGCGCAAGGAGAGGCCGTCTCTCATCCATGTCGGCCTCGGCCAACAGGTACCCTCCCTGCCGCATCACGACCTCGTTGAGGGTGTATGTGAAGGCCCGGAGCTGGTCCAAGGGCAGGCTCCTTATTAGGGCGTTTCCAGGATCTGAGACCAGGA
>CAYVLA010000140.1:0-7791 GCA_964452145.1 Hadarchaeota archaeon (SeqCode)
GAGAAATGCCTGATGCGCGGGTCCGACTTGATCACGCTGGCCACGTACACGCCCACGGGCAGGGCATCTGCATCGCCTATCCACATCATGCGGACTCTCCCGCTCTCGGGGTCAACTTTCGCTTCGGAAGGGAACACCGTCGCACAAGCGAGCACAGCCGTCAGGAGCGCAGGCAGGAGCCGCTTCTTCAGGGTGACTCCGTCCACTACGCGCTCTTCAGGCAGGCGGAAGTGCGTGCGATCGTCGGAGCATCCTGATGCCAATGGCATCTCTTAGTGAACAGCGAAATCGGGGATTTATAGGTTTCGAGGCCTGAGGCCTAGGGCATGGAGCCCGAATGCCGTTTCGTCGATCACACAGGAACGGGTAGATCGAGTCTTCATAATCATGATTCAGTACCCAGGCAAGATACGCCCCAAGCCTGTGGGCCGGATGACTTCCTCCAACCAATCGGTGAGAAGCTCGCCGAGGAATCCTAACCCACCTCGAACGCACCATTTGCATTGGTCTTTCCTCCTTGCCAGATACGGCGCGAAGATTCCTCGCTTCCCTCCAAGCCTCGGCAGCCATGGCTCAGATCGGGGCTCATACGCGGGGTTCGCCATGGGGAGGAGGTCCAAGCCTGATTGGTTGCCCCGGAAAGCCATTTGAAGCGGGGACTCCACCGAAGAGACGAGGCGATCTTGTGGCGAGGAAGGATATGTGGCCGGAACCATTCGAGACGATGGTGGTGATGGGAGAGAGCACGGTACAAGGCGGGCCATGGCTTCTCAGACAGGAGGAGCGATGGGCCGATGTGCTGGCCAGGCTCATCGATGACTGCCAATCCGAGCCGGTGAAGTACTACAACAAGGGCATCGGCGCAAACGCCATATCCCCGCGAAGCCCGGGATACCCCTCATCCGCCAAGCCCAGCGCTGTGGAACGCTACCGCCGGGATGTCATCGACCTGAACCCCGACCTGTTCATCCTCTGCTACGGGCTGAACGATATGCGGGCCGCCATGGACATCGACGAGTTCTCAGAGGACATGCAGACAATCATAGGTGATGTCAAGGATGCCTGCTCGCCGCTCACAGTGCTGACCACGGTGTATTACATGACCGGGTGGAGAAGCTACCCTCCCTACGACAAGGGCAGCGTGGAGCTAGCCCTAAGGTACAACGAGGCAATCCGCGGTCTCGCCAAGGCAAACGGCTGCGTGGTTTCGGATCTGTGGGACGCCGAGGGCGGGGCCGACTGGCTGATTAACCCCGACGGTGTCCATGCCAACTACGTGGGCAACCTGATCATTGCACACAGGGTCCTCAGGGACGTCGCAGTGAACTGCAGCTGCCTCTCCAAAGCCACCTTTGAACGGACCGAGGACACGAAGTGGGTCAGAGACACAACCGCCTCTAGGATGCAGTCAGGCGACCCCTTCACGAAGACCTGGTGAAGCGGCACTTCCAGGCATCCGGCAGCGAACCGAGCGGGGTGAAGGATGCGGGCGCAGGGCCGGCTGACCGGTGGTCTACTTGATCATCCATATCGCGTGGTTGGTCCGCTGCCGCAGTGATGAGATGGGGCTTTGGGGCCGATCTGACGGAGTGCCGGGAGGAGGCGCTGGGCTCATCCCATAAGCTTGAGGGCGGCGGCGATGTCCTCGGCGATCATCCTCCTCTTGCTCTTCTCGATGAAGAAGCTCGGACCGGCCTGGAGGTAGGAGGGGAAGACCCTGATGCCCCTGAAGTGGAACTTGCCGCCCCGGATTCTGTAGGTGGACCCGGCGGGTATCACGCGGTTCTCGCCGGATGCCTTCGCGATGTAGTTCATGGCCTTGATCGCCACGTCGCCCATGAGCAGAAGGACTTTTAGTTCGGGGAATAGCGAGAGTTCCTTGCCGAGTATCCGGGAGCACTCCCTGACCGTATCCGACCTGATCCCGTACCCGGTCTTGCCGCACTTGACGGCGGTGGTCAGGTATACTCCCCTGTCGAGCAGGTCCCGGGACGAGGAGACGGAGATCCCGGCATCCTTGAAGGCCTGGACCGTCGTCCTCTGGAAGAGGGGATCCCCGGCGCCGTAGTAGTTGTCCGCGGGCTCTGGCGGAGCAGCCTCGGATACCATCGCAATGGAGATTGACTTGGGATCCAGCTCGACGTCCGGTATCGAGTAGACATCCTTGACCACGTCCGTGCAGGGAAAGGATTCGCACCCAACGCAGCTGCAGACCCTCATGAGACCTCTCACACCGGGCCGGTACCTGATAATGATTTCCCGTGATCGCGCAGCACTGGATCATCCCAGTCATCGGTCGCGTCTCTGTGACAGATGGGGGCTTCGTACTGGGATGCGGGGCATGGGAGGCAGGGCACAGGGCATAGGCTAAACCTTACACGTCAGTCGTGTGTTTGTCCAAACGCTGGAACCGGTCCCGCGTGGCGGTCAGAATACCCAGGAAGAGGGTTCTTGTGCTTGACGGGGGGAGCCACCGCGTGTCCTATTACCCTGAGACAGGAAGGAGGGTGAGCGTGGACGAATCGCGATCCGAATCGCGGAGGGTGACAAGGTCTTAGGAATCATTCACTGGCGGAGGGAAGCATATTTGAGTATGTTTATACAACATGTATATACATGATCGCGGAGGTCAAGCGGTGGGGAAACAGCCTGGCCATCAGGCTGACCAGGGGCGACCTCAGGGAGCACGGCCTTCGGGAGGGAGACATGGTAAAGGTCAGCATCGAGAGGGTCGTCCCGGAGGGCAGGGTGGACCTGAAGGGCCTCCACACCTTCCATGACGACGATGAGAGGGCCAGCGAGAAACACGACCGGTACCTCTACGGTGGCTCCAGATGAGGATCGCGGACACCTCCCTCCTCTACGCCCTCTTCTCCGCGAACGATGTACACCATGAAGAGGCCGTCCGGAGAATGGAGGACCCTGAGACGGTCCTCGTGCCCTCGGAGATCTGGTGCGAGACCATCTCCCTCATCCAGCACCGCCAGGGGTTCGAAGCGGCGGTTGCGGCGGGAGGGGATCTGATGGCCCTGCCGCACGTTGAGCTCCTGCCATCGAGGATGGACGTCGCAAGAGCCGCCTGGGACGCATACTGCGAGGCCGGGGGAGAACTCAGCTTTGCGGACTGCATGGTGATGACCTGGTGCACGAGGAGAGGGGCCAGTCCCCTCTCCTTCGACGAGAGGATCCTTGGGCACTTCAGGTCAGGCCGAGCGTAGCCCCATGTTTCGTCTTCGTGACGGCAACTCGGGCATGCAACCTTCGTCCATCTGGGAGCCCGCGAGGCTCTGACATGGCCGCTAGATGTGAGGTCAATTCCCGGGCGATCCTTCGGAAACACTAATCTGCATCGCCTTGCCATGGGGCGAAGGGTTGTTCAGGGTTGGACACCGCGTTCACCTCGGGATCGTCCCCGGCTGGTGATGGCGACGGTTGAAATGGGAATCCCGAGGGCGTGGCTTCTTTCCGGGATGGTGGTGACAGCGTCGTGGCTGGCCTTCTTCGGCGCCTTCCCGCGCGGCTCGCGTGTTGAGACTTCCCTGAACGAAGAAGCAGAGAAGGCATAGATGGATTCGCTGCAGAACCAGCTTCATTCATCGTAGTAGAAAAGGCGTCCTATGGGTTTGCCGCGTCATTTTGGGTTTCTCCTCCTTCCAGTACTTCCGAAGGATTGTGCGAGAACAAGGCTGAGGTTCTACATGGTCCTGAGCCTCGTTGCCAAGACGTTGCTGGCATGGCAGGTTCTCGTCGGAACCCTTCGACCTGTGTGACCTCGAAGGGACGCTCGAGGTCTCGAAAGCAACCCACATAGATCGGCCGATGCCGTGGGACGCTCCGAGGCCCGAGGCTACCTGTTGGTAACCGAAGCCGTGGCCCTAGCGAAAGAGTTAATTGCGCGTCTGTGTATGTGTACACGGTGAACGAGTGGCAACCAAGACTCTGTCGGTCACGAAGGATGTCTACGACATTCTCAAGAGAATGAAGCTGGAAGGCGAGAGCTTCAGTGACACCATAAGGCGGCTGGCAAGAAGAGGCAGTCTGGCCGACTGCGCGGGCCTGTGGAGCGACATGCCGGAGGAGGAGTTCGGCAAGTTTCTGAAGGCGATTGGGGAGGCAAGGACCAAGGCCACGAAGGACCTTGCAGAGAGGTCGGAGTCGCCTTGAAATGCGTGGATACCTGCCTCATCGTCGACCTGCTCCGAGGATCGGCAGAGGCCCGCCGCAAGGCGGAAGCACTGGACCAAGAAGGGGGGGCCTGCACCACATCCGTGTCGGCGTTCGAACTGTGGCTAGGCATCGAGGTGCTCGGCCAAACAATTAGAGCGCCGAGAACCAAGCAACTCAGGATGATATTGGACCGACTCGATGTACTCGAACTTGACCGCGAGTCGGCCGAGAAGGCCGCCACCATCTTCACGAAAGCCCAGAGAAGGGGTAAGACGATCCAGCAGAACGATGCGCTGATCGCGGCAATATGCATAGCCCGTGGATGCCAAGCGCTGGTCACTCGCAACGTCAGGCATTTTGAGGACATACCTGGACTGAGCCTCGACGCGTACTGACCTCGCCCTGAAGTGAACCTGCACCTGATCGAGGCGGGGGGCCTGCCCTGCGGAAGGGCCCACCGTGTGATGACATTAGTGAAATCCTCCCTCTCATCAGATACAACCATCAACGTGCTTCATCAGGCATGATAACGGCGGGCCTCGGACACGCTCATGGCTCGACTCCGGACGGAAATCGGGATTCCTTAGAACGGCATCGCTCAAGCGATCTCAATATCCACGATGTACTCTCTGCCCTCCACGATCGCTGACGCGGCCAGCAGGAGCTTGGTCTTAGTGGTAGGCAGGCCCACCTCCCCGACCCTTATGTAGATGTCCCCGGTGTTACTGCCCTTGTGGTGGCATACAATCCTTATCTTGTCCGAGGGTCTGGCGTAAGTGCTACCTCCCAGGATCCCCAGGTGACCGACAACGGCGAAGCTCCAAGATGAACCGGAGCCAAGACCCGGTTCGGTCAGCCCGAGCGGATCGCCGCAAAGGCTATAGACCCGCGTGGGGTAGTAGATGTCAACCAGCGTTGATGCATGGCCGAGGAGGACCTTCTCCGATCCCTCCATGCGGTAAACCGCAACCCAAAGGCTATCCGTCTGACCGTCGAGGACATCCTCATTCGGGGTGTACGACGCTTGGTAGCCTCGAGCCCAGACATCCAAGTGGCCGTGTTCGCCCGTCGTGGTCCATTCAATGATCTCGCTGCCATCAGTACGATACCCAAGAATATCGAGCCTGAGCAGGGCGCGGCCACTGGTTCTGACGTCCACCTGCACTGGTGAAGGATCGATTCGCACGCCGATCCCCGAGACCTTCACCGTCGCCTGAACCGATCCAACGAGCACTTCCTTGCCAGTTTCCTGCCGATAGACCGAGAACTTGACCCAGTCCTTGTCGTTCTCCTTTGCGTTGTCGTTGGCCTTGTAGTGGATACTGGAACTGAAGGTTCCCTCTCCAGCTAATTGGCACTTCTCCGTGTACTTCTTCTCATACTGGCCGGGGGGCAGTGATACCTCGGGGTAGTGACGGGCCTCCAGCATTACGCCATGATCCCCCGAAGTCTCCCAGTAGCACCAGTAGACTTCACCCTCCCTGGCAGGGAACTCGCCGGTGAGCAACACCGAAGAGCCGACCGCGCAGGTAAGGGATTTTGATGACAATCTGACGGATCCGCCCAGACCTAGGACCGCGTAGGTGCTGAAACCGCTCACTGGCCCCGTCACAGTCATCTCCGTCGTGTTCACGGTACTCCCAGGCAAAGCCTCCCACTCATCTCCGACGGCTTCGGCAAGCCCGAGGGATTCCTCCTCGATTCCGGAGGGCACGTTGGACCGGTCATACCTGATAGTGAGCTGGACTGGTTCAAGGAAGCGGATGCCACTGGGCCCGAACTCGAACACAGCACCCTTGATAACCGCATCGCTGACCGGGTAGGATGAGGCAGCCTTCACGCTTATCTGAGTCTCCTCAAGCACTGCTCCTTCCGGGAAGACGAGCTTCACTATTCCATCCTGGGCTGTGATCGTCCCGCCAGAAGACCCCACCTTGAGATCGCGGCCCGAAGGCTGGGAAGAGGTCAGACAGCCAGACAGCAATGCCACCGCAACGAGCAGCAAGGAGCCGGCTTCTGTTCTCATAGTCTCGCACCCGCCTCATCATCCCTGGCTGGCTGAAAGGGCGCAGTGAAAGCTAGTCCTGCCAAAGACGACAAGGCCAAAGCAGCACGGTATCTGACGATAAAAAGATTGCCACCGCTGTAGCTGTAGCGGTATCTGCCCGGCTGAGTGCGATGTCCTGAACTCCCAGGGCCCAAACAGAGACCGTATGCTGCAAGTCTCGAGTGATGCGACATTGAATCCGGACTTCGTCTTGGGACAAGGCCCGGGTTGCATGATCCCAGATCATGGCCTTGCATAGGCACGCACAGGCTAAACCTTATATGTCAATTGTGTGTTTGCCCAAACGCTGGAACCGGGTTTGCCGAAGGTCAAGATGAGTCCGAAACCGGCATCGGGGATGCTGCTGGCCGTGTCCGTGTTGGGCCTGTTGTCTTCCATGCTCGTCGTTCAGCCAGTCGCGGCAGATGGGGTTGACTGGTGGCCCATGTTCCGCCATGACCTGGCCAATTCGGGATATTCCACCTCGACAGCGCCGGACACGAACCACACCATATGGAGCTAGACCACCGGCGACCGGGTTTGGTCTTCTCCGGCGGTTGCCGATGGCAGGGTCTACGTGGGGTCGTGTGATCAAAGGGTGAACTGCCTGGACGCTTCCGACGGAACGCTTGTATGGAGCTACAACACGGACCACGAGGTGTTTTCCTCTCCGGCGGTTGCGGCCGGCGTGGTCTACGTGGGGTCATGGTCCCGTATCTACGCCTTCGGCCCTGCCGTTACCCGGCCCGATCTGGTCGTGGAGGAGGTGGCATGGTACCCGACCTACCCGGTGAGCGGGTCATCGGTTATCATCGACGTGACCGTCAGGAACATCGGCAACGGAACGGCCCTGCCCTACTTCACAGGTCAGCTGTCGGACGACACGCATGTGATCAGCACCGCCTACTACGGATCCGGCATCGGATCGGGGACAGGGCTGTCTGGACCTTCGTCGAGCAATTGGAGGCCGCAGGGGATCTGGCCCTGCGGTACAGGATCGATGCCGACGACCAGGTGAACGAGTGGGACGAGACCAACAACGAGAAGGCCTTCAGGATCACCGTGCTGCATCCAGACAAGCTCTCGGACCTGGTGGTGACCGACATCTGGCAGGACCAGGGCCAGATCTGGTGCTAGGTCATGAACCAGGGGAGAGGACCGGCGCCTGCAGGCGCGCGGGTCGACCTGTTGATCGCGGGGGAACCCGTCAAGATGCAGGTCATGGCCGGTCTGGCCCCGGGCCAGAGGCGATACCTGCAGTGGAACCACATCTGGGCGTGCAGAGGCTCGATGGAGCCGATCAAGGTCTGCGTCGATGGGGCAGACCTGATACCGCACGGCGGGGCCCGTCGTGCCGGTGGATGGAGGCCCGCGGATAGTCATACTCAACCCCAGGGACGGGGATGTCCTGTCAGGCGAGATCGAGATCCTGGTGTGGGCCAGCGATCGCGACGGGGTCGAGGCTGTCGAGATACGCCTGGATGACCAGAGGATATCCAGGATGGAGGACCCCGAGACGGTCCTCGTGCCCTCGGAGATCTGGTGCGAGACCATCTCCCTCATCCAGCACCGCCAGG
>CAYVLA010000141.1:0-7724 GCA_964452145.1 Hadarchaeota archaeon (SeqCode)
AGGCTGCGGAACCTGCGTTCAGCCATACGGTGATGGGGGATGGTTACGGATCGGGGTGGACCGTCTCCTGGGCTTGTGTTAATGGCAAGCAAGTCAGGCAGGTCGCAAGAATCGGAGGCATGGAAGGATTGGAGACGAGGCTGCCGGCTCGGTCAGACAACCGCGGGAGCGGTGCCCGGCGAGCCCTCGAAGACCTTGTCTATCACCGAAACATCGAGGTCCCTTATGCCTTCCTTCTTTCTCAGGATCTCCATCAGGTTTATGAGCTCGCCCGAGCTTCGCGTGGACACGATGGCGATGATCTCGTTCTTGCTCTCACATCGGGCGATGAGCTCGCTGCTCCTCACCTTGGCGAGCTCCTCCACAACCTCGTCCACCTTGGCCTGGGTGAACATCTCCAGCAGGTATTTCTCGATCTCTATCCTGAGCAGGGCCCTCACCGTGTAGCCCAGCTTCTCGTGGTTCACCAGCACCGTGAACTTCCTGATTATCTCGTTCTCAAGCAGCTTCTTGACCCTGAAATGGACGGTTGTGTCCGGAATTGAGAGCTCCTTCCCGATCTTCGTGAACGGGGTCTTCGCATCCTCCTGGAGTTTCTGGATGATCTTCAGGTCGATCTCATCCAACTGGAACAAAACCACGGACCTCCGGATCTCCACGGGCCAGATCGCCGGCCGCGAAATTCGTGGCGAATTTCACAGAAATCGCATTGTGGCCCTATAAATATGTTATGTTCGCAAACCCGCTGAAGAATACCTCAAATACGGGACCCAGTGGATACGGAGTCCTTCATCGAAACGCAGTATTTTGCAGCAAGCCCTACTCCTTAACCAGCACTTCCAGGCCCTTGGCCCCAATCTGGACCGGGTACTTCTCCATCTTGTGCGCAGTCTTCCTCATCTTCACAACCCGGAGAAACCTCTGGAACTTGCGCTCCTGCACCTCTTCCAGAGACAGATGGATCACGCCATCGGCGATGTACTCCTCCACCCCGAAGTTGCTGAACTCGCTCCTCGGCCCCGCCTCCGAGACGAAGAGGGACGTGATGCCCATCTCCTTGAGCCGGGAATTGAGGATGTAAAGGCTCTTCCTTGCCTGGTAGGGGGTGTCGAAGAGGACCATCAGGGCGGAGATCGAATCGATCACGAGTCTTTCCGCGTTCACCGCGGCCTTGGCTTCTTCAATCCCCTGGATCGTGTTCTGGATGTCAAAGGTGCTGGGCGATACGAAAAACCTGTGCGGTATTGCCATCAGGCACTTGAACTGGCCCTTCTCCTCAGCCTCCTCGAAATGAAAACCGAAGTTCCAGCTCTGCTCGAAGAACTCCGACTTGGAGGCCTCGAAGCTGACATAGATCCCATTCGATCCCTTCTTGATCCCCGATTCCAGGAAGTGGTTGCCCAGCAGCGTCTTACCCGTGCCCGGGTACCCGCTGATGAGCACCGTGGAGTGGTCGGGATATCCCCCGTTCAGGAGTGCGTCCAGCCCGTCGACGCCGGTCGTGAGTCTTGGCAAATCCTTGCCCATATCCTTCAACCTGCCCTGCAATTTGCGAGAACGACCACAGGCAGTCTGGGTCGCTCAAAATCATGCTGCCTGTTTACATAAAACTCTCATACATTTAAATTTTTCGCATAAAGCGTGCCGATTTTGCTCAGAAATGGAAAGTTTTTGGAGTACCGCCTTTGCGATGACAGCCTCTCGGAGCGAACAGTGACGCCTTCCCCCCGCACTACCCGACCAGGCCCGAAAGGCCCAATCGCTCAAGCGTCTCTCCGGATGGGATGCCGTCTTCGTCCCACCCCCTTATCGCATAGTACTCATTTAGCATGGTCTCCAGCTCGACCACGTGACCCTTGGCCGGCCCCTCCGGCATCGGCTCCTCCAGACATCTCCTTGGAAGGGCGTCATCCTTTCTGCGGAAGCCCTCCCTCACGTTAAAAAGCCGAGTGAGGTTATACACCCTCTCGCCCAGGGCCTTCAGATCAGCAGCGTTAGAGAAACCAAATCCTGTGCAGGCATTCACCATCCGGAACACCTCCCTGAGAGTGAAGCCGAAGGTCCCGAACAGGCAGATGTCGCAGGAATCCACCACGGCTATCTCGTCCTGGCTGTCGACAACCAGCTGGGCCTTGCCTTTGGTCTCCAAGGGATCGGCCCCGCCACGCATGCCGAGCAGCTCCTGCATCGCAGGGTATCCTCTGAGATGGCATCCGCCCCTGTCGGACGTCGCATAGGCAAGTGCCATTCCCTTCGATGCCCTCGGAGAGTAGGCCGGAAGCTCCAGACCCTTGACATGCATGGCGAATGTGGCGGAGCCCTGATGTTCGAGGCTGAGCCTGGCCACTCCCTTGGAGAGGTGGGCCCCCACTTCGTCCATCCTGCACATATGCTCAACCAGACGACTCATCGCATCGGGATCGCCCCAGAGGGCTCTTACTCCGCCGATCTCCTCTGCGTCCACCATTCCCCGCTCGAACATCTCCATGACGAAGCCGATCGTGTTCCCCGCGCTGATGGTGTCGATTCCGTATTCGTCGCAGAGCTTCTCCAGATGGATTATCAGGGACTTGTCCGAGTTTCCGCACTGGGGCCCGAATGCCCATACGGTCTCATAGTCAGGGCCCTCGGTGGAGTCGCCTACGAAGGGTCCCCTGCCAACCATCGACCTCTTGCTGCATCCCACGGAGCACCCAAAGCACGCGGCATCCCGTATCCACATCTCCTCCCTCCACCGCTGCCCCGCCAGGTCATCGGCCCTTTCAAATCTGCCCGTGCGGAAGTTTCTGGTGGGCAGAGCTCCGACCTCGTTTATGGTCTCCAAGATGTTGCACGTTCCCTCGGCAGGCAGGCTGCGCACCGTTATCTCGCTCATACGCAGCATCCTGTGGGCGGTCCAGCAAGCCTTCCTCATCGCGTCATAGTCATCGACGCGCACGGCATTGTGGGAACCCCGGATGCAGACGGCCTTCAGGTTCTTCGAGCCCATGACGGCGCCCGCCCCGCCGCGCCCGGCAGAACGAGTGCCGCTACATATCCCCGCCATGGTCGAGAGCCTCTCCCCCGCCGGGCCTATGACCACCTTCTCGTACCCGCCTCCCAGTCGCTGATCTACCAGATCCTGGGATTCACTAGTCGTACGGCCCCACATCTCGCCGGCATCGAGGAGCCTTGGGCCGTCCGCATCCAAGACCAGGAGGCTCGGCTCGGCAGCCCTTCCCGCGATAACCAGCCCGTCGTAGCCCGAGTACTTCACCGAAGGCCCGAAGGGCCCACCGCAATGGGAATCCAGGAAGGTGCTGGTGCGGGGGCTCTTGGTCACCACACAGAAGCGATTGCTCCCCGGAGCAATGGTGCCTGTCAGAGGACCCGTCAGGAACAGCAACAGGTTCTCGGGCGACAAGGCATCGACGCCCGGCCTCAGACGGGCGTAGAGGGTGTACGCTCCCAGTCCCTTGCCGCCCAGAAGGAGTCTCGCGGCACGGGGGTCGAGCTCGCTGTCCTCGAAACGGCCCCTGCCGAGGTCCACCTCCAGTAGCTTTCCCATGAAACCCTTCCAACCCTCGCGCAAGCCATCACCTCGGCACCGTACTCAACACTTCCCTGGAGCACCATTCCTCACACTCGGGCGAACCTCCGCACAGGTCGCAGATGAGGGGTCGCCCCTCAGCATCAAACCGGATGACCCCAACCGGGCAGGCCGCGGCGCACTCGCCGCACCCATCACACCTCGACGAATCCAACAGGACACAACCCAGGTCCGGGTCCTGGTGGAGCGCTGAAGCCGGACAGGCCTCCACACATTTCAGGCACTGTGTACATACGACGGGGGCGAACCCCTCCTCAGACGAACCCACCAGAAGACGCCCGGCCGTCGCGTCATAGGCGCCACCGTGGGCCCCGCTGCATGCTATCTCGCACATACGACAACCGGTGCAGGCATCCTTGTTGACGACCCTGAGGCGCAGCCTGCCGGAAATCGCCGGCCTGGTCACATCTCTGGCCGACATCCCTCCGTGGACCACCTGAAATATGGCCTTGACCATTGCCCCGGGGTCGGGCGCCTGGACGACATTGCGGCCGAAGACCGTTCCTCTCGCCCCCGATTCCAGAGCCTCCTCCACGACCTCCAAGGCATCCCGCAGGGTCTTGGACTTGGCCCCGCCGAGAATCAGGATGGGTATCCCGGCCGATCTGACGATCTCCCTGTACATATCCACATCGTTGGTGTAGGGAGCCTTTATGGCATCCGCCCCGATCTCGGCGGACATCCTGATGGATATGCCCACAAGCTCATTGTAGTTGGCGCCCGTTATTCTTTCGCCCAGCGGAATGGGCTCGACGATGAATGGAAGCCCTATCTCCTCGCACTCCCTCGCGTACCTAGCCACCTTTGCGACGTGGTCGGCCTCCTCCTTATCGTCCGCGTAGCCCACGAAGAAGTAGACCACGATGGCATCGGCGCCAAGCGCCATGGCCTGCCTAGGGGAGGTCATGTAGCGGTGTTGCACATGTCTGGAGGGCAGGGTGTAGGTCTTGGTCCTGAATGCGTTCGTCCAGTCCGCCCTCACAAGCATCGCCGGGGCCTTCCTTCCTCTGAAGAGATGGCCGATCCTCGACGCCTGTCCGGGGCTCACCAGTATCCCGTCGGCTCCCCCGCCAACGACTGATTTGATCGTTGCCTCCAAATCGATTACCCCCCTTATGGGCCCCAGCATGTAGCCGTGGTCTGCGGCAATCACCACGGCCCGCCCATCCCGGGGATCGATGATCCTACTCAGCCTCCGCTCCTTCCCGGGTCCGGCCGTCACGTTCCATTCACCCTCTGCTCTTCAGGAGCTCTCTCAGCCTCTGCACCGCTTCCCGGGGGCCCCGAACGAAAGCCGTCCTGCCCAGGACAACGCCCCTGACACCGGCATCGATCGCGTCCGCCACCACCTGTCTCTCCACCTCGTCCACCATGAGGAGCACGGGAGCCTTCCCCGATGCACTTACGATCTCGCCCATCGAGGCCCTGCTTCCCCCGTACGGCACGATCAAGCCGTCCGCCCCGGCCTCCAGAGACATCCTGGCGGACATCTTGAGCGAGTCTAGGAAGTTGTGCTCGGTGATCCTCTCGCCAAGCGGCAGGGCCTCCACCAATAGGGGGAGCCCATACTGAAAGCATTCCGCCCCCAGGTGCGAAATCGCCTCGATGTTGTTCGCCTCATCCTGATCATCTCTGTACCCCACGTAGAAGCTCGCAACGATTCCCTCGGCGCCCAGATAGGCAGCGTGCCCAGCACCAGATATGGCAACATGGGTCATCCGTTTCCAGGGAAGGGGGAAGGACTGATCCCTCATAACGTTGGACCAATCGGATCTGACCAGCATGGCGGGCGCCGCCTTGCCTTTGAAGAGGTGGGCCTGCCTACCCGCCTGCCCGGGGCTCAGCACGACCCCGTCCACGTTGGCCGACATAATGCCGGCAATGCTTGACTCGATATCCTCCAGGCCCTCGATCGGCCCCAAGGCCAATCCCTGGTCAGCCTTCACTATGATAGCGCAACCATCCCCGGGATCAAGGAATCTTGAGATCCTAAGTTCCTTTCCCATCTGAGAGGACAACCACCTTCACCCGAGCGCCCCCTCGGGCGACCTTTCTTAACTATTTGCCCCATGCCCCATGCGCCCACGGCCCCGCCTTACCCAGACCCGGGCGAAAACCTGGCACTGCCCCAAAGAGCGGCCACTTCGAGAAAGACTTTTATCCCAATTTCCAAGCCATCTGTACCCTCGGTGGTTGGTGGATCAGTTGTATATCCTCGCGGGCGACATCGGCACCGGCAGCACCAAGTCCATCATTGTGGACATCGACACAGGCAGGATAGTCGCTGAAAGCTCGCTTGACTACAAGCCCGGATTCATCGTGCCAAAGGAGCACCCCAACGGAGCCGAGCAATGGCCCGACCCCTGGTGGCAGGCGGCCAAGACCACCTCCCTTCAGGCCGTTAGGAAATCTGGTCTCGGCTCGAAGGACATATCCGCTGTATGCTTCTCGGGCCTCTACGGTGGCTCCGGGATACCCGTCGACGCAGAGATGAAGCCCATTAGGCCCTGCATGATCTGGCTCGACCAGAGGGCATTCAGGGAGTGCGATATCCTCCGGGAGGAGATCGGCGAGGAGGTCTTCGGGGAGGTCTCCGGCAACTACACGATTCACTCCTACTACGGCTATACCAAGATGTTCTGGTTCATGGTCAACGAGCCCCGCCTGTTCAAGAAGACAAAGTACCTCATGACGCCGAACGGCTACGCCATCTACCAGATGACCCACAGGGTCGTGACCGATTTCTGCTCGATGGGCAACTTCGGGGGAGTCTTCGACATCGATGGCTACGACGTATCCGAGGAGGTCTTGTCCCGGCTGACAAGGTCTGCACGGAGAAGGGTCGCAGCCGAGTTCAAAGACATAGAACTGCACACCGAGATCTTCGGCGACCTCGTGTCCTCCGACGATGTGGTGGGCGGACTAACGAGCGAGGCAGCCCGCGAGATGGGCCTTTCGCCCGGGACTCCGGTCGTCGCCAGCGGGATAGATGCCCCGGTCTCGCTGGTGGCAACCGGCGGGGTGACCCCGGGATTTAACGGCCTCATGACCGGAACCAGCTGGTGCTGGGGCATACTCCAAGAACGGGCCAAAGCGGCCTACGCCAAGCGCCTCATCAACTACCCCCACGCAATAAGATCCAGGGACTTGATATACTCCTTCGGAGGGGGAGCCTATCCCGGAGGAGCGGTTGACCCCTGGTTCCGGGCCAACCTGGGAGGCAGCCTGGACGCCCGGCAGCTGGACGATCTCGCGGCCAGGGTGCCGCCCGGAAGCCTGGGCGCCATCTTCCACCCCTTCCTCATGGGCGAGAGGACCCCGATCTGGAACACCTCGGCCACCGGCGGGTTCTTCGGCATTAGGCATCTCCAGGGAGCTGGAGCCATATACAGGTCGGTGCTGGAGGGGGCGGCCTACCTGCACAAATGGAACGTGGAGCAGGCCGTCGAGTCCGGCGTCACGCTGGAGAAGCCCACGCTCCTTGTGGACGGGGGGAGCAAGTCGCCGGTGTGGCGCCAGATACTGGCGGACGTGCTGGAGATGAGGATGGATTTCATGGCCGAGTTTCCCGGCACGCCCTATGGGGATGCTCTGATCGGAGCGGTAGGCATCAAGGAGGCCAAACCCAACACCATATACTCGTGGCTGCCCCAGAAGCAGACGGTGAACCCCAATCCCGGGAACGCTGCGGTCTACAGGAAGGGCTACGAGCTGTTCAAGGACATATACGACAAGATGCAGAGCGTCTACCCTGATTTCTACGAGTTCTACAGGGAGTCCAGGAATCTTGAGACATGATGCGGGGCTGACGCCGAGCCCATCATGGAGCCAACGCGCCGGCCTGATCCACCGGCTGGGTAGGGTGTTCGCGGATGACGGCAGAGCTTTCCTGATCGCCGCCGATCATCGGCAGCGCGGAATCCAGGAGGGCATGCAGGATTTCCAGAACTTCACATCCGCCATCGTCCAGGCCTTGCGCCACGCCGATGCCCTGGTCGCCACGAAGGAGCCCATCCGGGACTTGATAACGAGTGCCCCCCGAGAGATCCGTGGAAAGGGCATGGTTCTCTCCCTGAATCGCACGGGGCTCTCGGGATCGGTCTTCGAGTGGGATGACCGCTGCGTCACGGCGATC
>CAYVLA010000142.1:0-7665 GCA_964452145.1 Hadarchaeota archaeon (SeqCode)
CATATGGCTCATATTCAGGAAGGGATGATACCATGGACACCGACAGCACAACTGCGATAGAGGTACACGACCTCACGAAGCGATACGGCCCGGTGGAGGCGGTCAAGGGGGCAAGCTTCTCCGTCTTCCGCGGAGAGATCTTCGGTTTCCTCGGCCCAAACGGCGCAGGCAAGACGACGACCATCAACATGCTCACCGGCCTCTCACGCCCCGACAGGGGATCCATACGCTACTTCGATAAGGACTACACCCACAGCATCAAGAAGGCCCAGCACCTGATGGGGATCGTCCCCGACGAGAGCAATCTCTACCCGGAGTTGACGGGTTTCGAAAACCTCTCCTTCTGTGCCGCCCTCTACGGCCTTGAAAGGCGGGACCGGGAGCAACGGGCCCGCGAGCTACTCGAATCCTTCGGGCTGAGCGATGCGTCCGATCGGAGGTTCGGTGCCTACTCGCGCGGCATGAAGCGCAGGCTCACCATCGCGGCGGGCATCATCCATCAACCAAGGATCCTGTTCCTCGATGAGCCGACCACCGGCATCGACGTCGCCAACGCCCGCCACATTCGAAGACTGATATCAGGACTCCGAGCATCGGGCACAACGGTGTTCCTCACCACCCACTACATCGAGGAAGCCGAGCGGCTCTGTGACCGGGTCGCGTTCATCGTGGATGGGCGGATCGTGCGGCTCGACACCACGGCGGGCCTGCTGGACGGAATGCAGGGCCAACACATCATCGAGCTGAGCTTGTCCAGTCCGCTTGGCGAGCTGCCGCACGGAATGCGGGAGGAGTTCGCGGGGGTGGAGTTCGAGCTCAGCTCGCAGAACACGCTGCGCGCCGTCACCGAAGCCCCCCTCCCTCTTGCGCCCCTGATAAGGTCCCTCGAAGAACGAGGCATAACGGTCACCGAAGCGCGGGCGGTAAGGCCATCACTGGAGGATGCATTTGTCCGCATCACCGGGATCGAGGCCCAGAAGATGAAGGCCGAAAGGGAAAGGAGGGAGAGGCAGTGAAGCAGTCGATCGCCTTCTGGAGCATCCTCCGCAAGGACATGCGGACCTACTACCTCAAGCCGCCCAACATGAGCTGGGGGATCATATTCCCTCTGGCGTGGACGCTGATGTTCTTCATCCGCTCAAGCGGGGATTTCGATCTGCGGGCCCTTCTCCCAGGGGTGATGGCGATGTCGATTCTATTCGGGACAACCTCGCTGCTCGCAGTCACGATCACCTTCGAGAAGAAGGGCCGCTCGTTCGAGAGGCTGCTCCTGGCACCGATCTCCCTGGAGTACCTGATGCTGGCGAAGACCGCCGGCGCAATCATCTTCGGCGCCGGGAATGCCTTCGTCCCGCTGGCCATGGCAGCTTTCTTCATCGACCTGGGCGACGTCGTCTGGATACACCTAGTCGGGGGAGTGCTGCTAACCTCCATCGTGTCCACCTTCCTGGGGCTCTTCATCGCGGTTGCCGTCTCGGAGGTCTTCGAGGCCCAGACGTTCTCCAACTTCTTCAGATTCCCCATGATCTTCCTGTGCGGGCTGTTCTTCCCGATCGAAAGGCTGCCATGGCTCCTTCGCCCGCTCTCCTACGTCCTTCCCCTCACATACGGGGGCGACGTTCTCAACGGCGCAATCAACCACTCGGCACGCATCCCTGCGACCCTTAGCTTCCTGGTTCTGCTGGGCTTCTGCACGGCTCTATTCGCTCTGAGCATACGCAACATCCGCATGAAGTGGATCACCTGATATTCACGCAGGGGGCTGCGCTGCGGAGCAGAGACAAGGGGAACGGGCAAAGCTTCTCCAGCGTGTCGAGGTTGACCCGGCGCTGCGCGAAATCACGGGGCCCTAGCTGGTGTGGCGTATGTGCCTAGGGCATTTCCGGAAGCTTTGCGCATTTGAGGACCTGGCAAGAGGCCGAAGCACGGGGCACTCATACGGGTCTGCGTGGTCGAATGGCTCGCGGTCACCGCCACGACACTCGTGTGCGGCGTGATCGTCTGGTCGCTCATGGTTTGGAGAAGACCCTGCCGCCAAGCCCGGCACACGAGGCTCTCCGCACGCTGGATTTCAGGCTCCGTTCTCTGGTGAAGGGATCTGGGAGAGGCCCCAGACGGCGTTGGTGGAGGCTTGACCGAGTCTTCGATCCGAAGCCTGCCCTCTGTGAAACAGGCCGGGCTACGACCCGATAGCATCGCCAGCCGGTGCGGATTGCGATACCCATCCAGGTAGGGGAGCGTCATGGACCATGACATTCCATTCTCCCGCCATCCTTGTCGAAGCGAAGCACCCTCAGCGACTCGACGGCGTTCTTGTCGTCCGCCGGGGCGCCTTCGACAAGAACCATCCTGTCGCCTGCCTCGGCCAATCCGGAGTTCTCCACGAATCCCACCACCATCTCGAGCTGGCTGAAGGCCTCGCCCGGCACAAAGACCGGAAAGACCCCGTAGGAGAGGTTGAGAAGATCGTCTGCTTTCTCTGCTTCTTGGAAGGAGAGTATCCAGCAGCCGGGTTTGAACCTGGAGATGAGGCGCGGAGCGCTGTGGGTGTCGGTCAGTATGAAACCTGCGCTGAGTGCCCCTGCGGCTTCGACCGCGTTCAGAGAAACGACATCCTTGGCGGGTGCCTTGCCCGCGCTTGCACGCTCCCTGAAGTACGCTCGCAGATCGGATAAGGCCCTGATGGCTTCGCACTCCCGCTCAGCGGAGGCGGCGATCCTGGCCATCATCTCGACTGATTCAACCGGATAGCTACCGATGGCAGTCTCCTCGGAAAGCATCACAGCGTCGGTGCCATCCAGGATCGCGTTCGCGACGTCGGACACCTCGGCACGCGTCGGACGGATGTTCTCGGTCATCGATACCAGCATCTGCGTTGCCGTTATCACCGGACGGCCCAAAACATTCGCCTTGTGGATGATCTTCTTCTGGACGGGCGGCACATCCTCCAGGGGTATCTGGACCCCCAGGTCGCCGCGGGCGATCATGATCGCATCCGCCGCCTCCAGGATCCCATCGATGTTCTCGACCGCTTCTGCGCGTTCGATCTTGGCTACGACACGGACAGGTCTCCCTCTTCCCTCCGCAAACTGCTTCACCTTCAGGATGTCGTCCGCTGTTTCCGTAAAGGAAACTGTGAATGTGTCGATTCCGTGCCGCAGGCCGAAGTCTACGAATTCGAGATCACGGTGCGACACGGCATCGCCGAGGGCCTTCACACCCGGAAGGTTCAATCCTTTGTGGGAGAGCAACGGGCCGCCGATGACGGTGCGACAGATTACTCCGTCGCTCAGTATCCGCTCCGCCTGCAGCTGTATGAATCCGTCGTTGAGGAAGATGAGGCTCCCGGGTGAGACGCTCTGAGGCAGCCTCTCGTACTCGACCGGTATGCGGTCACGGGTGCCGAGAACCTTCCTGGTGGTCAGGGTAACCCGATCTCCCTGCTCGAGAAGAAGCGGCTCATCCGATAACGTGCCGACCCGGATCTTCGGGCCCGGAAGATCCACCATGATCAGGCAGCGCCGCCCAAGCCTCGCAGCCGCCGCGCGTATGCGGCGGATATCCTCCCCATGTCCCTCCGGAGTTCCGTGGGCGAAGTTGAGCCGTGCCACGCTCATGCCCCGCTCCATCAGCTTCTCCAGAACGGCCTCCGAGCGGGAAGCAGGCCCTATGGTGCAGACGATCTTGGTCTTGTGAGCCGGAAGCTTCATGAAGATCCCGCGCCAGATTCGTTTCCACTGCTCCACAGGCTTGGACCCTATTAAACAGCGCCTCGCGAGGCAGGCCCACGGGAAAGGCGCCTGTGTCGGGGATCAGGAAACCTGTCGTCCTACCCGATTGGGTAACCGCCAGGTTTCCGGGAATAGCCGTCCTGAATACTACCTGTGAGTACACACTGATACCCAGCGGCTGACGAAGCATGCCGGCCAGGCGAGGCGTCTTGCGAAACGGCGGGACCCAGTTCACCCCCTCTCCTGAGAAGGTATCTCAAGGGCCGGAACAAACGGAGTACAATCAGCGTCGAAGCTGAAGATAAGCGCAATCTATATACATTCGCTGCAACGTGCTGGCTCAGAAGTGATCCAAAGAGGGCATGGCTTGACGGCGAAAGAGATCACGCTCGAATCGATCATAGGGAGACTCCGCGGCCCCGCACTCAGCCAGGACAGTCTAGGCAAGGATTGGGCCTTCTACAAAACTGCCGAGGGCGAAGCGGTCATGTTCGACCGCATCCACGCCTCCAAGGAGCTTGCGGAACTGGGCTGGCAGGTCGCGTCGGAGGTAAGCTTCCTGCTCGAAGATCCAAACCCGATGGCCCGGATACTGACCATGGACGCCTTCCGCAAGTTCGCCGAGAAGGCCTCGCTCGCCCTTCCACGGGTGGTCGCCAACCTGACTCACTACGACAGCAGCGTCGTGATCACGGCGATAGGCCTCATCGCCGCCATGGGCAATGCCGGCCTTCCAGCTGCGCCCGCTCTGCTAGGCCTCCTGAAGAGCGGGCAGCCCTCCGCCAAAGGTGCCGCAAGACATCTGTCCATATGGGCTCTGCAGAAGCTTGGTCCGAGCGTGCTGGACACTTGTCCCGACGTACTTGAGGTGTTGTCGTCCTTTCTCGAGGATGACGAGAAGCTCGTCCGCCTCAACGCGGCGGCGGCCATCGGCTCCTTCGGTCCGGCCGCATCCGGCGCCCTGCCCGCGCTCGCAAGAGCGATGAAGCATGAGGACCAGAACACCCGCATCTTCGCGGCACGCGCGGCCGGAAAGCTTGGGCCGGCGGCGAAAACCCTTGCCAGCGAGATCACAGACGTGATCGCGACTGTCTCGGAGGACACGCGCTCCCGTACGGAGCTCCGGCGGCTTATCCGGATTCTGACGGGATCCATGCCCCCGAACCCACCCGAGCCAGAGCCAGGAATACGCCAGCATGCCTGGGCGGGCTTGGATCGCAGGGACTTCTACCTAGCCTGCCACACGCCGGCGAACTACGACCTGCAGAGCCTTTTCGACGAGGAGCTGTGCAATGCACTGACCTTCTGGGTGGGCCACTCATCCCACGTCGTCGACTTCCCCACGGGCGAGCAGATGAAGCGCTGGAACATGGCTGCCTTCTGGTACTACTTCACCGAGGATATCTTCAACCCCAAGTGCCAGCGCGACTGCGGCTTTCCCACGGTCACCGACTTCAACCTGTGGATGACGGAGCACATTCTCGACATGGGTAGGAAGCTGGGGAGGGAACGCTGCATGTGGTCGGTGGGACACGAGCATATGGACGCCGGCCACTTCTGGGGATACCGTTTGCACGGTACCCACGTGCCCCCCGGCTTCAAGGACAAGAAAGCGGGCTACGAGTTCTACCGCCGGTGGATAACGACCAGCATGCACAAGAACCACTGGGACCTTGAGTACGGGAATTACCGGCCGTACAAGTTCTACAACGGCTCCGATTGCGGCGATCCCGCCACGTGGGAGTTCCTGGCCGCGCATGGCATTGATGCCTCGCCCGCCTCGATGATGTCGGGCGGCGTCTCGCCCGTGCTCGCGCACGCCTCTTTCGAGATACTGCCCCGGATAGACTGGTACTGGTGGGAGTGCCAAGTCGTTGGCACCAGCCTCCAGATAGGCTCGGCCTACGTGCGCGGGGCGGCCAGGCAGTATGGGAAGAAGTGGTGCATGGATGTCTCGCCCTGGAGCATTGCCACCTCGCTCTCGAAGCTTGATGAGAAGGGTGAGAACTGCAGAGGAACGCCCACCAGCGTTCAGCAGCGCTCCTGGACCTATGGCTACCTTGCGGGGGCGGACTGCGTGCTTGAGGAGTCAAGCAGCCTTACCCACTTCTACTACAAGGACAAGGCAAACAAGAAGGGCTACACGCTCTCCTCCATCGGAGAGGCGGCCAAGGAGGTCTCCCGTTTCTGCTTCGTCAGGTGCCCCGACCGCGGCGAGTGCATGAATCCGGTGGCTATTCTGCTGGAGCACGAGCACGGCTTCGAGCCATGTCCACATACGAACTTCAAGGGCAAGGGGCCGTGGTACTGCCTCGAGATGGGACCCGGCGAGTACGAGATAGAGCGGTTCTGGGACGCCGTATACCCCGGGCACTCCTTCCTATTAATGCCCGCGAGCATGAGGACCGCTGAGATGTCCCGCGAGGAGATCGAGCCCCAGATCCTGCACACCTCCACCATGGGCGACGTCTTCGATGTCATCACCGATCGATGCAGCCCGGAGACGATGAGACGATACCCCGTCATCATGACCCTAGGCGCGATCAAGGCCGGGAAGGATGTCATCGGACGCTTGAGCGACTACGTCAAAGAGGGGGGCCGGCTCATCATCAACGTAGAGCACGTGGGAGAGGACGCCCAGGACATGCCGATATTTGGCGCCGTGTTCGGCACCAGGACCAGGACCGAACACGGAGGTGAGGTCTTCACCGTCGCAAAGGTACAGCCCGCTGGGGCGCACGTGGTCCTGGCCGACGGCTTGGGCAATCCGCTGATTGTGGAGAACGTCGTTGGCAATGGCCGCGTCAGCCTGATATGCGCGAGCCATGCACTGAGCGGAGAGGTGATCGGCACCGGGTCAAGATACCTGAGGTTCGTGCTCGAGTACCTTGAGAAGATCGTCGGCGCCGTGTATCCGTTGCACGCCGAAACCGACCGTGGCCGCAACCCGCAGTACATGCTCAACGGGACCAAGGATGGCTATCTTGCCGTCGCCGGGAGCCATTACCGGGGCGGCTGGCAGGGACGGCTAGTCCTCAGGCTGCGGGAGGGCGAGGAGGTGTTGGATGTGACCGAGCTCTGGACCCAGGCAACCCCTAGCTGGAGGCTGGAGGACAGGGTCCTGACCATCGAGGGCAGCCTGCCCGAATATTCGTTCGGGGCATACCGCGTGCGCGTTAGGTAGCGGGCGCGTAGGACGGGACGTGGTTCGCCGCCAAGCCCGGATGCCCGCGCGATGGTCGAGGGATTGCCTGACCGCCGTCGGTCGATGCTGGATCGATGGATATACTAGGGTTTTCACTGCATGCGCGTCTCGCATCGCAACCGGTTCCCCAGGGATGTGCACGGATCTGCACGCGGCCGGGAACGCGATCCTCACCTGACATGCGGAATCTCCTTTCGACACACATAACAACCGGCCGCTGTCCGCCTTGAAAGAGTAGCCGTGGAACAAGTTCTCTTGGGCCAGATCCAGTCGTAATCCTCCCTTCTCTTCCTGTGCTCAGATGATTTATCTAACGAGACCGTACAAGAACCATTGGAGTGGCTGAACGGAAGTGGAGAGATGAAGTATCGTGTAAGGGATGTGGAGCTTTCGACCAAGGTCAGGCTCCAATACGTCGAGCAAGGTAGCTCTTCAGGTTATCCCTTGATACTTCTCCATGGATACGCTGATTCTTGGCGCTCGTTCGAGCCCATGCTGCATCGTCTCCCCAGATCAGTACGCGTATTCGCCTTGACACAGAGAGGCCACGGCGATGCGAGCCGTCCGACAGTCGGCTATGCCCCTCACGACTTCGCTATGGATCTGGCAGCGTTCATGGATGCGCTTGATCTTCAGACAGCCGTCATAGCAGGAGGCTCCAGTGGCGGCATCGTCGCCAGGCGCTTCGCGCTAGATCATCCCCAACGTGTAGAGGGACTGGTGCTCATG
>CAYVLA010000143.1:0-7600 GCA_964452145.1 Hadarchaeota archaeon (SeqCode)
CTCTGAGCCTCTGCCGCGGATGATCGCCCGGGCTGACAGGATGATGGGGAGAAATGCCAATATGAGCAAAGGATAGATTGCAGGGATTGGCATCTCGCCGTGATAGAGGCGGACCAGCCACAGATCCGGGACGCTTGCCGCCACAAGGACTCCGTCCTTCTCCGCTTCAACGACATCCGGTGAATACAAGCCCGGGTAGCGCTGTTCCCAGATCAGAAGCCCCGTGGCGTAGTCAAGCTCTGCAACGTATAGAACGAATGTGTTCCCCGGGGTTTGCGGGTTCCCGCGACCCACAATGATGACCCCTCTTGGGGAAGTGGCCAGCGCCGTGGCGCTGTCAGGACTCTCGTTATCCCCGTAGGTCCGCTCCCAGATCAGCCCCCCTTCCTCCCCGATCTTGAACACGTAGATATCCCCGGAGTTGTACTCGATGTCTTTACCGTAACCTCCTGCTAAGACGAACACCTCTGGCTCGGTCTCCACAACATCCCACGCGGATGAGGCAAAGAGCCCCCCGTACGTGCGCTGCCACATCATTTCGCCATCATCCCGGATTCTGATGACGTAGGAGTTCGTGAAGCGGGGATCCTGCTGCTCGGTATGAAACGACGTAGTCATGCCCGTGATGATGTATCCGCCCATCATGCACTTTTTGATCTTGGTTGCCCAGTCGTACCGGTCTCCGCCGTAAGTCCTGTTCCAAATCATCTTCCCCGCCGAATCGATCTTCATCAGGCAGATGTCGTAGTTGAAGCCCTCCTCCTCTCTCTTGATTGTTCCCAGCACGAGGTATTCACCGTGGCTGGCATCGGCTATTGACGCTGCCAGTTGCCAGAATACTTCCGAGTACGTCCTGTTCCATTGGAGAGTGCCATCCGGGCCCACCTTGAGAACCAGCATGCACACTCCCTTCCCGCCCATGTACCCCTCTGGCGCGGCGCAGCCGACCAAGACATACCCACCATCACTCGCTTGGATCAGATCTAGGGCATCCCATTCCTCACCACCAACCCCATAGTCTCCGCACCAGATCAGTTGTCCGTTCCGATCCACCTTCAGCAGGAATATGCCTTGGTCCTTGTCGCCTACCACCACATACCCGTCCTCAGTCCTTATCACGGCATTAGCGATGCCCACGCCATCGAATGTGGAGTTCCAGAGCACCAGGTATGGCTCCTCCAGGGCCGCGGACACGGCAGGAATCCTGCCGTACCTGAGAATGGATACCCCAGCAATCACCCCCGTCGCAGAGAAGTAGGCCAGCAGAATCGCTACTGCCTTCTGCTTCATGGAGAGGTAGAAGGGAACATTGACCGGCTGTTCATCCTCAACATCCATGGTTAAGCCACCCTCCGCACGATCTGAATCGACCTGGCAGCGCCAACCCCGATGAGGAAGAAGAGAAGGGCGATGGATGCTACGTAGGTTTGTCCCCCCGTTCCGGACAAGACGTAGGATGCTAGGGCTGAGGGCGGTATGAGGCAGAAGATCAGGATATCGGCAAACGTCGCTATGCGTGGTCGGTCCATGCCTGGAGCTATGGTTGCGAGAGTGGCCACGCCGAACTGGGTCAGGTGGTAGGGCTTGCCCCTTCCCAACAGCCCACCTCTGGCCACGATCCCTGCCTTCTCCAGGCCCGCGACGGCCCGCCTCAGCCTGCTGTAGTGGGCCTCGTAGGACTCATCGCCGTGCCTGACGCCGTAGATTTTGAGGGCTATCTCGGAGAGGGTTCTCTTTCCATCCATCAGCTCCCTCACAACCTCGGCCTGGAGGGGGGAGAGGTCGAGGGATCTCATCCGCCTAGTCGAGGTCGTGATCTCGTCTATGAGGTCCTCCGCGCCATGCGAACCCATCGCCCCTCTGTGGATGTCCCCTTGCTCATAAAGGCACCGATCTTGTCGGCACCCGACAACGTCCGAGAAAACCCCCGTTGTTCAGCTCATGCTTCGCAAGCTGCTCATTGCCCGCCTCATGGTGCGGTCGAAGGGCGAAAGTCAGCCGCTGTGTGACCTCCATGGCATATACCAGTCGTTCCTGGGCTTGCCGATGCGAGCGCAGACAGGCTGTTCGGTGGGGAAGATGGAGTGGATAGCTCCAGGGAAGGTTGCCGCAACCCAGATGACGGGAATGCGGACCAGTGATGTAGGTTCCTTTACCGGTAGATTTACGTTCAAATCCTACCCCCGGCGCTTCTATCCCGGTACTCATTGGGGAGGACGATACCGATGCGCTGAAGGCCGAGATGTCGCGAGGGGGGGCCGAACTCCATCCCCAGCGGATCCGCGATCCTACCTGCCCGCACTTGGTCCGCAGGACCGAACCTCGCAAGGCCCATGACCAGCGTATCATCCCCCAACGGGCTTACCAGCCCCCCTCGAAAGAACGGCATCCCCATCAGGCATGCTTACGTGTCAGCAGGTTGACGATCTTTCATCTGTCCATGCACATCGTTCATCCAATCGGGGTGATGCGAAGGAGACTGCTCTGAGAGTCTCGTTCGCACTATGTTCTCGATGGGCGTCCAGAACAGATGCGATCGGCCCTCGGCCCGGGCATCACCTGAGGGATTGGATTCGTGTGGCCTGTACTTGCCTGAACAGCCTTCTCCTCACCATCAGGGTCCATAGCATCGAGCCGCAGACGAGCAGCGTCGCGGTGACGATAAGCCATTCGATTACGTATATCCAGAAGAGGGCGCTCTGCTTGACCTTCACTGCCAGGGCGTCTGCGTCTCTCAGGATCGAGAAGACGTGCTCTACCTCCTCCCGGCTTCTGGCAAGATCCATGTCGATGAAGAATTGCCTTGCCTGCTGTAGCCCCTCCTCGGCCTCCTTCAGCTTGTCGTCAACCCTGTCCATGCTGGCTCCGAATCTGGAGACGAACTCGATGGTCCCAACGACCATCTGTCTGTGGGCGTCAACGTCCCGGAACCTCTGCCTGGTGGTGTGGAGGAGCTGTGGATCGGATGGCGGGACAAGCCCTGCCGTGAAGTAGGCCATGTTGGAGACGAAGTCGGGGTAGTACTTCCAGTAGATGAAGCTCACGCCTGCGGACGTGGTGCCCCCAGCCAAGGTCCCCCTGAAGCCGGTGGGCGAGGCGAAGAACCTTCCCTTCCCGACATCCCACCATGTCCAGCCGGGGTCAGTTCTCCCCCCGTCCAGCGGCTTCAGCTCCGATAGCTGTACCGCCCCCTGCTTGAGCTGCACGACGTTGTACGAGCCGAAGATGTTGTGGTTATCGAACTCGTCCCACGGGACGCTCCTGATGAACGCGTCGTCAAACCGGGTGACCCTGTTCACGGAGAACTCGACCCGATCGGGGATACACTCGACAGGCATGACCTCCTGCAGCGGGGTGAAACCCCAGTTCAGGTAGTTCGTCCAACCCCCGAAGGATCCGGATCCGCCTCCCATGAAGAATCCCAGGCCATCCTCCAGAAGGCTATCCCTCATCCAGATCAGGGTGTTCGGGGAGAAATGCTCGTAGGTGGCGTCGTCCAGCCCAACGACATCGTATTGGGAGTACTCATGACGAGTCCTGGGCATGTAAAGCCTCAGAGCTCGCTTAACGATCGTCGGATCAAGCCAGGCCATGCCCGAGATCGGCGTGGTCGAAAGCAGGGGATCGTTCCTGAAGATTGTGTACGGGCAGTAAGTCCTGAAGGGTGCCCCTATGTACATCACCCGAATCCTGCCCGTGATGGGGTCTCGCCTGAACTCCTTCGCCATCGCGATACCATGGAAGAGGATCAGGAAGGCCAACAGCGGGACTATCCACCGATTCCTGCCCGGAGTCCGGGACACGATCCGGCGTTCTGCCAGAGCTCATATAAGGATTTTCTTACTGAACACGCATCCTGCCCGCAGATCCGGGTTCCGATCCTGCCGCCGGTGCTTCCCGATGCTGGAATCGCAGGGTGCCCGTCTTGCCGTCGTTGATGGGAGGCTGGCCGTCGATGCTTGTCCAGATGTCCAGCCAGCCGCTTTCGTCCGACGAATGCGGTGCCAGGTCAGGATTCGGGACGAATGCTTGTCTGCCATGCCCAAACCCTCCGCATTGGGTTCCACGCATCCTGTCCACATGATGCAAGTGTTGCACACCCGGGTCCTCCAGGGGGCAGTTATGACGGCGCATCTCCTTTCAAGGACCCTGTTCACGCGGCATCTGAATGCCGCATGCGCACTTGCCACCTTGGCGCCTCACCCCTTGGCCAACGCGTCAATCAACGCATCCTGTGGTCGGTCCTTGACGGAGCTGTGAACGATGAAGGTCTCGGTCTCCCTCATCCCCTTGAGTTCGTGTATGTGCTTGACCAGCGCGGCGAGTTCCTCCTGATCCCGGGTCAAGACCTCCAGTAGCCCGCTGTATCGGCCGAACAGGCGGTAGAAACGCGTGACCTGAGGAAGCGCGTTCACCTCCTGCTCGATCCCTCTTCTCACCTTCATCTCGGGCTCCTCCTGGATGAACACGAACGCCCTCTCGCGCAGGCCGAGCTTGGCCGGATCGACCCTCGCCACTATCTCCTCGACGAGCCCGGATTCCTCTAATTCCCGGATTTTCTTAGAAACCGTTTGCCTGGCAGCCATGACCTTGCCAGCGATGGCATTGGCCGGCTGTCCGGCGTCTGTGAGAAGCTGTGCGATTATTCGCCTCTCTAGAGGGGTCATGTCTGAAAAGAAGCCAAGTTCAGACTCTTAAATATCCCTGCAAGCAGGGCAGGGTGAACATGGATGACATCTTGTTAAGAATATATTTATAAAGATGACATACAGTAAGCGACAGTTCCAGATCTTTTGACTAAGAGTTATCAACGGCGACGCGACGAAGGAGGCTTACTGCTGCCAAATCACTCGATCAACGATCCAGTCGATGGTCTCGATGCGCTCATGGCCCGGTGTGGCTCAGATGGACTCAGGAAGCTCCAGAGGATAAGAAGCTCGATCGTCAAGCGCTTCATCTCGAGGTACATCCTGCACTGCAATCCGGATCACGCCTTCGTGAGAACCGGGTCAGATCAAGATGCGGAGTACGTAAGACGAAGGAGCATCGAGACCGGCGAGGAGATACCCCTTCGGATGAAGGGCCATACCGTCCACTTCGATGGTTACCACGATCAGGCAAGGGATCGGGACAACACCAAGCTCCTCGTCCGACCGGGGCACGGGCTGGGGCCCAAGTTTAACTGCATGGATCGCGTCGCGGGGTTAGGCGAGATCCACACGCATCTCAAGGACATCATGCGGGGAAAGGAAGCGTACATCTGCTTCTTCTCCCTCGGGCCTCTGGATTCGGAGTTCTCGATACCCGCCCTGCAGATCACGGACTCCGCCTACGTGGCGCACTCCGAGGACATGCTCTACCGGGACGGATACGAGCTGTTCAAGAGAACAGAATTCCAGGGGGAAGATGAGTTCTTCAAGTTCATCCACTCCTCGGGCCAACTGGAGGGGTCAAACTCGAAGAACCTTGACAGGAGAAGGGTCTACACGGATCTGGAGACGAACACGATCTACTCGGTGAACACCCAGTACGGAGGGAACACCATCGGCCCCAAGAAGCTGGGAATGCGCCTCGCCATCAGGAAGGCCTCCAGGGAGGGCTGGCTCACGGAGCACATGTTCATCATCGGCGTCCACGGGCCCGCCGGGAGGGTCTCCTACTTCACTGGTGCCTTTCCATCTGCCTGCGGCAAGACATCCACCTCGATGATAGAGCACGAGAGCTTGGTCGGGGACGACATCGCCTACTTGAGAGAGGTGGGTGGGGAGCTGCGGGGAGCGAATCCGGAGAGGGGCATATTCGGGATAATAGCAGACGTTAACCCGGCGGACGATCCCTTGATCTGGAGAGCCCTCAGAACGCCAGGCGAGGCCATATTTGGGAACGTGCTGATTCGCAACGGCAGACCTTACTGGCTGGGCATGGGCGAACAGCTGCCTAACGCGGGGATCAACCACTCCGGCAGATGGTGGGAAGGCAAGACCGACGAGGACGGAGTCCTGATAGAGCCCGCTCATCGGAATGCGAGGTACACCCTGCGAATCCGCGACCTGGAAAACATGGACCCCAACCTCGAAAACCCCGAAGGCGTCAGGATCAGTGGGATGATCTTCGGCGCCAGGGACGCTGACACCTGGCTCCCCGTGGAGGAGGCCTTCAGCTGGGAACATGGAGTGTTGACTAAGGCCGCCGTTCTCGAGTCGGAAACGACTTCGGCAACGCTCGGCAAGAGCGGCGTGCGGGCCTTCAACCCCATGGCTAACCTGGATTTCCTCTCGATACCGATCGGTGACTACTTGGAGGACTACCTGCGGATTGGCAGGAGGCTGACGGACCCACCCCTCATCTTCTCGGCCAACTACTTCCTCAGAGATGAGCGGGGCAATTACCTGAACAGCACGCAAGATAAGAGGGTCTGGCTGAAGTGGATGGAGCTCCGAGTCCACGGAGACGTGGGGGCCATCGAGACCCCTACCGGTTATGCGCCCATCTACGAGGACCTTCGGGTTCTGTTTCGTCAGGTTCTCGAGAGGGACTACACAGAGGCTGAGTATGAGCGGCAGTTCACGATCAGGATCCGAGAGAACCTGAAGAAGATCGACAGAGTGGTCGGTGTTTATCGGAGCGAGGTTCCGGGCGCGCCCGAGGCGCTTTTTGAGGAGCTCCTGAGGCAGCGAGACAGGTTGCTGTCGGCGAGGAAAGAGTTCGGTGACCATGTCGCTCCCCGACGTCTTGAATCCAAGCAGTTCGGAAACATACGCCAGTTGCAGGTCGGTGATGTTGAGGAAGCGGCAGCTGTGCAGGAGTTCTCTCGGCAATCGTGGTTCGGGTGAAGATGGCTTACGATTAGCCATTCGCCCTGGGGACTCTTGATCCCTTGAAAGGCATTCGTCTAGGATTATTCCGGAGTGCGGGCCCATTCCGAAGGTCGCCGTAGACCGGCAACTGTCAACGTCACCACCCCGGAGGGATTCAAGCTCTCATAACGTGTATGCCCCATCTACTCGGTATGAATGATGCAGCGGTTGTGCCTCTGGTACAGTCGAGGAAGGTTGGCATGTGACATTTTCGCAGGAAGGAGGTTTCCCTCCCTGTTGGCATATCCATACGCATTTTTATGGTCCTCATCCTCGCACTCATGATGCCTCATGTTCGAAGCAGACCTCATATTCGATCCCGAGGAATCGAGCCACGGGCATGTGCACTCATCGTGCATAGTCGAATGCCCGAACGGGGACCTATTGGCGGTCTGGTACGAGAACGGGCCTAAACGCGATGACTACTATTACACCAAGGACGCCGACAAGAGCGACGATGTCAGGATAGGTGCCGCACGGCTGCCCCGCGGTTCCAAGAAGTGGTCGGAGCCCTTCGTGATTTGCGATACCTTCGGAGTCGCAGATAACAGTCCCTGTTTGGCTGTTGACAGGGAGGATCGCCTGTGGTTGGTCTATTCGACGATGATTGGTGCTCCAACAAAGACATGGGGCAGCAGCATACTGCGTTACAAGGTGTCTTCAGACTACCAGAGGCCTGGTCTTCCGAGATGGGATTGCGAGAACATCCTCATCATTCATCCCAGAGGGCTTGACGAAGCTGT
>CAYVLA010000144.1:0-7380 GCA_964452145.1 Hadarchaeota archaeon (SeqCode)
GCGAACAGGGTCTCCTTGCCCTGACTCGTCTGCACAGGCGAGAGATGACTCAAGGACTTCTGATCCCGCCTTGGACTCGCAGCGTACCGGTGAACGCAAGGACCGATTGGACTTGCGTCCCAGCACCACAGAGCGTAAGTCCGCGCTTTGCCGAAGAACCTTCCACGGTGATGCCCGATCGTGAGAAGAGTCCGAAGCACCATCCGGGCACCGATGGAAAGGATTATCTTTCCAGGGACAGACCCGTGCAGAATTCTCCGCCGATACTGAGATGACGGAGGCATGGCTATGGCGAAGACGATTCGTGTGACGGTCTGGAACGAATTCCGACATGAGAGAAGCAGTGAGAAGATAGCGAAGATCTACCCGAAGGGCATGCATGAGGCGATCGCCTCGTTCCTGCGCTCCCAGAGCGGCTTCGTCGTCAGGACGGCGACCCTTGATGAGCCGGAGCACGGCCTGACCGACAAGGTCCTCGCCGAGACCGATGTCCTAACTTGGTGGGGGCACATGGCCCACGGCGAGGTACGCGACGACATCGTCGACAAGGTCCAGAACCGGGTTCTGGAGGGCATGGGGCTAATCGTCCTGCATTCAGGCCACTTCTCCAAGATCTTCCGCAGGCTCATGGGCACCACGTGTAACCTGAAGTGGCGAGAGGCCGACGACAGGGAGAGGCTGTGGGTGGTTGAACCAGGCCATCCGATAGCCCAGGGCCTGGGGGAGTGCATAGAGATCGAACGCGCCGAGATGTACGGCGAGCGGTTCGACATACCCCAGCCAGATGAGACCGTCCTCATAAGCTGGTTCGAGGGGGGCGAGGTCTTCAGGAGCGGGTGCTGCTTCAACAGGGGCAAGGGGAGGATCTTCTACTTCCGCCCGGGCCACGAGACCTACCCCATATACCACAACCCCGATGTGCTCAAGGTGATCGCAAATGCCGTGAGGTGGGCCGCTCCAACGGACGGCTCGACCGTTACCTTCGGAAACGTGAAGCCCCGGGAGAGGATCGAACCGAAGTAGCCGGCTGACCGCGCGAGCCGGCCCGGCCAAGCATCTTGTCCCAGACGCGACCACTGAGCGCTGAGACGCTACTCCGGGTCCTTGGCGGCGTCGATGTTGGGGCTGGCCACGAAGAGGGCTAATCTAGATTCCAATGACTGCTCAATGTGGTCCAAGATATCCCTGTTCAAAGAAGGATTCAGGGAAATCGTTTCTCCCCTCTCGTGGATGAGCAGGGAGCCCTCTTGGACAAGTTCTCTAACGGACTTCCTTATCCTCCTGCCGTTGTTTCTGACAGCGTGGGAGAGCTTGTTGACGAGCGTATCTAACGAGAAGTAATCGGCGCCCCACCTTCCACGCCTCATCAGCCAATCGAGGATCAAGCCGGCAAGCTCGGCTACAGATGGCTGAAGAGGCGAAGGTCAAGTCGCAGAAATAGGTTGAACCGGAAGCTCGCACAAGCCGTTGAAGACGCTCCTTTGGCCGCTCCATGGGGTATGCCGAGGCGGTCTTCCGAACCGCCGGCGGCCCCTTGAAGGTCTGGTCTATGGCTGATGCCGTCAAGGCAACTGTCGTGACAGCGGACAGTGACCGTGGGGACGATATGTGAGACCGACGAGTCCTTCCGAGAGATCTTTGCATGGATGGAGGCAGGAAGAGGCGAACCCGATCCAGGGCCTTGGATCCACGACTGTCGCCTTGCCTTCGCTGCCAAGGCGAACGCCGCGAAGAAGATACTCACCGAGAACATCGAGGACTTCGAGGACTTCGAATTCATCGAGGCCATCGGTTTCTTTGTAGAGAACCAGGCGCGAAACGCAAGCGAGACGGATTCCGGATAGCAGATCTCCCTGCGGAAGACCCCGATGACCGAGACCCTGACTCGAGCCTGGATGACCTATCCTCGGCTTCAAAGCAGCATCTGCTCGGTCAGCTCTCTGCGACCGCACGAAGCCAGGGAATCAGAAAAGATGACTACTTAGACTGCTGTGGATCCTTCTCGGCCGCGGCAACACAATTAAGCCCCAGAACAGAACTTGGCCAGTCACGCGACGGGCGAAACGCGTCCGCAGAGGTGTGGCACGGGCACACAGACACGGGACTTAGTCTATTTCCGCCCTACTTGTTCATATGATAGAACTTGACGATGTGGAGAGGGAGATTGTCTCTAGAGTGGAGGACCATCGAAGCCTTGGCTTCAATGATCTTCTCCGAGGCCTGGAGTCCGGGAAGGTGAGAGTGAGCAGGAGCGGTCTTTCCAGGCGGCTGAAAAGACTCGTTCGACTGGGTCTTATCTCGAAGGAGACATACGCAGGCTGGCCGCCCTCCACCAGATACGAAATCGCCCGCGCACATCGCTGCCGCCTGACAAGGAGTCTGGGGGCATCGCGACGTACCATCGGCGCAAGCCTGTTCGCACTTCTGCTGGTATCCTCCGTTCTTTCGGCTTTCGTGCTGGTCCAGCATGAGAGGATCTCCGACCTGCAATCCTTGTTGGACTCCAGGGAACGCATCTTGACCCAGCATTTGAGACAGTTGGAGGAAAAGGCGGAGACGCTGAAGAGGCTTGAACAGCTCGGATTGGACCTCGAGGAGATCCTGAGACTCCAACCCGATCTCGGCCAGGCTGAGCTACTCTCTCCGGCAGATCCCGATGACGAGGACCCGCCAGGCTACTCGAGTGATACCCCGAGGCCGAGCGGGGCGCTGGTAATCCGAGTCAGCCCACTGGCAGAGAACCCGGAGTGGACTATGACAGGCTGTGGTGTACGGCATCTTGACGGTGATTGGCAGCTTACAGCAATCAGCCTTCGGAGAACGGGTGGCACGGCGGACTTGGAGATAGTGACCCAGACAAGGACCTCTGGCGATCAGGACCCGTGCGACCCGAACAACATATTCCTAGGCGTTTGCTGATCACACGAGGGCGGGACCAGGTCTCATCCCGTCCTCTCTCCCACAGGCTCTCTGCACCTAGTACTGTATCCTAAGTCCCTGGACATATGTGCCTATGGGTTCGCGATGGGTGAGCTAATCCGATCAGGACAACGGCGGCGGCAGCCATGACGCAGAGTCCCTCTCCCACGATGGGCGCAACGCTCAGAGTCCTGCCGGGGCTCTCCGCTCCGTTGCGGTTCGAGTCACCCGGCCACGAAGCCTTGATCCTGTAACTCCCAATGTCGGCCGGGGTCCAGATATGGGAGTAGCTTCCATCTGACTTCGATGTTAGCGTGGTCATGTCAATCCACGAAGCCCCGCCATCCTTGCTGTAATGCAAGGTGACCCATGCCGCTTGCCCCGGCGATACGGAACCCGATATGGTGGTCGATGAGCCCACGGCTATCGATGCGGGGTCGATGTTACATGATATGGTTGAGCTGCCCTTGAAGACCGTAACCGAGCGTGAAGAGCTGGTGGCGTCCAGGTGGTCTTCGTCGCCGACCCAGTGCGACCGGACCAGGTAGGATCCCGCTGCGGCGGGAGTCCAGTTGTACGAATAGGAACCATCCGAGTCCGTCACGGCGAATGCGAGATCGTTCCACGTGCTCCCGCCGTCTGTGCTGAGCTGTATGACGACTGAGAAGGCTGCATGGGCGGGTGAGATCAAGCCGCTGACCAACGTGCTTAGGCCGATGGGGACGCCCGTTGCGCTTGCCCTGCATGATATGGAGCTTGAGGCCTTGTTGATGGCAAGCTGTAGCGCGGAGCTCGTTGCTCCCTCATGGTCGTGGTCCCCGAGCCAGGACGCCCGCACAGTCCAGGAGCCGACCCCATCCGGCTTGTAGGCGTCGCTGTAGTACCCAGAGGCCGTAGCCGTGACCGTCCTGGCCACGATGCCGCCATCCGGTCTTATGTACGTCAATGCAACCGCCGCTCCGCCATGGATGGGGCTGATGTATCCTGAGACCGTGACGCTTGAGCCGATGGTGACGGAGGTTTGGAAGGATGAGCACGAGATGGTGCTGGAAGCCTTCGCGACGGCGTAAGTCCGGATCGAGCTCTGCGCACCCTCGTGGTCCCCGTCCCCGCCCCATGACGCTGCCACACTCCAGGAGCCAGCCGCGTCGGGTTTGTAGGCGTCACTGTAGATGCCGTTGGCGTCGGTTGTGACAGCTCTGAGGACGACTGTGCCATTCGATCTGGTATGCGTCAACGTGATCTTCGCTCCGGCGTGGACGGGAACCAGGGAACCGGAGACCGTAACGCTTGAGCCGATGATCATGGAGGCCGGATTAACCGAGCATGATAGGCTGCTCGCAGTCTTGGCACCCATGATGGCTCGGATCATGTAGTCCGTACCTGTCACCGCTTGCCAACCCGTTGCATTGCGGGACCAGCTTCGGTTGTCGATGGGAGATGCCCAGTCACATCCAAGCTCGGGGTTCCCTTCCCTGGTCCATTCCATGCCGATGTAGTAGTCCATGCCCGCGTTCAGCATCAGGCCATAGCCTGAAAGGTCCACATCGAACCAACCTCGGGTCGTGTAGCCTTTGGCGAAGAACACGGTCTGGTCAAAGGGAGGGATCAGATCCGTCCGGGTAACGTCCATAACGTGGACCTTGATCGTGTGGTTGTATGCATAGGCAAAGTAGAAGCGAGCGGACAGTAGCTTGTCCGATATCAGAGGCGTGAATCTGACCGCCACCATCTCGCCGGGCTTCTTGGATGAACCCACCCTGCCATCATAGCTGCCGTCGTCGTAGAAGTACTGGATCTGGGCTGTGCTTCCGATGGCTTTGAGCGTGCCGGGCCCTGCCACCGTCAGCGTGGTGCTCTGGGCTTGCGGATCGGCGACGCTCAGGCCGCCGGTTGTCTCCCATCGGATGAAGGAGTAGCCAGCGTTGTAGGTCACGTTGTAGCTTCCCTCCATCACCTGCGCATCCTGTGGAAGTGTGAGCGGGTAGGTGACCGACCCCGAATCGACCGGCGCCGTGATGCTGATCGATCCCAGATCGGAGGTCCCGCCCGTGTCCGGGACCGACTGTAGGTGAACATCGTGTACCGGCGCGGTGACGTAACTGACCTGAAGGTAGGGATGACTCTGGCTCGCTTCCTTTGAGCGGAAGCGGACATGGGTGCTGAGGTCGGACCTCTCAAAGACGAGGACCTCCGTCAGCCTCCCAACTGCAAGGGCAGTTCTAACATCGGGCGTCACGTCCCAGGATCTGTAGCCCGACATTATCAATCCAAACTTGAAGGCGATGGTGCTCGTAGGCTCCGCAGCAAAACCCGGCTTGTTGTTCCAGGTGATCCCGGTCTCAGTCCATGATGTGTCGGGGCAATGGTGGACGCCCAGCGTGGATACATACCCCGAGAAGGAGGAGAGATAGGCTTTCAGCTGGGCAGACAGTATGTTGGCGTCGGGCGGAATGACGGATAGATCGAACATCATGTATGCGTAGCTTAGATAGGAGTCTATGTGCACCTCCAGCAAGGTCTGATCGCCGTAGTTGGCGTCGGGGTTGGTCAGATTCACCGTGGCGTCTGCGGACGCGTAGGTCGATGCGCTTCTTGAACCTATGATCGTGTCGGCCCAAGCAGTCGGAGCCAGGAGAATGGCGAACAGCATCAAGAAGGGCAAGAGACGCTCCGTTCCAGCCCAATTTTGGGTCGAACCCGTACCCTTGCCCTTCCTCCATCTCCGGGTGAATAGCCATGGCAGGAGAGACAAGAAGATGACGAATGGGCCGAGCAGAGCCTCGGGGACCGCTACGCAGCCCGGCCTTGTCTCCACGTCCCAGTCACCGTCTGACTCCCATACCGTAAGGCTGACGTCGTAGGTTCCCTTGGCCGAGTAGATGTGGGTTGGATTCCTCTCCGTGCTGGTCGATCCGTCTCCGAACTCCCAGCTCCAAAGGACGATCCCATCATGCGATCTGGACCCATCGATGAACAGGACTTTCAGGGGCTCCGCTCCTTCCGTGGGCGTCGCCGAGAGGTTCGCGTCAGGCTCCGCGTCGCCAACGACGATGATCCCTGATGCCGCGCTTGTGTCAGCGTCGTTCTCCATGACGGTGAGAGCCACCTGGTAGGCTCCGTCCTGTACGTACAGGTGCCTGGGGCTTGCCTGCCTGCTGGTTGATCCGTCCCCGAAGTCCCAGAACCATGAGACGATCCCGTCATGCGAAGTCGACGCATCCGTGAAGTTGACCGTCAACGGCTCCACTCCGCTGCCCGGATTTGCTGAGAAGCGTGCAATCGGCCCGACGTCGGTGACGGTGATGTACCCCGCCTTGGTCTCCACATCGCTGTCCCCATCCGCCTCCCTAACGGTGAGGCTGACGGTGTAAGTGCCCTCCTGTTCGTACCTGTGGCTCGGGTTCCGCAGGGCACTCGTGGATCCGTCCCCAAAGCTCCACGACCAAGAGGTGATGCCTTGATCGGATTCCGAGAGATCGACGAACACCACCGTTAACGGCTCCACGCCGCTTCTGGGGCTTGCCGAGAAATCTGCCACAAGCATCGATGGCACGGTGACTCCGACGTCTGTGCTGAGGTTGAACGCAACGTGCTCCGCCGCCGGAGCTAGGATGCGGCCGCCGGGAGCGTCAGGGAAATATGTCGAGGTATTCTCCCAGGCCCAGCCCAGGTGTAGACCCGCCACGAAGGGCGCTTCTATCTGAAGAATTAGTCCCAAGCCCTCGCCGCTTTCCGGAGAGATGGCACGGTATTCAGGACCGTATGTCGCTACGAAAAACCCTCTCCCACGAATGTCGTGGATGACGGTACCGTTTCTGTACGTGCCCTCGAAGGTCAGGTTAGCCACCACGCAGTGATCGTATTGGGGCAGGTAGAATAGACATGCATCCACGCCGCTGGAGAGAGTCAGTGCCACCTCCCGAGTCGTTCCCGCGTGGGTCCAGGTGGCATTGGCCTTGGCTTCAAAGGCAACAGTCCCATTCGCGAGCCATCCCCTCTCATGGGGAGGCGAGAACGGGAGGAACGCGTTGATCAAGGCCGAGCCGCTGAACTGCAGATCGCCCTGGGAGATGTTCTCGTGGTAGACGTACCTGCCAAGCCAGGCCTGAGGGGAGGGATCCACCCCCCAGATCATCATGCCCTCACCTTGCGCTAGCCCCTGCAGCGCCAGTGTGTGGTTGGCGAAACACCAGGCCTGGTTCATCGACGTATCGCCTGCAACAAGCAACAGCAAGTAGTCGCCCGGGGGTGCGGCCTTCTTCGCAAGGCGTATGTTGAACTCACCGTTCTGAGTCGTAGGGACAAACGAGATCTGCTTCTTCTCAAAACGGACGGCCCCGGGGCCCTGGGCATCGGGCGGGATGCATTCAAGGAAGCTCTCCATGAGTTCCTCGCTGACATAGAGATCAATCGCGGTGATCGTGCTCACGCCGGGAATAACGCTCAGGGGTGTCATCG
>CAYVLA010000145.1:0-7372 GCA_964452145.1 Hadarchaeota archaeon (SeqCode)
GGTCTGGCCGTTGCGGCGGGGGCGGAGGGGATCGGCCACCAGGGGATAGTGGGCGCCGATCAGGGCGCCAGCTGGAACCAGCTGGTCATCGACGACGAGTGGCTTGGATACGCCGATAGGCTGTTTGGTGGGATGCACGTTGACGAGGAGACGATCGCCCTTGATGTCATGGAGAAAGTGGGCATTGGGGGCAGCTTCCTCAAGGAGGCCCACACCCTGAGGAACCTGCGCAGAGAGACGTGGTACCCGCGCCTTTTTAACAGGAACGACTGGAGCAGCTGGGTGCGGAAGGGCCACGGGGATGTGCTCCAAAGCTCCGCATCTGCGTTGGACAGGATGCTCAGGGAACACCACCCACCTGCGAAGGTCGTAGACGGGGATGTCGCCATGGAACTCGAGCGGATAGAGAAGCAGGCTGCCAAGAAGCTTGCGAGGACCGCCTCTCCCGGGACCTAGCTGGATGCGCATGGGGACGCTTCCGAGAACCCTTCAGGGCGACAGTCTTCCCGAGATTGATCTGGCAGAACACATCCCAAAACAGCGGGATCTCGCTGCCTGGACGGAGAGGCGGCCGGAAGGCCTGGGACTTGTTGAAGGAAGGGGTCTTGATCGTGCCGGCATCTGGGGCATTCCTGGCCTTCTCAACACCTGTCCGAACCGGGCATAGATTCTCTGCGGAGCTGCCGCGGCCGAAATGAGTTCTGTCCGCGTCCGGCGGGGCGTTTGACGATCTTCCTGACGGTTGGTCCCCGGATCTCCCGCATCGATGGCCACACACAGATTTATGGCAACCGGCCTTGGCAGGAATTGGAGGAGGCGGAATTGCCGCTCGTCACTCATTCCGTTTTGAAGGGAGGTCGAAACCGTGACAATAGGGGACAGCATTGAATTGAGGGAATCCTTGCCCGTCATCGACGAGAGCGAGGTAGTCGTGGTCGGGGGCGGGACATCGGGCTTCATTGCTGCCACTGCCGCCGCCCGCACCGGTGCGCGGACGATCCTGGTCGAGAGGCTAGGCTACCTGGGCGGATGCACGACGGCTCCGTACAATACGTCCCTCAGTGCCTTCTACGACTCCGCGGGCAACCAGATCATCAGGGGCATACCCTGGGAGTTTCTGAAGCGCATGGAGCGCGACGGCCAATGCCTCATCTCGGAGAAAGGACGGAACCAGCTGTGGCCCGTCTGGACCAGGAAGGTGGCCCTCGACATGATCGATGAGGCAGGGGTGGAACTCCTACTCCACACCTGGGTCTCCGACGTGGTGATGGATGGGGGCGTCATCCGTGGAGTCGTTGTGCAGAACAAGGGGGGCCGGGGCGTGATCCTGGGCAGGACCTTCGTAGACGCCAGCGGCGATGCCGATGTTGCCGCCTTCGCAGGTGCTCCGTTTGAGGTTACCGGGGTCGATGACCTCCAGCAGGTTTCCTGCGACTACATAGCGTGCGGCGTGGATGCGGCCAAGGTGGTCAAGTGGGCCCGGGAGAACCGGGACCAGCTTGGGAGCGCCAATGGGCTTGACTTCGATAACAAGCCATCGGGAGTTCAGCCAATGCTCACAGTGGTGGTCCCGAAGGCAGCCACGGATTCGGAGGGTTTCACGGTTCGACGGGGCGTGATGCCTACGATCAAGCTCTGCGTCTACAGGGAGGCCGTGCGCATCCAGGGAAACGTGGAGATCGATCCCCTTGATCCGAAGGCCCTTACCCGGGCAGAAGTAGACGGGCTTCGCGGGGCCCTTGCACACCTTGAACACCTCAGGGCGACGGTCCCCGGGTTTGAGAACGCCTTTGTGGTAGCACAGAGCCATCTGGGAGTCAGGGAGACTCGCCGCATCGTCGCGGACTATGTGATCAAGATCGATGACCTGAAAAACCAAGCCCGCTTCCAGGATGTGGTTGCGTTGAACTGCAGGGGCTTGGACTACCATCTCAAGGGGACTGTGTTCAAGTACTCGCCACTGGTGGGTCACCACGACATACCGCTGCGGGCTCTCATTCCCAGGGGGCTTGAGAACCTCGTTGTGGCCGGGAGGTGCATAGGCTGTGACCACCTTTCCCAGGCATCACTCAGGGGTGCTGCGACATGCATGGCCACTGGTCATGCAGCCGGGACGACGGCGGCCCTTGCTGCAGTGGAAGGATTGGGAATCAGGGATATCGACGTCCGCAAGCTGCAGGACAAGCTGAGGGAGCATGATGCCATCCTTGCCACCGGGTCTTGAGGCGGGGATTGTCCTCTGCGTCCCAGTTCAGGGATCGAGGCTCTGGCACAAGTGGGCAGTGGGCGCGCGGGGCCTATACCAATATGGGTTCAAGTCTATCCGACATGAAAGAGTAGATCAGGATCGGTTCTCTGGGATCCCGGAATCCGGAACGTGCGGGTCCTCCGAAAGGTCGCGACAAACCGGCAACTGTCAGTGTCACCACACTAGGGTTCCCAGCTTTACATACGGAACTCGCAGGGCCTTGCCACCTGACATATGATGTTGTCTCGGGTTCTAGGGTAGTAATGTGATCGATGATCGGCCGGAAGCAGAGGCTCAAGACCTGAGGCAGATATTGGCCTGTGCTTGTATGGGTACCGAGGGACGGAGGGACGGGTCATGCGAATGTTCCGACCCGTCAGAAAGTGGAGACGGCCTCCTTCAATAGGCCTGGGATCCTTAAGGTATGGGTGCAGGTGTAGCTTGGCTGCAGATATGCCCAGATATGGACAGATCAAACGAAACCGGGACTTATCCCTTCATGCCGACCCGTGTTTCTTTTCCTGCTTCTTCTCTTTCTTCTTCTTTGGTCTCCTCTGTCTGTTCCTATTCCTGCCCATGGGGTCCTCCCTCCGTGCACCATGCACAACGCCGGGTGTAATAAGTGCTTCGGAGGGCAACAGGATCCCGCAACTCTCTAGCTCGTTCTGTAACCCGTTGTCCACCTTCCGTGAGACATCGTCAAGTTTCACCCTTCCGATCGATCTGGCGACCCTGGTTGCAACGGCCTCATCCGAGGCACACTCCTTTCTCAAATAGGTCGTCATCATGGGGGTTGAGGGCTCTCTCCTAGCGTCGGCGATCTCGATCATCCGGGCAGCCCCAGGGTGATGTTGACCTCGCTCACCCCGGCGTAGTAGAAGGTGTTCAGCGTCATCTGGGTGCCGGACTCCCCGATGGACTTGGCGGCCACCCTTCCAACGGCCTCCCCGGGGTCGACCTGCACCTCCTCGAACTCCGATACGACCCTGGACACCAGCTTCTTGGCCCTGGCAAGGGTCAGCTTGGAGGACCGATCCATGAGTGCCTTCCTCAGGCGCTCGACGATGCTCTCGGGAAGCATCCCGGCCTGTTCCTCGACGATCCTGTCTATGCTCTTCTGCGACAGCATCTTCACACCCCCAACACATCCTGGGCTATGGTCTCGGGATCCACCGCGGGCTCGCCCTTCTTCCGGGCCGGGTCCACGCCGTCCTCCCCGTAGCGGAACTGGACAATGATGCCCCTCGTGTCGCGCACGGTGCCGTCGTACTCCACCCTCAGATCCTGCAGCGCGTTGATGAGCCTGCGCTGCATGTAGCCGCTCTGGGCCGTCCGTATGGCGGTGTCCACCAAGCCCTCCCGGCCGCTCATGGCGTGGAAGAAGAACTCCAACGGATCCAGGCCGTCCTTGTAGCTGGACTTGACGAACCCCCTGGCGCGGGCCCCCGCGTCCTGCACCTTGAAGTGGGAAAGGGTCCGGTCGCTGTACCCGCGGCTGAGCCTCTTGCCGCGCACAGCTTGGGGCCCTATGCAGGCGGTGATCTGGGTCAGATCCAGCATATTGGCCCTGGCACCGGTCTTGGCCATCACCACCGTGTTGCGCTCCATCCCCAGGTGCTTCTCGGCAATCTCTCCCGCCCGGTTCCTGGCCTTGCTCAGGATCTCCATCACGCGCATCTCAAGGGTCTCCTCCAGCGTCTTCCCGGGCAGATGCTCCAACATCCCCTCGCTGTAGGCCACAATCAGCCTGTCGACGTCCTCCTCGCCCTTCTCAAGGACCTCGGAGATGCCCTCGCTGGCCTCCTCGGGGATATCGTAGTCGTCGATGCTGATGGTGAACCCCTTCTTCGAGACCACCCAGACGGCCAAGCGGGTCACGGCGTCCAAGAAGTCCTTGGCCATTCCAGTCCCATACCTGCGGGTGATCTCGTCCAGAACCTTTCCCTCGAAGTAGGCCCCTATGGCCGCTGCATCTATGACCCCGCTGACAAGCTCACCGTCCTTAATGACCACGTAGCCCTCCTGGTCGCACTCCCCCTTCTTGCAGACATCACACTTGGAGCAGACCTTGGCCTTGAACTCCATGCTCAGGTCCCTCGGAAGGGACTTGCTGAAGATCTGCTTGCCACTCCACCACTCCGCTCCCTGGACCCGCTTTGCGGGCCTAGGCAGCTTGGTGTCCAGCATGGCGAACTTGAGGATCTGTTCGGCCGCCCCCCGCGCGAAGAAGGAATCCTTCCTAGTCAGGTAGTAGCAGCCGGATATATGATCGTGTATGCATCCTATTATCGGGCCGCCCACCCGGGGCGACAGGATGTGCTCCTGCACCTCCATGAGCATCCTGGCCTCTGCCCTCGCCTCCTCGGTCTGGATCACGTGCAGGTTCATCTCATCCCCGTCGAAGTCGGCGTTGTACGGCGGGCAGACGCAGAGGTTGATCCTGAAGGTCCTGAAGGGCATCACCCTTACCCTGTGGGCCATTATGGACATCCTGTGCAACGAGGGCTGGCGATTGAGCAGGACGATGTCCCCGTCCCTGACCTGCCGCTCCACTATGTAGCCGGGCTCCACTTCCTGGGATAGCTCGGCCTTGGTCTCCTCGATGATCTTCTTCCTGCTGCCATCGGGGCGGAACACGTAGTTGGCCCCCGGGTGAACGTTGCTCCCCGCTTCCACCAACTCCCTCATGCTCTCGATGTTCATATCCGTCACGCGCTCGGGCACCGTGAGCTCCTTGGCTATCTCCTCCGGCACCCCTACCTCGTTTATGCTCAGGCACGGGTCGGGGGAGATCACGGTCCTGGCGGAGAAGTCAACCCTCTTGCCGGCCAGGTTGCTCCTGAACCTGCCCTCTTTGCCCTTGAGGCGCTGGGACAGGGTCTTCAGGGGCCTCCCCGACCTGTGCCGCGCTGGCGGTACTCCGGAGATCTCGTTGTCGAAGTATGTTGTGATGTGGTACTGCAGAAGGTCCCACAGGTCGTCGACGATCAGCTGCGGGGCGCCCGCAGACATGTTCTCCCGCAGCCTCTGGTTGATCCTCACTATGTCCACGAGCTTGTGGGTAAGGTCGTCCTCCGATCGGTCGCCCGACTCAAGGGTTATTGAAGGCCTCACTGTGACCGGGGGCACCGGAAGGACCGTCAGGATCGTCCACTCGGGCCTTGCGACCCTGGGCTCCATCTCCAGCAGCGGCACATCGTCGTCGGGTATCATCTCGAATCTTTCGCGGATGTCGCTGGGCGTCAGCCGCTGGCCATCCTCGTAGAAGTGAGTCGGCTTCTCAAAGGCCATGCCGCGCTTCGCCTCGCTGCAGTATGGACAGGCCTTGGCTTTGTCCGCCGTCTTGAAGGCCTGCTCATAGATGCTCCCCTTCCTTTCGGGGCTCCTAGTTCTCCTCAGATCTGCCCTCATCTTCTCCGCGATCTCGTTTTCGATACACACTCTTCCGCACTTGTAGCAGATGGATCTCAGCATCTTGTAGACGAGCTTCGCATGCCCCACGTGGATCACGGGCCTGGCGAGCTGGATGTACCCGAAATGCCCGTGGCACTCCTTGCTCTTCCCGCCGCAGGTCCTGCACTTTATGCCGGGGTCTATGACGCCAAGGTGTGGATCCATCAGGCCTGCGTTTATGGGGTAGCCGTCCCTGTCGTAGGTGTCGGCGGTGGTTATCTTTACCACTCCCATCTTCAGGATCTCCTGGGGGGAGAGGAGGCCGAACTTGATCTCGGCGATCATCTTGGGGATTCTCATCCGATCACCTATGCCTTGTCCCTAAGCCCGAACCTCGGGTTCACCCCGAGATGCCTGGCTTGAAAGGCCAGTGCTCTGCCAGACTGAGCTACGGGCCCAAAGGCCAGGCGCAAGGGACACAGAACTCGACAAGGCAACCTCGCCAAGACTAGATGAAGGGGCCAGGCAAGCAGAGTCCCCTCGGAGAAGACCGGAGCCGTAATCCGGAAGTACCTTTATAAATTCTACTACCTGCTCCGTAGAGAAGAAGTTCTCTATAGTTCTCTATATAATCTAGGCCTAAACCGAAAAAGGAAGAGCAAACAAACCTCATTCACGAGCCTCAATTGGTATTGTGACATCAGATTAATGGTAATGGCAAATGCGTATCTGTTTTGGTTTCGATGGTCTTGGCCTGATTTGTGCCTCGGCATTTTCCCCAGAACCTCTGGACAAGGCCCGGCATACAGAAACCGCGAGAAGAGCCCGGACATGAGAGAACAGATACGTGACGTGAGTTCCAGAACTACTTCGATTCTCTGCCTTCCAGGCCGAACCTTCGGTTGGATGAGAGCGATTCCATGTAGAAAAAAGAAGAGCCCGACCGACGCCCTTGCGGGAATCATGATCGAGCTGCTGTCTGAAACTTGGATAGAACCCAGATCTGGGCACGGGAGTAGATTCGCTGAATGAGATAGTTGGCTTACTCCACGAGCCCTTGACTCCTCTTACAGAATAAGGACGAATCAGAGAGTTCTCCGTGATCCTCTTTCTGTCATCGGATTATCCTGGTCTAGTATCTACCCCTTCTAGGCGGTCTGTGCTTGGCGTAGCAGTTCTGGCAGTAGACGGGGCGCCCTTCCGTGGGTTTGAACGGAACTTCACATTCCTGCTTACAGTCAGCGCAAGTAGCTTTGTGCATCTCTCTGGGGCCTCTGTCGAAACTGCGCCTCTCTCCATAGCTCAATTCTTTCACTCCTTTGTCTTGGGAATATGCGGAGTGTCCAGAGGACTCTCCGGCATCCCGCACCCACTCCGACAGCCGAGCTCTTAAATGGGTTCAATGAAAGGGTCTTGGGTCTTGGCGGCGCGTTTGGGTTCCAGCCGACTTATCGATCGGGGGAACGTCGGCAGTGCCACGCCCCGGGTTCTGCTCTTGGGCTTGCCCCAACACAGTTATCAGGAGGGAAGCCATTGATAGGGGGTGCGGAGGCCGAACATAGAGGTTCAGAACATTGTTGCTTTCGTTGACCTTCAAACCCAGCTTGACCTGGACAGATTGGCACTGGGGTTGCCGGGGAGCTACCGTCGTGATAGGTTCCCTGCCCTCATCCTCAAGCTCAAAGAGCCCAAGATGTCCTTTCTGGTCTTTGGCAATGGGAAGATGAACTG
>CAYVLA010000146.1:0-7368 GCA_964452145.1 Hadarchaeota archaeon (SeqCode)
TAAGCGGTGTTGGAAAGGTAGATCGTCTGTTGGGTGTCCATCTGACCGTGGGCCTGATGCTTAGACGGCCTCTCTGAAGTACTTGGACGCCTTGGTGACCGCCTTCCAGGCGTCCTCCTTTCCCTCGTACTCGATGGACACGAATCCGTTGAAGCCTGCCTTCCTGGCGATGGAGAGGACCTGATCGTAGTCCATGGTGAGGTCGCCTTTATTCTCGTCGGCCTCTAGGACCTTGGCGTGGATCTGGACGATGTGTGGGGCGACCTTCTCCATGTGGGCGTACCGGTCCTCCTTGGGGAAGTTGTTAGTGTCCATGTTCAATCCGAACCACTCCGAGTCGACCGCCCTCAGGATGGCCAGCACATCATCTGAGGTGAGCGTGACTCCGCCGTGGTTCTCGAGGCCAACCACGACGCCCTTGTCCTCCGCTATGGGGATGACCTTCCTGAAGGCCTCCACGCACCACTCGAACGCCTGCTCCTTGGGCACGCCATCCGGAATGGGTCCTCCGAATGCCCGCACCTGAGGACAGCCCAGATATTCCGCCATGTCAACGGCCTTGATCAGGCCCTTGACGCTCTGCTCGCGCTCCTTGGGATCAGGAATGGTGAAGTTGTTGGCACCGGACACTATCCCCAGCTCAACCCCGGCCCTGACCGCGTGGCGCTTCAGCTTCCTGAGGTAGTCCCGCTCCATGCTCGGGAAATGCCTGTAGTGGAGTTCAACGGCATCCCATCCCAGGTCCCGCCCGAAGTCGATGTAGCTGAAGAAGTCCATCTTGCCCTTGGTGATGTAGTCCCGCATCGAGTAGCTGGTGCAGCAGAGCTTCATGCCATCAGCCTCTCCAGCAGCCTGTGAGCTGAGGTTATAACTCTCTCGCCGGCCGTTGGGCCGTCGATGTACGGAGGATGCCTATCGTCGTCCTTCGATCCGGCGGGACACCCACTCGTATGTTGCGGCCTTGCAGGCTTCCGTATGTACATGGCCTACTTCGACTTCGTGCCGAATCATCTTGGGCCCGCGCAAGGAATTGTAGGCCGCGTAGATGCCGGTCGGAGGACAGAGATCGTCCAGAAAGCCAAGGCTGAACATGGCCGGACAAACGATCATGGAGGCGAAGTTCACGCCATCGATGTACCTTGCCGCCTCAAGTTGAACAGGGTCAGAAATTCCGTCGCGGATCTCCACGATCCTGGGCCAGCCCGGCACCCGCCCCATGGCCGGCCCGGTGTGGTCGCAGTGCGTGCTGCATGAGACAACGATGCACGAAACGTTGTCGTTCAGTGCGGCCGCTGCAAGCGCTTGGGCTCCTCCTTGGCTGTGGCCTTCGAGGACCATGCTCTTTCCATCCCAGTCCCGCTCCTGGCCAAGGAAATCGACCGCTCTCACAGCCCGAAGGAACATCTCCCTGAAGTAGATCGTGTCGCGGTTCGCACGACCCCGGGTGCGGTAGTCCGCCAGTTCCCCGGTTCGAAGCGCTTCATAGAACTCCGGCGGGCGATCGTTCGGGATCGGGTGCGGGTTGACGCTGAAGACCATCATCCCCCGAGTCGTCCAATCCAATCCGTTGTCCGGGGGCACCGGGTAGACCCCCGCCCCGTGGAACCGCACCAGGGCCGGGAAGGGCCCCTCCCCGCGGGGCTTGAGAAGCCAGCCGTGGATGTTGCGCTCTCCAGGCATCTGGACCTTAACCTTGTAGACAACGCCAACTCGGTGCGAGGTGCAGTGTTCTACCTTCGCCTCGACGGGATTCGAAAGATGCTCGGCCACCTGTCCCAGCCAGTACTCTCCGAAGTCGTCGGGGACCGGCATCGATGGTGGAATCGCGCGCGGCGAAACGGCCGCGGCGGCCTGCAGCTTCTTGTCATCCGGAGCGCCCGGAGGTCCCACCGAGAGGCGCAGAAAGCCTGCCTGAGCCGGCGTCACCACGACATCGTGGGGCAGGCTGGCGGAGTGGATGATGCCTTCCTCGATCACCCTCCAACGGTCCCATGTAAGGGAATATGTGATCCGTTCGGGGAGGGTGGGTCCGTCCCTTCCAGCCTCGATGTGGAAGATCACCTCATCCTCCCTCTGGTAGACGGCATCCGCCCGATCCATCACGATCCTGAGTGCATCCTTCTGGTCGGCCATGCGCCTTGCTCTCGCCTGACTCTCGGTGGTATGCATAGGCTGCCAAGGGAGCGGATAGTTAGATGTTGCTGAAGAGATGGCTGGGATGTCTCCAGATGCGGCAGATAGATAAGGGTAGGCCGCTGTGGGACCTAACGACGAGAGTCGGACGGGAGTACAATGCTGCGGACACCTCTTGCGAGCGAAAGGATCCAGAGAATCGATGCCCAGACGGGCGTGAAAGTCATCCAGCTGACCAGCTACCCCACTCCCAGCGCCCACCTCCTCTACGATTGGCCCTCCGTCACCCCCGACAACCGACGGGTCGTGCTGTTCTGCCAGCGCTGGGTGGCACGGGATGCACCCTGGGACCTGTTCAGGGTCGATGCCGATGGGCTGAACCTCTACCAGCTGACCGAAAGGGGTGATCGTGCTGAACCCGGGGGCTACTATGGTCGACCGCCCGCTCGTCTGTCCCTTGATGGCAGAAGCGTTCTGTGCGTGTGGGGCAAGGAGGTCTGCATCGTGGATACGGAGACCGGAGATATCGAGGTCCTTCACTCGCTCACGGAGCACTGTCCTCCTGACAGCGTGATCCACAACATGTTCATCTCCGCGACCGGTCGAAGGTTGTTTGTAACCCATGGTGGCCCGAGGGGAAACGGTGCCCTGAGGCTGGACCTTGACGATGGCGCGATCGTCGCCATCGATCCGGGAGGGCATCTGTCCGCCTGCGATCCGACGGGTCCCCGTTTGGTGGTGGCAAAGGGGACGGTGAAGTGGGGAACCTCGATGCGGCAAGATGGCTCCCGGGTGGTGATCAACAGAGGCGATCTCTTAGGGAAGTACCTCACCGACGAGGACGGCAATGAGCTGGAGTACCTGTGCCCCGAGATCTTTGCCCACTCGACGCTTCTCGGCCGGCATCTCAAGGTTCAGGGATGTGGCAGGTATCCGGATGGTTGCATCTGGCTTGCCGACTTGGGAAGCGAGCCCCGACGGCTGGTAGAAGGTCCCTACTTCTGGCATTCCGGGCCCTCCTGGGATGGGGAATGGATTGCGGCGGACACCAACTGGCCGGACAGGGGGATTCAGCTTGTACACGTTCCCACCGGGAGGTTCGCCACCCTGTGCCATGCGGGCGCCAGTCAGGACCACTACGAGTTCGGCCATCCCCACCCGACCCTGTCCCAGGACGGCAGCATGTGCGTCTTCCGCTCCGATCGGACCGGCGTTCCCCAGATCTACGTCGCCCATATCTCCGAGGATTTCCGTAGGGCCGTCGTTGAGGATGCCGGCAGCCAATAGCTCGCCGCGATTGGCATGATGTCTCCGGACTTGATGCCGTCATCGGTCGCTTGTGCTGAGACCAACCTCTGCCTAGGTGCTCCCTAGAAGCAGGATGGGAGAGTTCACCGCGCCATTTAAGCATGGAGGTTGCGGGTCTATGTGCTGGACCGCGATCGCTGGAGCTGGATTGTCATGGCAGATGGATCAACAGCATCTTCAAGGTCGGGGCGCGGCTCCCCGCTGGGACCGTGGAAGACAACGAGGAGCACCGCCCTTATCAGGGAGGCGGGTGCCCGCATGGCTCTCTCCCGGGAGGAAGTGGACTTGATGATCGACCCCCAGATCGTGACCGTCTTCCGACTGCCCTGCAATATCCTGGGGCGAGTGGTAACGTTCTGGGGGACCTTGGCACTGCACAACAACGCCCGGGGGCCCTACAAAGGAGGCGTCAGGATAGCACCGGACACAGGCATCGAGGAAACGGTCGAACTCGCAAGGCTCATGACCCTTAAGACGGCCGCTGTGAACATAGAGTTCGGAGGAGGCAAGACGGGAGTAGATCTTGACATCTCCTCCATGTACGGGCTCTTCGGGAAGAGGGGCCGGGATCTTGAGTTCGAAAAGATAGTGACACTCGACATAATGGACAGCTATGCTCAGAGATTCAGGGACCTCTTTGCGAGGCATGTCTACATACCAGCTCCGGATATGGGAACCGGGCCCGAAGAGATGGCTTTCGTCTACAACCAGACCGAGGACCCAGCTTCCGTCACGGGCAAGCCGGAGGGCGTCCACGGGTGGCTGCCCGGAAGGAAGGAGAGCACAGGGTACGGGTGCGCATATGCATGTCTCCGTGTCATCGATGCGATCCTGCAGAAGGGTCACGACGAGTCCACCGCGGCCATACAGGGCTTCGGGAACGTCGGGCAACCCCTGGCTTCCTTCCTCACCGAACGCGGCACCAAGCTTGTCGGAGTCACCGACCTGTACGGCGGCGCTTATGACCCCAAGGGTTTGGACGTCGAAGGACTCAACAGGCATGTGCAGAGGGCAGGTACCGTCGGTGGCTTTGCTGGGGCCCTGACCAATGATCAGCTGTTTTCCCTTGACGTTGACGTACTCATTCCTGCGGCCTGTTCAAACGTGATAGACTCGAAGAATGCGGCGACCATCAAGGCCCGGGCGATCGTGGAGGCTGCCAATGCGCCTACCACTCCGGGTGGGATGAGCGAGCTTGCGAGGAAGGGGATCTACGTAGTGCCCGACATCCTTGCCAATGCAGGAGGCGTTATCGCCTCTATGGAAGAGTACTCCAGGTCCCTGTCGGCGATGAAGGCCTCTCGAGATGACGTTCTACGCATAGTACGAGAGAAGATACAGGAGAATTGGGATCTGGCCGAAAAGGTCGCGTCGGACCAGAGCCTGTCATTATCCGAGGCCGTGATCCAAATCGCTCTGCAGAGGATCCAGACGGCGATGAAGAGCCGGAGGTTCACGAAGGGCAGGGACTAGTCCGGCCGGGGTTCGGCACACCCTCATCCGACAAACGGGGAGGAGGCCCATGCGGTACTGGTGCGAGGCCTCTCTCCGGGTCTGGGTCTCTGACGTTCAGGAGGCCTTGATCACTGCGGTCACCTGATCCGAGATCCAGCCAACTCCCAGATTCTCTTGCTGCGGTCGTCGGTGCGAATCGAGGTCGCTAGGGGTGGATTATGACCTTTATGGCCTCGTACTCCTCCTTGTGGGTGACGATCCTGAATGCCTCGTTGATCTCTGACAGTGGGAAGGCGTGGGTGATCAACGGTTTGACCTTGACCCGGCGGGATTTCATCAGATCTACGGCGGTCTGGAAGTTCCTGTAGGGGTTGTTGGCCAGACTTCTTATCATCCGGTCTCCCGAGATCAGGGAGAAGTCAAGCGGGATGGGCTTGTGATACCCTGCAAGCAGGACCTCGGTTCCTCCCCTCTGAAGTGCCTTGAGGCCGTCCAGAATGGCCTGCTCGGAGCCCGTGGAGTCATAGACAGCCGCGACGCCGAGGCCGCCGGTTTCGCCCAGCACGTGTTCGCTGACCTTCTCCTTTCGGGCATCGATGACATCGTCCACGCCCAGCTTGCCGGCGACCTCAAGGGGCTTGTCGTATACGTCCGAGAGAAAGACGCGGCTAGCGCCGTAGCCCTTGGCCGCTTGAGCTATGAGCAGTCCTATGGGTCCTCCTCCGATGATCAAAAGCTCGCTGCCCGGCACGATCTTCCCAAGCTCCACCGCCCTGACGGCCACGGCCAGGCCGTCTATGAAGGTCGCCTCGTCGTAGGACACGTTGGCCGGAAGCGTGTACGTGTGGGACCTCCAAGCCGGGGTGTACTCCGCCATGCCCCCTGGGGCGTACTCATAGCCCTTCCAACCGTGGTCGTGACCGTGGTGCTCTTGGAAGGCGCAGATGTTGTGCTTCCCGATCCTACAGTAGTAGCACTCCCCACACGACCGGTACGGCTCGACCGATACCCTCTCCCCGATCCTGCTGGGCTCCGCTGGCAGTCCCTCGGAGACGATCCTGCCTGCGAACTCATGTCCCAGGATCATGTTGGGCGGGTTTTCCTGCTCGTAGCCTAGGGTGTGCAGCGACCAGGGGTTCTCGCCCTTGAAGTAGCGGATGTCGCTTCCGCAGACACCGCAAGCCTTCACTCTGAGGAGGAACTCGTCGTACCTAGGGATAAAGACAGGTACGTCGACGACTTCGAGCCGCCCCTCACCCCTAAGCACAGCAGCCTTCATCGTGGACATCGGGATCGAGACGGCCTGTGCCGAATTGGGTTTAAATGTTCATCCGCCCGCTGGGCCCATGGCGGGCTAGCCCGACACGATGCCGGCGGGGACACCGAGCTTCTTGTGCGAAATGGATAGGGGCTTGTTCGGATCTATGCCATCTGCTTGGAGTTCGTCGTTGGCCCTCGTGACGACGGGGAGCAGGGTGTCGTGGGGAAAGACCCTCGGGGCACATCCGCTCTTCAGCGTGGCGGGGGGCAGGAAAGGATGCCGGGGATCGTCCCGGATCTCTTCGACGGAGGATGCCGGTATCCCGTCCTCCCTGGCCAGAACAAGGCAGACCTCGGACATCTCCTTGGTCCCAAGTCCCAGGCGCGATGCCCATTGGATGTGAGGGGGCAGATAGGGCTGGTTGCGGGAGCGAAGCCCCATGAAGGCGTAGGATATGACCGTGTCGATGGTGGCCGGACAGTTCCAGGCAACCGCGACCGTGTTCTCCTGCCTCCGCTTGCCATGCTCCATGGGGCCGTTTCCCTCTTGACAGATCACGCCGTCGATCACGCAGAGCTGGGGGATCCTCAGAGTCTTGAACGCGCCTGCGACACATGCGACGGATCGCTGGAGATTGAGGGATGCCAGGATCAGCTCGCTGTAGGTGAAATTGCCCTGGAAGGGATCCAGACCGAGATGCTTGGCGAAGCGCGATTCTGCCGGCTCCAATAACGCGAAGTGGTTCTTCACACAGAGGCTAGCTCCGGTCAGAACATGGGTCTTCATCTTGGGTATGTTCACGAACACGTTCGCCTCTTTGAGGGCCTTGCTGAACCGGGCAGCCGTGGAGGTTGCCAGCTCGAAGTCCAGCTTCCCGTGGGAGAATCGTCTTATGCCCTTCCTGCCCTCGATGAAGCCTTTGACGAAGGCCAGATCCCTATCGGTGTAGAAGTCCCTGATCATGCGGTAATCGACTTCGAATAGGTCCTCCTCCCTTTCCCCTCCAAGATCCAGGAACTCAACCAGTTCGTCATACGGTGGCTTCGAGAAGGCATCCCTGTATCCGCAGACCTCCCAGGGGTCAACGCCCATCCAGGACTTGCCCTCTGCGAATATGACGCGTTTTACCTCCTTTTCGATCAGCCAGTCGACGACGGCCCGACAGACCTGGGGATCGGTGTTCATCATGTTCGAGGTGGCCTGCCCTGGTA
>CAYVLA010000147.1:0-7346 GCA_964452145.1 Hadarchaeota archaeon (SeqCode)
GTGTAGATCGTGGGGGGAAGCCGCCCCGGCCCGTCCGGGTCGAAAACCATCTGGGGCCAACTGGGAACGGGGGCATAGTAGCTTGTTCCCCAATGCTGCATGGGGGTTATCGTGTATCCTCGCATCTCGTAAGTGCTGAGTGGTTGTCCCGTTAAGATCTGTACCTGGACGGGGTAGGTAGAGCTCACCGCCGTGCCCGCCGTCAGCACTCTGTAGCTGAGCGTCTGTCCCTTGTTGAGAGTGCTCGAGGTATCACCGATCGTGACGGTGTTTCCGTCGGTTCCCGACATCACCAGGATGTACACTCTATCGAAATCATCGTAGTAGTAGGGCCAATCGCCAAGGTTCTCCCCGACGGGCACGACGTAGTGAGTGTTCCATGCCTGAACAGGATAGACTTCCCATGCATCGGCAAACACCGTGCCCACGCATTCAGGCCAGGTTGAGACAACCAGCTGCGCAACGCCTCCGACGACATATATCCTGTCGCCGCCATCGTAATAGGTAGCCGTCCCACGAAGGCCGGAGGGGATATTGCTGCTCTCGAATCTGTAGGTCTCTCCTTTGTTTAAATACACCACCTCATCGTACCCCACAGCCCCGGGGCCGCCCAATCCGCCTATCTCCCAGTGATCGTAGTAGACAACGGTGCCATCAGTGCTCGCCGTCACCCCGGCAACGTAGTGCATTAGCTCGTTGGGATGACCCCAACCCCGGATGTCATGGAAGACACCATGTGCAAGGTCTGCAGGCAGGGGAAGATAGAATTCCTGGAAACCTGCAGGCAAGGCAGATGCCTGCCGCACAGAGACGGCGGCAAACAAGAATCCGGCTGAAAACACCGATAGAGCAAGGAATCGACCAGTAACACCTATTGCCATGTGATCATCCTCTCGCCAATACCATCCCGTACTCCTAGGAGCCCTGATCACAGGCATCAATCTGGCGCATATAAACCTGGCAAGGGAATCGGAGGGGTTGGGAACCAGAAGGCATCCAAAGGATCCCGTGTCATTCGGTGCAATCCGATTGGAGCTGTCGGGTCAGCCGCCGGAGCGGCCGATTCCCGATCGCGATGGGGATGCCCGCCTCTCCGCCCCCACCACGATCAACGCAAGCAGCGCGAACCTGGAAGCAGGATTCAAGCCAGGGACCATCGACAAGCGTCCGGCGCGGCGGGAGCAATCAGCGGGCCAGCCAACTGCTCGGCAGATCCCGTGATGCTTGAGGCCGTTTCCTGAGTGCCAGGACCGGACGCAGTATCGCCGAGCTTGCTGCAGGGTGAGAGGTCGGGAGCGAACCTAGGATGCCTGGATCCGGGCTCCTCAGATACGCTGCTTCCCGGCTCGGCGGCTTGCCCTCATTCTGTACCGCATGCTACGTCTGCCCGCGATCACGAATGAGTTGTAGGCCCTCTTGTACAGCCACCTCACCGGTGCGAGGCGGCCGTCGACCCCGCGCCCAGCACTGGCCTGTTTGAGCCTCCCGGGCTCCCCCGAAATCGTCCCGGGCCGGGCCGCAGCCTGCTTCACATCGCGGGGGGAGACAAGTCTCAGGGCCTCTTCCCTATAGCCGAGTCTCAGGAGCATGCGGGCGTACTCCTCGTCAACCTGGGAAATCGTGTCTGTGCCTTCCGCGGGCCCAGGTCCGGGCCTTGGGGCCGGGTCCCAGAAGGGGGCATCGATTGACGCAGCGGCATCTTCCTCCTTCTGGCCGGCATTCGATCGGTGGAGCAAGCCTCCCAGACCTCCTAGACGCGATAGGGTGGTGAAGTTGCTCTGGAATCCTGCCCGATAGTAGCCTTGAATCATCATGCTTGTCACGGCAATCGCTAGGAGCAGGACAAAGGCCGCCACCACCAGCCCTGGTCCCGGCAGGACGGACAGCTCCGGGCCGCGGGCATCGCTGAGTCTGGCGAGGGTTCCCAGGCCTCCCCCGATGACGCTGGCGACATCCAGGAAGCTCCCCCGCATCTCCTGGGAGAGGACGAGCAGGCCGTAGGCGACGCGGCTGAGAGCGTGGGAGACGGGATTGGGCGAGGTTTCCCAACTCTCCCCAGCCGAAGGGCCGGAAGAGGTAGGAGAGGCAGCCTCCCTGAGGACTTGGATCCTCTCCGAAAGGACGGCATTCTGGGCCTGCAGCAGCTCGATGTCCCTTCGTATGCCCGAAAGCCTCCCCTCCGATTCGGCGTAACTTGTCCCGCCAATCCGTGTCTCCAGGCCCTGAAGAGCAAGGCTGACGCCCTCAAGCCGATCCGATACGCTGGTAAGCGAGTTCAACACGTCCTCGTCGCCCGTGGCGCTCGAGATCTTCGCGGCCAGTTCCTCGCAGAGATGTTCGAGTTCGATCAGCTTCATGGCCTGTCGGGCCACGTCGACCTCCAGCTCCTGCAGCTGCTCGGGAAGGTCTCCGTCCACGCCCAGAGCGGGCGCGATGACGACATGCAATATTAACAAGAAGACTGCCAGATTTCGTGTCAAGGTCATTGATTACTCGCCTTCAGACACAGGTGGGCCGTGTCCTGTGCGCAGATTGTGCCATGGATTCTTAAAATCCACCGCAGCTTTGCATATCATTCTGCAATTTGTCGCAATGTTGCCCGGACTTGGGGCTTCCCTTTCAAGCGTTGTCGTTTCCATGGCCAAGCGTTCGTTGCCTGAGGTTCATGCATCGGGCAGAAATCGACGGGGCCCTCTTGCCCTCTACATATGGGACAGCCTAGTCACGACGACCTCCCGGTAAAGCCTCCTTCTGACCATCACGGTCCAGAGGATGAAGCCGCAGACCATGCCGGTTCCGGTGACCGAGAGCCACTCTATGACGAAGACCCAGAGCATTGCCCTGTTCTTCGCCTTCATCATCTCGTTGCTGATCTGCGTCATCTCTTCATTTGCCCTTCGCATGATGTCGCCTGCCCGGATCATGTCGCCTTCGATGAAGGCCCGCTCCGCCTGCAGCCTCTGATCATTCATCCCCGCCAGCTTGATCTCAAAGGGCCGCAGATTGGCTCCGAAGGTATCTATGAACTCGATGACCGAGATCGCCATCCTCGTCTGCCCGTCCATGGAGGAGAAAAGGGCGCGCACCTCGTGGACCAGTTCAAGGTCGTCGGGGAAGTCAAGGCCCGTCACGAAGCAGAGGTGGTTGAAGACGTAGTCCGGCAGGTACCTCCAAGACCTCTTCACATCATCCGGTATGGTGTCCCACCCATGGTTGTAGTGCAGCACGGTTCCGGCGCCGTACGGACGCGACACGAGCGCTGGTGTTCCCCTCCCTCTCCAGACTGCCCATATCGTGGTGCCCTCCCGGGGGATGAGGTCGCCGTGCCAGCCCCAGTTCATGATCATCTTCTCCATGTCCGGGAAATCGACCAGCGGCCCGTGCTGCACGATCTTGTAGTACTGCCTTCCGTGGATCGCCTCAATGCAGTTCGGATAGAGGTCCGCGGGGAAGGCATCATAGAGGCTGGTCTCCTGCCAGTACTCCATTCCGCACATGGAGGCGCGCTGCGCGAACTCCACCAGCAGGAGGCCGATTCCGTCATACACGCCCTGCCTGAACCATTCCAGGTACTTGTCCGTCAGGATCTTGGGCGAGAAGTCGTGGAACATCATCGCATCCGTGCCTGAAACAAGGTCGGCGTACCTCCTCGGCAGGTAGATTCTGACGAACTTCAGGGCCTGTTCGTAGGGCAGAACGAGGATATTGCATGGTACGGTGGCCACGAGCTGGAACCTGGGATCGGTCCCCATCATATCGATGAACATCTGGTTATTGGCGATCACCTCCCCGACCCAGATCAGCTTCTTCTTGCCGGCCACCTCGCCTCCCTGGCACTGCCCGAAGGAAGCCAGTACCAGGATCACGGCCACCACCAGCTCCCGACCAAACATGCCCACCGCTCCTGAGGCCGCCCTGATAAATTGGTCGTGAGGCGCATGTCGCATGTCTCCAGCCCCCTGGTCGTACCGGTCCCTGTGCAGGACCGTGCGATTCATTGCGCGATCTTGGAGGGTCCTGAAGGGTAAGCTACGGGAGCGTCTTCGCCATGTGGTACCGCTATCGCCGCCTAGGAGATCTCCACGACGCCCAAGGCGTTTCCCGGCGAGTCAGCCCGCCGGCGAGCAGCGGATGATGGAGAGGTCTTCTCACCTTCGGGCTCCGGGGCAGCCGGACCCCGTGAAGAACCCTTCTCCTTGCGCAGCGCGGACAAAGCGCGCTAAGGGCGTTTCGTGGGTCGTGCTCCCGTCGGGACGAGCCAGAACGCCGACACAGCAGCGCGCAGCTTCCCGATCGGGCAACGCTATCTAGCGGTCTGGGAATGTAAGACGCCAAGACCGCGCACATGCGGCAGCTACGTTTCGGGCAACTGGTCCAGGTGCCCTGACGACCTCCCGCTCTCCACGGATCCTGGTCGGTGAGCAATTTTTAAGGCAACTGTGGCGATCGTTGCCTTGCTGGGTTTCCTCCTGACCAGTGGAACAGGGCCGCAGAACCGGCTCGAGGAAGATGGCTTGGAGAGGGAAGCGGACTTGGGGAAGGCGAGGAGGGATGGCTCTTGGTGAACAGCAGGACCATCGCATACCTCTTCGTCATCACCGGAACCGGGCTGCTCGCCACCTATGCCGCATGGGGTTCCCTGCAGGAGGAGTTCGGCTGGGGGGAGACCTCCAAGAACACCGTTCTGGTTCTCGGCGCCGGCGCGACTTTCCTCGGCATCTACGCTGCCGCCATGTCGACCGAGAGGTACGTCAAGGCCGAGACGATCGTGTCGAGCTGTGCAGCCGGACTCGAGAACCTGGACCGCATCTTGACCGAGCTCCGAATCGAGGGCAGGGGCATCTACCTCCCGAAGAGCCACGTCGGCAATCCCAGGGTCTTCATCCCGGCATCGACCAAGGAGACTGCCTTGCCCGATCTCCGGGGAGACCCGACATTCCTAACGGGAACGGCGGGCCCCGCTGGCCTGTTGATCAGCCCCCCGGGACACAGGCTCTGCACCCTCCTAGAGGAGGAGCTTGAACTGGAGCTTGACGGACTTGAGCCGGGGACGTTCTCCACCCTCATCCCTCCCCTCCTGTCGCAGGGACTGGGCCTGGCAGGATCCGTCGAGATCGACGAGGAGCAGATGACCTTCTCCATCTCCTCACCGTTCTGTTCGGAGCTGTGCTCGCTAGGCATGAAGTCCTGCCGACAGGTGGGCTGCCCGCTGTGCTCGTGCATATCCGAGGGGCTCTCCAGATCCTTGGCCATGCCTCTGAGAATCGAATCCCTGGCCTATGATGCAACGGCCGACATGGTCAAGGCCTCGCTCGCTAAGCTGGGGGGATGAGGTGGCGAGGCTTGTCGACCATGCAGTGATCGGAATGATCGGCTGGGTAACATTCTCCTGGCTTCTGGTGCTCCTGGTCCAGGACTGGAAGGGCCAGATCCAGATACTGTCCACCCTGCTGACCATAGGACTTCTGATAAGCGCCGAGCTGGTCTCCGGGTACGGCACCCGGTCACTGAGGGACAAGGTATCGACCTTTGCCTACGCGGGGTTCCTCGTGTTCCTGGTGGTGGTTCTTCTCAGGGTGATCGACATACTCAAGGGTTCGTAGTAGTTCGGAGACTCGCAGACACTTGTGCCCGTAACATGTCGTGGGTGGCTGCTGGTTGGGCATGGAGGCTGGGTGAGAAAGTGGGCGGTTCGTCCATGCCGTTCCGGCGGGCTTCTCGCACCAACCCGGCTTCTGCACTCCTCCTGCCCGGGCGGCGGTGAAGAGGACCACCATCCTCTGGAATGGCGGGAGGGGAGGATGCCAGGGATCGTCCCGATCAGTATGTGAATGGGCTACGTTTCTCTAGCCCACACGCCCATTCCTATTGTGTCGGAGCCGCTATACTCCAGGAAGATGCCCGATCAATGTGCGATTTTTAAGGAGATCGTTCAACCGAACGACCCCAGACCCAGAGAGATTCTGCCGCGGGGGAAGCCATTGGCAGCAAACACGGGGCCTTATCCCTGCACCGACTCCAAGAGGCCGGAACGAGCGGCACGCAGAGGCATCCAAGCAGGATGTCGAACAGTCGGTCACGGGGGGAGTCAAGGTCGGGCAGCGGGGCAGAACTCCGACGTCACGACCAAAGAGGACGGACTCGGGCCTGGCCTTGCCCCGATTCCGCGCACAAGAAAGAGCAAGGCCCAAGAACGGTGCCGGTCGCCCGGGGGCGATCCGTGCGGGCTTCTGCCCGGGCGTGTCCGAATCCTTGGGCGATGCATTTGGAGGAGATCGGTTGGTGGTTGAGGAAGAAACCATAACGCGGGAACGGGGGGAAGTGGAATCGCTCGCCAGGGAGGGGCTGGCGCTCTCATCGGCTCTGAAGGACGAGATGGCCAAGGCGGTTGTCGGGGTCCAGGCGATCTGCGAGCTTCTGCTGTCCTGCCTCCTGGCCGAGGGACACGCCGTGCTGGAGGGCGTCCCCGGTGTTGCCAAGACCACCATGATCAAGAGGTTCTCCGACTGCATGGGGCTCGGGTTCTCCAGGATACAGTTCACGCCCGACCTTCTCCCGGCCGACATACTGGGGAACTACGTCTACAGCCCGGCGGATGGGTCGTTCCACCTGCGCAAAGGCCCGATCTTCGCGAACATAATCCTAGCCGATGAGATCAACAGGAGCCCACCCAAGACCCAATCAGCGCTTCTGGAGTGCATGCAGGAGCGGCAGGCAACAATCGAGGGGACCACCCTGCCCATGGCCCTGCCCTTCATGGTGATGGCTACCCAGAACCCCATCGAGCTGGAGGGCACCTATCCCCTGCCCGAGGCCCAGATCGACAGATTCCTCTTCAAGCTCCAGGTGGGCTACCCAGGGGAGGAGGCCGAGCTTATGATGCTGCACATGAAGAACCTCTCGGTTGATCCCCCGAAGGCCGGGCGCATCGCAGAGCCCCAGCTCATCTCGTCTCTCATCTCGGCAGCGAAGATGGTTCACGTTGAGGCATCGGTCCTTCAGTACATCCGGGACCTGGTCCTGGCGACCAGGAGGAACCCCAACATCTCTCTGGGCGCAAGCCCTAGGGCGGCCGAGCACTTCCTCAGGGCGGCCAAGGCCCGCGCCCTTGTCTGCGGGCGGAGCTACTCGACCCCGGACGACGTGAAGGCCTTGGCAAGGCCCGTGCTGTTGCACCGGCTCAAGCTCACGGTGGATGCCGAGCTGGAGGAGGTCACGCCCGAGGCCGTGATAGAACAGGTGCTGGCGTCGGTCCGCGTGCCGAGGGGCTAGGCCGAGGCGGGCGGGGGCAGGTGGGGAGAAGGGCTCTTGAGCGGCAATCCTGACCCAGTGGCCGGCGAGATCAA
>CAYVLA010000148.1:0-7314 GCA_964452145.1 Hadarchaeota archaeon (SeqCode)
GGCTGACCATGCCAAATGCCTCCGTTGGCCGTCATGTGACCCGAGCGACGCAGATGGCCTGACCCATGGAGGTCCCGGAAGACGTAAGGACCACGACCGAAAGACGTGTGCCCGCGCCCCGATGAACTCCGGGTCGGCCGCGACCCCTTCCCGGATGCTGGGAGGTCTGGCGTCATGGATCATCACAATGCCTTCAATCAGCTCATATTCCCTCATCAGGAGTCCTATCGGCTTCAACCTGTCCGTCCTCCTCCCCTCGATCAGCCATCTGCCCACTGATATAGTTGCCGTCCCTCGAGCTCGAGTTCGAGTTCGCACTCAGTCCATCCCGATCCCCTTAAACGTCGCGCGGAGTGCCACGAACCGGAGATCGGGCACCGCGGGCCAAGAGGGAAAGGATATGCCTCGAGGCATCCTGACCAGGACGCTGCCCGCCATCTCTCCGCTTCAACGGCCCGTCAGCGAGGAAGAGTTCCACAGCTTCCTTGCAGAAACCGTTTGGCTGACCAGCAGGTCCATGGACGGCTTGCGAAAGAGACCATCCGCCCGCACTCCGCACTCTCGGGGCTTGCCTGCGCTCCCTATGCCGCCATTCGCGTTGCGCCAACTTCTCTATAGAGTGCCCGCCTGATCATCAGCGACCACAGCACAAAACCGCAGATCATCGAGGTTGAGGTGACTGCGAGCCATTCAATGACGTAGATCCAGAGCAGCGTCCGCTCTTTGAGCTTGACGGCTTCCTCCTCGGCCTCTTCCAGCATCCCCTCCACCACGCGATACGTCTGGAGCATCTCGTCGAAGCGAAGCTCGAGGTACTGAGGAAGGGCCTGCGCGATTGCATCATCCATCTCGTCGAACCTGGACGTTATCCTCTGTGTGTTCGCGCCGAACGCGTCGCAAAACTCCAGCAGGGCAACAAGCAGCGACCTCCTAGTACCGATTTCGAACATCTTCGATCTTGCAGCATGCACTAGGGCCACGTCCTGGGGGACCGGTCTGTCGTCGAGGTAGATCATAAGGTTGCATCCCAGGTCTATTCCATAGGTCCAGGGATTGCCCCATGCGCCCCCCTGCCAGAAGAAGCGGTGTATCTCGCTGGTCAGAGCGAAAACCGTGGACCCCGTCTCCCACCTCCAGGCGACCATCAACGGGTTCTCGCGGCCCTTCCCAGTTACCACGTGTGCAAGCTGTTGAGCGCCCGGCTTCAGGGTCACGGGGTTGTGGTGCCACTTAATGGGGGCTGCCAGATCGGGATCCTTCATATCCCAGGGCAGACTGCTTATCAGCTCATGATCCATCGCTTCGATGACCACCCTCTGAACTGACTCCTCCCAGATACCGATGATATCCCCAGTTGGAAGGAGCCATCCTATCTGGGTTTCCCCCCAGGGTGGGCCCGAGGAGCCACCGAACGACTCCCATCCGCCTCCCATAAACAGACCGAGTCCGCCCTCCGTGACTCCTTGGGCCAGCTTCGGGATGTGCGGGGCAACCACGAGCACATTCGCATCGGAGAGAACGATCACATCGTAGTTGGCCGCCAGATCCTGGTAGGTGCGGGGCATGTAGAGCCTGACCAACCGCTGCACATCCGCCTCCCCTGCAGCAGGCATAGGGCCCACGCCCGCCCAGTCACGCAGCGTTGCCTGCACAAAGCCGAAACGGAACAGGGGATCGGACCTCATGAGCCAGAACGGCCGAGAGCGCGCTATGCACCCGACGTACAGAACCCCGATCCGACCATCCTCTAGGCCGGAGACAGGATCCGCGCCGAGCAGGGATGATGTCAGTGCTACCACAAGAGCCGCTCTCAGGAGAAGATTCGTCCCGGTCGCCCCCATTAAACTCACTCCTCTGCCATTCATCCCAGCCACAGGGACCATCACCCGATCCGCGGAGTCGGCTGCTTGCTTTTCCTGCGGCTTACGATCAAGAAGCGCACCGATTCGAGCCCCTAAGCCACAGGGGCGGACATCCATATATCTGTCACGTCAATCCCTCGCTGGCGCATGGGGGGCTGACCATCTCCCCGCATTGCGATTGATGGCTCGGTGGATCTGCGTGCGGTAGCTGGCCTAAAACGGCCGGGAAGTCGCCCGCTCAGGCCCACTCGTGAATGGTGGGATCTGCACGGGGACCTGCATGGCAAGGCGCTATGCATGCGTCGGGAAACATCCCCTGGAGGGAACCCCTCAGGTGCTCCCGCCTGCTGCCGAGCACTAGGAATCTGGCACTCCGTTGACATCAGGCAGGTAGGCTCCGCATTCCCTCAGCCGCTGCCTGAGTTGTTGCACATCCACTTCGTGCACGTCATCGTCCTCGCGGCGAACGGCCGTCGTTGCGGCCGCGATCCCAGCTGCTTCACCTGTGTTCAGACAGCACGCCATGATACGAACGCTTCCGTTTACTTGGCGATCGGTCGAGATGCAACGCCCGGCCACCAAGAGATTCCGTATGCCGGAGGGGGTCAGGCACCGGTAGGGAACTCCGAAGCTTTCCCCCTTCCCGAGGTTCCTGGTCCTCTCCCTGATTGTGCCTTTCACCTCCTCGATGGTCCTTCCAGCCAGCGACATGGCCTCCGCCTTGGAGGCGTGTACGTCGATGCCGTAGGCGTTTCGGCATATCTCGTCGGGGAAGCTCCGGCGCCGAAGGTAGTCTTCCACGGTCAGTACATAATCACCGATGATTCGTCGGGTCTCGCGCGCGCCCAGAAGGCTCCCAGTGGCAACCAGGAATCCGTCGGCGAATGCCGGATGGTACTCCGCGAAGGCACCGCTATACTGGGCCGCCATCCGACGGCCGTGAATCAGGGCCTTGGACACGCTTTCCGGATCGGTATTGTCCACGCCGTATACGTGCCCGGTGTTGAAGCCGAACGTCCGAGGCCCTATCTTCATATTGCAGGTATGCAGATCTATGATATCGGGGTACTTCTCGGAGCGTATGGCCTTGTGGATCGGACTCTCCGGATCGTAGAAGTGGATTCTCGGGCCCCTTGTGAGTGCCTGTTCGTCCACATTGGTTATCACGAAGCAGAGCGTGGCTGGCTGCATCTGGCCGGATTCATCCCCCTTCTCGAAGGCCGCGCCCGCCCAAGCGGCGAGATCACCGTCACCGGTGCAGTCCACGTAGACCTTCGCTTTGAATGCTTTGAGGCCGGCCTTGCTGCTGGCAATCAGCGTTGAGACCCTTTCCTGGCTAGACGTCTCTACGGCACACAGTTGGGTGTGAAAGAGGATCTCACATCCCCACTCCTGAACCAGATCGTCATAGATCCTTTTCAGCAGCTCAGGGTCAATTGCCGGGGTCGCAAGAGGGTTGGATGCCATGGCATCTTTCAGATGGGGCGTTCCGTCCCTGCATGCGTGAAGGACTCGCTCCGCCAGACCCCGGGCGATGATCTTCTCGCCGTCGTGATAGCCGCAGAACCATGGGACAAGACCAAGTGTGCCCATGCCACCGAGGGCCCCGGTGGCTTCTATGAGCAGGGTCCTAGCACCCTCCCGAGCAGATGCTGCGGCCGCCGCGCAGCCCGCGGGCCCGCCACCTACAGCTATCACGTCCCACGAATCATCCAAGGGGATTCTTCGCTCTCCGAGTACGTATTCACCGGACACCTATCATCCCATCGGGGGCAAGTCGGCCTTCCTCTTATCTGTTCACGCTGACAGGGAACGATCTTTGGTTTTGACCGAGACAGTGTCGGGATTTGGGGCTTCGGAGAGGCCGACCGGCATCCGGGGGCTGCCATGGCGGGCCGGGTGGCCCAGGTAACTTGCACTCCTGCCCAGTGCGCCCGCACCCATCGCCGCTGGGAAGCAGGCGAGACGGGCGCGGCTCATGCGCTACACCATGCGGGACTCGAGGTAATTCCTTCAAGATGGCGAGTTCACCCGCGAGTCTGCTAGCCCTCAGACGGCCCAGACGAAGGCTGTACCATGAGGCCGCGGCGACAAGGCTCAGGGCCGTGACAAGGAGTAGCCGAGAATCACACACCGGAACGCCAATGGATCAAGTCGCTGTGTGCATCCTTCTGGGGGCGAAGCATCCCCGGAACTGGTAGAGGGGAGCAACAGCAACGGCAATGGGTAGCTATATAAGCCCCTCCTCCCAACAAAACCGTAGCCACAGGCAAAGCACCGATTATGCCAACGAAGCAAACCTTGCCCTGACATCCGGCTCTACCCCATCCTGGTTCTGGTTGAAGCTTCCGGAACATGGACCCTGAGCCAAAGACGTCTGCCCTCAGAGAGGCACTTTCGCTGCGTGGAAGCTTCCGAAGGGAAAAGGTGGAGAGCCAGTGTGGGTGAGAGACTTGACGACCATTCTCGAAGGGGCCTTTCATGAAGCTTCCTGCTCCGGACGCGTCTGCCACCGTGTCGGAGACCGATTCCAAGGACGAGGTTTCATGCGGGGGGAGATGCAGGGACGTGAACGCAGGCCAGCGGAGAGGGACCATAGTTGAGGGCCCCAAATCCCACGGCAGCATATGAGGAACAATCGGTGGCCGAGACCAGGGATCAGTGCCCTGAGTGTGGGTCTCTCAGACATTCCCGCGACTACAGGCGAGCCGAAGTCGTCTGCTCTAACTGCGGCCTTGTGATAGAGGACAAGATGATCGATCCAGGACCGGAGTGGACGGCATTCGACACGGAACAGAGGATGGCCCGAGAGCACACCGGACCCCCGACTACATATACGATTCACGACAAGGGTCTCTCCGCGATGATCGATTCACGCGACTACGATGCAGGAGGATCGCCGCTCAAGCCTCAGACCAAGGCACACATGGACAGACTGAGGAAGTGGGACAAGCGGGCAAGGGTAACCGGCTCCGTTGAGAGGAACCTGTCCTACGCCCTGTCGGAGCTGGACAGGGTGGCCTGTCAGCTTCAGCTTCCGCGGAACGTCCGGGAGGCAGCCTCGCTGCTATACAGAAAGACGGTTGAAAGCGGCCTGACCCGGGGCAGGTCCATAGAGTCCTCCACCGCCTCGGCGATCTACATTTCGTGCAGACAGTTCGGCATACCCAGAACGCTTGAAGAGATGACGGAGGTGACGAAGTACAGCAAGAAGGAGATAGGGAAGAGCTACCGCGTGATCGCCAGGGACCTTGGCATACATCTGCCGCCGGTGAATGCGATGGACTACGTCCCCCGCTTCACCAGCCTGCTCGGCCTTCCGGGGACGGTGGGGACGAAGGCGGTTGAGATTCTCAGACTGGTGATAAACGAAGGCATGGGTTCCGGCAAGGGCCCAGCTGGCATCGCCGCGGCCGCCGTCTACACGGCCTGCGTTCTTGAGGATGTCAGGCGCACACAGAAAGATATCTCGCGGATCACCGGCGTTACCGAGGTGACCGTGCGGAATAGGTACAAGGACATCGCCGAGTATCTCAATCTCGGTGTCGATTGAGCATTCAGGCTTGCACGCCAGTAGATGCGCAGGCCACGACCACACTTGGATGGCGTGGTCCCTCAGGAAGATGTGCATTCCGGTTACCACTGGCCGCGTCAGCTCAGGCATGACACGGAGAGGCGTAGATCGTCTGGAAAGCTCTTTCGATGGAGCCAACCGGCGATGCCAAGCAGCGAAGGCGCTGCGGATTGCCGTCACTACCCTTCAAATCTGGTAGTCACAACCTCGCGGTAGAGCCTGCGGCGGATCATGAGTGACCAGAGGATGACGCCGACGATCGCGGAGGTCCCGGCAACGGTCAGCCACTCGATGACATAGACCCAAAGCAGCGCCCGGTCCTTGGCCTTTATCGCGTCTTCCATGACTATCTGAAGAGAAGCCAGCGCTTCATCGATCGCTGGCAGGCAGCTCTCAAAGTCCTCATCTATCCAGAGCCTGTCGACCCTCTGCCTCAACTGGTCCGTCTCGGCGAGCTTGACGTTGAGCGCCTGGGTGTTGGCGCCGAAAGTGTCGGCGAATTCGATCAGCGAGAATACCATCCCCTTCTCCAGAGCATACTGGCTGATCCTTCCTCTGAGCGTGTGCGTCAGCGACACATCTCCGGGTATGGCGGCCCTAGCGATGAAGTACACAAGGCGGGTCATGAAGTCTTTCCAGTACTCCCACAGATACAGTCCGATGTGGCCATTGCCTCCCCAGTCCCACACGAAGGCAATAGTGCGCCCGTTGGCGACGTCCCAGTAGACGAGAACCGGGTCGTTCTTCCGATCGGTGGCAACGGTCTCATCCGTCGTCACGGCCAGGACCGTGGCGCCGTCCTTGGCCAGCGGCCGGTTGTGATTCCAGATTAGGGGCGAGTTGTCCCAACGAAGGCCGTCCGTTATGGGGTTTGGGCGTCTTGGAAGTATTCTGAAGAAGTGGTCCCTCTTCGAGACGTGTTCGGTCTGGTAGACCGGAAGTACCGACCCGACTGGGGTAGGGTCCCAAGGAGACGCGGTCAGGGGCGTCCAAGGCGTGGGGCAGGCGCCGAACGAGACCGGATCATCGGACATCAGGAGGCCGAATCCATGCTCCTCAACGGCCCTCTTCACCCAGGTCTGGAACTCCATCCTCACATCGTCCGAACGGATTGCGGTTATTATGACCGCGTCGTAGTTGTCAATGAGGCTGGACTCGCTTCTTGGCATGTAGAGCCGCAGGAATCTCTGCATCGTAGCGACGGGATCGGGGGTGCCGAGGATGACGTTGTAGCCAAGCTCTGCCTCGATCCTCATCAGGTGGATCTTGGGGTCCTCCAAGAAGGCGGGCGTCGGAAACCCGGGCTGCAGGTAGGGGTCGCCTATGAAGAGGGTCCTTATCCTGCCGGTCTGTGGATCGACCTTGGGTGGCAGAGCCGACAGCCCGATCTGGACGGAGACCATCAATACGACTAGAAAGGATACGCCCCTGCGCAAGTTGCTCCCGCAACACGTGTACTCCAAGCGTAATAAGTCTTGCGATCCGAATCCGAGGGGGTACCGGCATATGGAATCCCGATGTCCGGGCAGGCCCCAGCGGCTGGGCCATCTTGCTCGCCGTTGCCGGTTGGGTTACTCGTCACTACTTCTTGCTTCTTGCTCCTTGCTCCGATAACAATAAATGGCAGTTCCTTGGAGTATCTGCGTGGTGCCATGATTGGTTATTCCGCTCGCGAGCTGGAAGTGGCTGTGTGGGCTTCCGTACTGATCGCCGCACTTCTCCTGCCGCACTCCCTGGCCACTGAGCAGCAACCGGATAGGATATCCTGCTTCCTCATAGGTTCGGCCATAGCTGCGGTCTGTCCCCTGCCGGACTACTTCTCTGAGGATCCCTTGTTCAGGTATGTGTTGGATCCTCAGCAGGCCGGGCTGACGATCC
>CAYVLA010000149.1:0-7269 GCA_964452145.1 Hadarchaeota archaeon (SeqCode)
AGGAGAAGCTGGTGTCCATCAACTCCAACATCAGGGTGGAGGCGCTGGCTCGGGAGATAGATCATGGGTCGGTCCGCCGCCTAGTGTCCGGGATGGACGGGATAGTGGACGGTTTGGACAATTTCCCGGCTCGCTATGTCCTTAACGAAGAGGCGGTCGCAAGGCAGGTGCCCTTCTTCCACGGCAGCGTGTACGCCTTCGAAGGGCGGGCAACCACCATCCTGCCCGGCAAATCCCCGTGCCTGAGATGCATCTACCAGTCCGGCCCCTCCCCTGGTCCGCTTCCCATTGCAGGGCCTGTTCCCTTCCTCATAGGGTCTGTCCAGGCCATGGAGGCGACCAAGTTCCTCATGGGCTGCGGAAGGCTGCTGCTCGGCAGGATGCTGATCTGCGATGGGGAGGACTGGACATTCCGGGAGATCGACCTGCAGAGAAGTCCTAACTGCCCGGCCTGCGGGGAGCTCCCTCCCACCGCCTGAAAAGGTTGTGCTCGATCTGGAGTTGGTCCATGATCTTGCCCACGATGAACGATACCATGTCATCTACGCTCACGGGACGCGGGTAGAAGGCCGGCATGGCTGGGAGTACGGTTGCTCCGGCCAGGGTTAACGTCTCCATGTTCCTTATGTGTAAAAGATTCAGCGGCGTCTCACGAGGAACTAGGACGAGTCGCCTTCTCTCCTTCAAACAGACCTCGGCGACCCGGGACATCAGGCATCCGGAATCCCCCGACGCGATGGCTGCAATCGTACGCATGCTGCACGGCGCGATCACCATCGAATCGAACCTGTAGGAGCCCGATGCTAGCGGGGCGGTCATATCGTCGTTGGAGTAGATCCTGTGGGCCATGGTGGCGAGATCATTCCTGCCGATCCCAAGCTCAATTCTAAGGAGTTCCTCACCGCAGTTCGAGAGTATGACGTGGATCTCCCTTCTTGCCTCTGCTAGGGCTCCTATCAGTCGATGGCCGTAGGTCGCCCCAGAGGCCCCCGTTATCCCTACCACGATTCTACGACTCCAATCATCTCCAACCATAGCTTGCACAGACCTCCTTGACCCTGTCGACGCTCCCCCCGGGGCAGTAGACCCCGAATCTCCAGTAGTTCCACTCAGCTTCCGTGAGCGATCTCACTATGGCCGATCTCTCCTCAAGAAGCTGGATCTTCCCATCCGTGACGATCCTTATCCCTGTGCGATCCAGAGGCGGCTCCCTCGGGATGTCGACGAGCACGAACCCATCTCCAAGGCCAGCAGTTGTTGCGATCTCATCCTCCAGGGACCTGACTCTCCGGCGTTCGTTAGCGATGTTGAGGAGATGCTCGCGGTCCTTCACCTGGTCGGCCGGCAGGTATATCGCCCTCTTGTAGAGGTCACGGTCCAGTATCCTTCGCCCCATCTGGCCCGGCAGACCCTTCTTTCCGACAAGGAGGGCCATGAGGGTCATGTCGTCCATCGCCATGATCTCCTCCACCGTGGACCCGCCGAAGACCAGTTCCTCAAGGGCCCTCAGCATCATGGCGTCGGCGATCCTGCTGACGTGATGGAGGTAGACCGCTGGGTACATGAGGAAGCGGGCGACCAGGAGGGATTCGGCGGCCTGTATGCCCTTCTCCCTTATCGCGATCTGCCCCCCGTGGAACACGAGGGTGCCAACGATCCTTTCGTAGTCTATGACTCCGTACGCGACACCGGTGTAGTGTGCATCCCTCATCAGATAGTCCATTCGGTCGACGCCGATCTCTGAGTGCAGCAGCAACCCCAGTCTATCATCGGCTCCTGAAGCTATTGCCGCTATCTCTGTGGGATCCATTCCCAAGTCACCTAGGATGTCTGATATGCCCCCGGAGAGCAGCTGATTCTCGGTCAGTCGGGAGTGGTCGATCCCTGCCAGGGCCATCGCGAACTTCTCGGAGGTGTGCGAGAAAGGGCCGTGCCCTATGTCGTGAAGAAGGGCCGAGACCGTCATCTTCCTGCGGTCCTCCGGATCCAGGCCCATCCGGTCTGCCAGCTCTCCCGCGATGTGCATCGTTCCCAATGAATGTTCGAACCTTGTGTGATTTGCCCCTGGGTAAACCAGACTTCCAAGTCCGATCTGCCTGATCCTTCTAAGCCTCTGCATCTGGGGGCAATCAAGCAGCGGGAGGTTCTCATCCTGCACCGACACATCGCCATGTATGGGGTCCTTGATCAGCTTCAACCGGCTCGCCCGGAGTGAAAGGGTGGTCGGAAACTTGTCTTAAAGGTATCCGTCGCTCGTTGCCCCCGCTAGTCGTGCAGCAGCCGGCGGAGGTGTGCGAACAAGCTATGAGGACCGAGAGTTGTCAGCAGCCTGGGCAACAGCCTTGCCACGGCTCTGCCGATCGTCGAGTGTCGGTCGAAATCTGCTGAGGAGAGATGCTCTCTGGTTCTGCCATCGACCGCTGCGAATATGGTTTCGATCTCGCGATCAGAGAGGTCCTCGTACAGCCTTCGGACCAGAAGGCCGAAGCGTATCTCTCGCTCCAACCTTCTCCTCCATTCCCCCTCGTATCTGGAAAGCGGGATGCCTTCCCGTAGGTTTCGGACAATGGAGCGGCCTGCAATCTCTGAGCAGATCAGCGAGTAGTGGATGCCGCCTCCCGTCGCGGGCTTGGTCTGGAGCGCCTCATCCCCAACCACGATGCACCTGTCCCAGCAGGTGTGTTGGCGGATGCCGTACACGATGGCCCCGGCGTTGGATCGGAGTACGACTCCCCTCCCGAATTCCTCGGCGATCCGGTCTTCAAGCAATCCCACAAGCCGTTCCTTCGGGTTTCTCCTAGAGCAAAGGCCGATCCTCGCAGCCTCGGAGCTGATCGGGATCAACCATCCGAAGAGGCCCTCCGAGACATCCCTTCCCAGGTAGATGTGGACCATCTCTCGGTCCAGACTGAGGCCTCCCACCTCAAACTGCATCCCCGGGATCAGGCGCCCGCTTCGCTCGCCCATCATAGAGGCAATCGTAGATCTCCTTCCCGTGGCCCCGACGATGATCTCTGGGCGATACTCCCTGTTCTCTGGCTCTGCCTCGACCCTGATGGCATCGCGCCGAATTTCTGCGACCTTGCACCCGAGATGTATCTGGGCTCCTTCCTTTGCAGCGAGTTGGCCGAGACGCTGGTCAAGTGATTTCCGGTCCAAGACCAGGGCCGAGCCTTGGTCACCCTCGATCGTGAATCTCCTGCCACCTGGGGAGACGAAGGTTGCTCCCCTGACTTTGTTGATCGTACATTCGCTCACCACAGAACCCGCGGTTGGGAGCTGGGCCATGGCGGTCCCCACCAGGCCTGCGCAATGGCTGGGCGTTCCGAGGGACGCATGTTCTTCGAAGAGATGAACCTGAATCCCCTGCCGGGCTAGGAAGAGGGCGAGGCTGGAACCGGCCGGTCCTCCCCCCGCGATGGCAACTTCACATGCATCCCCTTCCATGGCGAAGGATCGAAACCCTTATATAAGTATTTGACCGACCTCGCCCCAAGATGGTCGCCCAGCAGACGGGCCATCAAGCCGTGACGCAGCCGTGGCTCCTAGCCATCATACCTGTGGCCATAGTCCTTGCCTTCATCCTCGTGCCAGCCGCCGCTAGGGTCGTGCTGGGCGTTGCGCTCGTCCTCTTCATCCCTGGATATGCGATGGTATATGCGCTTTTCAACGACGATGAGATCGACGATATTGAGCGTGTCGCGCTTAGCGTTGGACTGAGCATCTGTCTGGTCGTGTTCGACGGTCTTCTCCTCAACTACACCCCCAGGGGGTTCACACTGGACCAGATCGTGATCTCGCTCAGCGCCATAAGCGGCGTCCTTACGGCCGTTGGGTACTACAGGCGGATGAGATAGCTTCAGGTGTCCGGCCATGGCCAAGGTTCCGGTCCGAGACGAATCCGAGTACAAGCAGGTCATCATCATCCGTACGGACCTGGGCATGAGCACGGGCAAGTTGGCCGCGCAGGCCTGCCATGCGTGTCTGGGGGCTTCGGAACAGGTCAGGACCAGGCACCCGAAGGTGTGGAGGTCGTGGATGAACCAGGGGGGCCGAAAGATCGTGGTGGGCGTCAGGTCCGAAGAGGAGCTGATTCAGGTGGCGGAAAGGGCCGGCAAGCTGGGTCTCCCGAGATACCTCGTCGAGGATATGGGTCTGACAGAGATACCGCCAGGATCGGTCACCGCCCTGGGAATCGGTCCGGAAAGGTCACCCAAACTGGACAAGGTGTCGGGCAATCTACCGCTCTTGAAGTGATCGGTTGGGCCAGATCCCTGCGGCAAGCGAAGAGATGATCGGGATCTTGCGGCATCTGACGACGACCCCGGGCCTCGGCGGGAAGTTGAGGAGCAGGGTGGAGGATTTCGTCGTTGAGGAAATCCTCGCCGACGGGGCCTTGGTGCGGGTCGGATCCGGGCTTGATGACTACCTGAAGAGGGACGTTCCGGGCGGACGGTACTGCCACTTCGCCTTGGAGAAGCACGGGATCGATCTCTTCAAGGCCATAAGGCAGCTATCCAGCGATCTGGGCATAAGCAGGAAGCGCTTCGCATACTCCGGCACCAAGGATGCCAAGGCTCTGACCTGCCAACTTATCTCTCTTGAGAACGCAGAACCGTTGGATATTAGGACTCGGTCCAGACGAATCCGCATATACACTCCTTATCGAGCATGCCGGGGGCTTCACGTGGGGGATCACTGGGGCAATGCGTTCACCATCAAGATCTCAGGGATCTCCCTGCCACCCTCCGAGGTTGACGAGGTCGCTGGTGCCACGGCCGGGCAGATCGCCTGCTGGGGAGGGGTGCCGAACTTCTACGGGCATCAGAGATTCGGAACGCTGCGGGCGAACACCCACATCGTTGGGAGGCATCTCGTCGCAGCGGATTTCGAGTCGGCCGTGCGGGAGTGTCTCTGCACCTCGTTCCAAGGCGAGGATGTCCGGACCGCGTCTTCGCGGAAGCGACTCTCGGAGGAAGGCGACTTCAAGGCCGCTCTTGGGTACTTCCCGGTCAGGCTCTCATACGAAAGGGCTATGCTGGACCATCTTTCGCAACATCCGAAGGATTTCCTCGGCGCCCTGAGGAGGATTCCCGCCGGCCTTCTCAGCCTATACATGAGAGCCTACCAGGCCTACATCTTCAACCTCACGCTATCTCGGAGAATCGGATCGGACGAGCCCTTTGTTCCCAGGGAGGGAGATGTGCTGCAAACCGGCGCCGCTCGACTGATCGTGGGCGAAGGCATTTCGTGCGAAGAGGCCGACAGGCTCTTCACGAACGGGGAGGCAAGGGTGGTCTATTCGGTGGTGGGCTACGCATCCCAGAGCGAGGGACCCGTCTCGGCCGAGATACTGAGGACCATGGAGTCTGAGGGCGTCACGGCTTCGTCGTTCTATGTCAGACAGATTCCGGATCTGAGTCCGAGGGGCGACTATCGCGATCTGCTTTGCCCTGTCTTGGACTTGAGGATGCCGCCGGCGGAGCGGAGTGGATCTGCGACGAGCTTGGAGCTCTCCTTTCGCCTTCGGAAGGGGAGCTACGCCACCGTCGTGCTGAGGGAGTTCATGAAGGCGGGTATCGAGTCCTACTAGACAAGCCGAGCCCCAACCAAGCTCAAACCGTAGCGGCGCGGTGTTCAGCAAACCCGGATGCTCCGCGCTTCTGGACGCTTCCGCTGATCTGGGTTGATCCGGGCGGACTCGGCTAGATCAGATGTCCAGACTCTGCGGTGCATCTCCTTCGGCCAACCGGGCTCAAACCTGGTCATGCAGATTAATTGGTTGTTGTCGCAGCCTTGAGAGCTTCTTCTTTTCTTTGTCTGGCTCTCAGCACTGCACTGTTGAGCCAGAGGACGAACTCCTCGGTATGGTTTGGGGCATGATCGCTTGGGGAGTCACCTTGCCCACCTTGACCAGGGAGCGTGTCCGAGTCCGTATCGTTGTCTTTGTCTGCCATGACGGATGAGTACTCAAAACAGCCATGCCTGTGAGCAAAGCTTTCACACGGCCTGCCTGCATCAAACGTCTTCATGGAGTCCTGTATGGCTATGAGCAGGGTTCTAGCCTCCTCAGAGGCCGGATCTAGGTAGGGAACCTTTAACCCGAACTTGAACCTCCAGTTCCCACCCTCTATATGGTTGGTGGACAAGGCCCCTACGAACCGGCCTTCCCGGTCTACAAGCTCCGGATAGGCCTGGGCGGCCCTGGCGGCCTCCTCCTCCCTTACTCTACCATAGAACACTCTACAGTACTCCTCTATCTGTTCCCTGCTTTCTGCCTCCTTCTTCAGCCTCCTGTAGGCGGGGTCTCTTCCTATCATTCTCCTGGCCTTATGGTTGACGCACTCGATGTGGGGGTCCCTGTAGCACTTGGAGCCGTCCCTCACACTACCCACACACCCCTTTGCAGGCCTCTTAAGGGCATCCGCAAGCATGGTGTTGAAGGGTGTCGAGGTGACCATGACGGATACGAAGAACCGGTGGAACACCTCAAAGACGCAGGCAAGGGTGTGCGAGTCGGGATAAGGCCTCTCTTTTTCGCCTCTCAGAGCCCTTTCAGCATTCTCCTGTCTCAGCCTTTTTTTGGCCCCCTTCACTGCTGGATAGGTCTCATCCCCCACATCCTGGAAAACCTCCCCAGGCAGCCTTGTTTTGAGCTCCTCAACATCCGCCGCGTCGAACAGGAGCCTGACAAGGTTTATGGCCACAGAGGCGGTGTCGATCCTTACCCCGGCCATGTTTCTCGCCCGCCTCCCGAATCTGCGGACATAGCTTCGGATCGTGTCCCTATCGATCTGCAGCCCCCAGCTCTGGAGTATGGCCTCAACCCTACAGAAAGGGTTGTGGGCAGCCAGGTAGAGACAGGTGTCCACCACCGCCCTGCCGTAGAGACAGCCGGGATAGAAGGGTGACTGGGGTGACTGGGGTGACTGGGAGTAGTACACCTTTCCACAAACCTTGCATACGTATCTTTTGATCCATACATTGATCGTGCGGAAGCCTTCATCTGTGATGATCGTGGCATAGGTGCGTTTCCTGCGGTCATGTCTTTTCCTCTTCTCCGAGCCACACCTGGGACAGGGTGGCGGATCATCATAGGTCTTGTCCTGGAGCTGGAGAAGGATTTCTCTGACAGACTCTGATAGGAGTCCCGGGGCCAGGCTACTGATCTTTTTGGGTCTGGGTCTCCTCACCCCAACCGCCTTTGGCCTGGCCTTTGGCCCGGCACTGGTTCTGGTCTTGGCCAGTGTCTATGCGCAGGATCTTGAG
>CAYVLA010000150.1:0-7241 GCA_964452145.1 Hadarchaeota archaeon (SeqCode)
AAGATGGTCCGAGATCACTGGCCCTTGATATGCTCGATGGACAGCCTGCAAAAGCGCTTAACTGTTTTCTCTGTCCATCTATCCATCAAAGATGGTCCGAGATCACTGGCCCTTGATATGCTCGATGGACAGCCTGCAAAAGCCGATGTTCTTCCTTTCCCAGACGTAGGCAATGGACACTCCTTCAGGGCCGGCTACGGCGGAAGGACAGCAGTACTCGTTCTCCGATGCCTGGCCAGAATCTGTCATGGCCTCCAAGACATGGGTGTAGGGCCACATCCTGCCATTGTCCTCAGAGAGACTCACGACCAGAGGAATCCCTGTCGTCGAACCCATCTTACCATGGATGGCCTGGCCATGCACCAGCACCAGCTCACCGTCCTCCAGTCTGACCAAGTCGATGTCACTGAGACGGATTCGCTTGTCCGTAAGGTAGACCGGACACCAAGTTCTTCCACCGTCTTGGGAATCGCTTCGGCAGATTAAGCCGTTCTTACCCACGAGCACATGGACATTGCCGGGCTCGGATTCCCAGAGAGTCAGGCCCGTGAAGCCCTTGCACCCGAAGGTGGTTTGATCGAAAGAAGCCGGCTCGCTCTTGCGCCATGTCCTACCCCGGTCGCTGGATATCTCCACGAGGACATCCGACCCTTTCTCCGTCTCAAGCGATGATAGCATAACCCAGTCCCCGTTGCGCAGCACGATCACCTTGTTCATTGTCCAACACCTGCGCGATGGCTGGCCGACAACTACGTCTCGCGCCGCTCCCCAAGTTCTCCCGTTGTCTTCCGACGTCATGAGCCTCATTGCTGCTGACCCAGGGTCAGGACCCACGCGGTACAGCAGGTGGACTGGGCCCAGAGGGTCCTTGAGGAGCACCAGATTCCACCACACGAATCCATCGCCACCTTCGATCCTCTCAGGATCCTGCCAGCTCTCCTCCATCCGTCTTGCTGCCCAGATGGCCGTATCGGCGCTTCCTTCCGCCCCACCTCTGAACCAAACGACCAGCGTCTCGCTATCGTCCAGTTCCAAGAGCGTTGGGGCGCGACAGGTCCCCAGTGGCCGTCTCAAGACAAGCTCCTGGACCTTCCGTCGCTGGCGTCTGTATCTCCTGTAAGGAGTCGTATTCAGGATCTGTCCGTGCTTGCCAAGCTCGACCTGGAGGGAACGGACATCAAGATCGGAAAACTCGATGCCCTGCCAGCTGGCCAGCGCACAGGCGACTCCAGCCGCGAAACCTGTCTGCGCACACGTCGTCATGACCCTGAACGAGCTCATTGCCATCTGATCGCCCGACGCGCATCGTCCGGCCGCAAGGATGTTTCTGCCCCCCCTCGAAACTAGGCACCTGAAAGGTATGTGGTACGGAGGCACAACGTCGGTCACACCTGTTCCGGCTCTCTGAAGGATGTCAGGCCAGTGATAATCTATCTGGTAGCTGCCAACCGCCACCGCGTCGGGGAAGTGTCTGCCCCTTCGCACGTCCTCCTCGGTCAAAACGTACTCTCCCACGATTCGCCTTCCCTCCCGCACGCCGAGGCCCGGTGACACGCATCTCAGCCTGTATGTATCGTAGAGCTTGCCCCGGTAGCCCACGGTCTGCAGGTGATACACCAGACCCATCATCTGTCGGCGGGCCCGAATCTCGGCATCCGAGTAGCTCCTGCCAATGGTCACATCGGCGCCGATCACCTTCATCTTGACAAACACAGTATGCGGGCTCACCTGCTTAATCGATGTCATGGGAATGTCCTCATCCCCGACCCACCTTGGACAATTGGCCGGCAATATCGGTTCGACCTTGGTCCCGACATCCTCCATCCAGAAGCAGAGGCTCATAGGTAGCTGTAAGGCCGTCCCAGGTTTCCGGCTTCCGTCGGGAGTATGGATCGGCCCCCCCTTAGCCGTCGGGAAACCGGCCAGGGCCGCAAGATCACCATCACCGGTGCAGTCGATCACGTACCGTGCCCTAAGCCACTGCAAGCCGCTCTTGTTGTGCAACTGCAAGGCTGACACCCTTCCGCCCGAGCTTTTGACATCCACCAACACGCTGTGGAATAGGATCTCAACCCCTTGGGAAAGGACCTTCTCCTGAAGAAGGAAGGCCAGGATCTCCCCGTCAAAGGAGGTTCCGCCGCCGGTCGGAGTCACGGGACCGAGGGCATGGTGTTCCTTCAAGCGACCAAGGATTTCGTTGAACGGCCTGTTGACGTGGAGGATGTCCCCGCAGAAGCCTCTTTCCCCGGTTAAGGTGCCCTGGCCTCCCAAGCTTGCGTTCTGCTCGACTAGGAGGACCTTGCCCCGGTGAATCGATGCCCCGAGGGCTGCGAAGACGCCGGCAATCCCGCCACCTACGACCACCACATCATAGCCTGGGATATCCTCCGGTCGCGATACGATTCCCTGCGGAAGCGCCATTCATCCACCTCCCTACCATTGGCTCAAAAAGGCTTCTCCATCGACCTCAGTCTCATCTCTCACCCAGCCCACATGCTTAAGTGAGTGCGGTCCTCCCTCCTTCGACACTCAGATGGAGATCGACCCTTCTCAGAGCATCCAGAGGCTCTAATATAATAGGGTAGCCCTGCACAGGCAGGTGGTTGAGGGGTTTGGCATGACTTCGGATTACATACCGACCGGAATCCCAGGAGCGGACCAGATCCTTGGGAATCAGGGCATCCCTCGGGGACACAACGTTCTGGTCGCTGGAGGGCCTGGCAGCGGAAAGACGACTTTCGCCATGCAATTCCTGTATAGGGGGGCGGGAAGCTTCAGGAGAGGATAGGGAGGAATGGAAGCCGCAGGATGTGTTAACGAGAGAAAGTCCGGGGGGCGTCGCGGAGGAAAGTCGAGGGGCCAGCGGTGGGGAAATCTCCAAACGCAAAGTAAGGCGCTAGCCTGCCCCCTGGCTGGGAGGGCGGAACTTGCCTCTGTGAAGCAGGAACCGTACACCATGATGCGTTCTAGATAAGTAAGCTTCGAACAAGGGTTTGCGAAGCTCACCATCAGATGGCAGATCCCTGCATCTCCTAGATCCCCGCTGATCTCAGCATCTCAGCATATACCTCGGTCGAGCATCTCCACCCAAGCCTTATCATCTCGTCCAACTTGTCCCTGGCCTCATCCCTGGACAATGCCCCAAGCCTTTGAAGCTTGATCAGGAGGTAGGCGGTTCCGTGGTTCGCGATCCCGCTCGCATCGGCCACGCTCCTGGCCTTCTCGTCGTCCACAACCGCCGTTCCCTTCAACTCCTGCGCCATCGATAGAACCTCCGCGTCAGCCCTATGAAGCCCTGGAACCCCGAGCAGATCTTGAAGGGATCTGCTGTCTTTCATCGTTTTGACTTTCATGATTCCCCTGCTGATGACCTTCTCGACGAGAAACGCATCCGGCGCGCCTTTCTGCTTGCCTTTGATGACGACTTCATCGAAAACTGAGTTAGGGACGACCTTTGCCTCGGGCAAGTCCCCCAGCAACTCCAGCAAACCCACCTTGGCTAGGTAGATCAGGGGGGAGGAGTTCAAGACCAAGGTCATGCTACCGCTCCGCCGCAGCGTCGATGTCGGCCTTCACCTTGTCGGCCGACTTCATCCAGTTGACCCCAGCCTGCCTTAGGAGATCCGCAAAGCTCCAGACATCCAGGCCAGCGAGTTCAGCGGCCTTGTTGAAGGTGACCTCTCCTCGCTCTAGCAGCTCGAGCGATCTACGTTTCCTCCACTCCTCCAGACCAACTCGGAGCAGTTTCCTTACTGCAGACGATTTTTCCAACTTCTCGACCCGCATGAACTCCTCAAGGTCCTTGTTGATGTCTGTCGATACCCTCGTCGACAACAAGGCCGACACACCGCTCACCGTGTTTGTTTGTAAACATTGTCAACATATAAGTGTTCCTGCTCACTAGTGAGAGACCGTGCAGACACACATCCTCACCGATCTCAGTGTCTCCCAGGCACAGAGAGTCTGTAGGAGAGAGGAGCGGGGAAATCATGAAGGGAGCCGGCGTGATAGAACGAGCTGCTAGTGTTGGCATCGTAACGTCTGGAATGCCGCCTGGGGTGAGGGTTGAGTCGAAATCACGGTGACAGGCTGGTCGTCCCTCTCGTTGAGGCAGAGGCCCGTTTTCTGAAGTCAACGTGGCCATCGTGGACTGCGAGGGCTACTCTTCCTTCAGCTGTTCGATGCGGCGCTGAATCTGTTCGATCTGATACTTCAGCATATTCATGCAGTTCTGAAGCTGTTGCAGTTCCTGCTCCTTGCTAAGAGGCTGCCCAGGTTGGAAACCCTGGAAGGGCGCGCCCATGCCACCGCCGCGACCCATGCCACCGCCGCGACCCATGCCACTATAGGCCGCACCCATTCCTGAGTGAGCTGCGGATGTGGCCTGATCAGCACTCATCAGCCGGCCTGCCTTCAACATTTCAACTGCCTGCCTAACCGTTCCGGAAGCGCCAACGTAAATCCTGATGCCCGCGGCGGAAAGCGTCGAAAATGCGTTTGGCCCGACATTCCCAGTCACCACGGCCTCAACGCCCTTGGAGGCAATCATTTGGGCAGACGATATGCCTGCTCCTCCGATTGCTCCGGCTGCCTCGTTCTCCACAGAGTCGCACTCAAGCGTCTCGGTATCAACCAGTACGAAGACCGCGCACCTGCCAAATCTCGGATCGACTTGGGAATCGAGTCCCGGTCCAGTTGAGCTCACACATATTCTCATACACAAGCCTCCTATCGCTCTTAGCCAATCTCTCGCCCACGCACCTTACTGATGGCCTGTCTCTTGCCTAGGCAATCCCTCCTCGATTGCCCTTCTCATTCGTTCCAAGATCCTGACAAAATCCTGCGCCGTGCGAGAATCCGGGCCCCCAACAACGAAGGGAATCCCTGATTCACCCGACGCGACGATCTCAGGATCGAGCGGGATCCTTCCTAAGAAGGGGATCCCATACTCATGCGCTGCGCTTTCTCCCCCGCCGCTCCCGAATATGTCGACCTTCTTCCCACAGTGGGGGCATACGAATCCGCTCATGTTCTCCACAATGCCGATCACCGGTACGCCCAGCGTCTGGCAGAAGTTTATGCATTTCCTGACGCTGATCAACGCAACCTCCTGTGGGGTAGTGACTACTACGGATCCATCCATCCCCGGTATCAGCTGGGCAATGCTCAGGGGCTCATCACCGGTTCCGGGCGGGAGGTCCACAACGAGATAGTCCAGATCTTCCCAGACCACCTCTCCGAGGAACTGGGAGATCGCCCCCATCTTCATGGGACCTCGCCAGATGACGGGTGTGTCGCGCTCCGCCAGAAGGAAGCCCATCGAGACGACCTTCAGCCCGGGCCGTACCACGGCTGGCAGGATCCCCTGATCCAGCACGCCGAGCTTAGTGCCCTCTATGCCGAGCATCGTGGGAATGCTTGGACCGTGGATGTCGGCGTCGAGGAGCCCTACTCGAGAACCCTTCTCTGCAAGCATGAGTGATAGGTTAGCAGCCACGGTGCTTTTGCCGACGCCTCCCTTTCCACTCATTATCGCGATCTTGTGTTTGATTCTGGCCATCGCTTGACTGGCTTTCTCCTGCCTCTCTTCCATGCTCTGCCGCTGTGTATCCATGCGGGAGACGCCCTGCGACTAGTGGTAAGATGCCATGGCCCCTAGGCTTCGGCCCCGGATTTCAGTTCCTCAAGCCTTCTCCTTATTCCCTCGAGCGAGTCCTCCAGAGCCTTGGCCTGGGCCTCGAGGAAAGATATCTGTTGTTCCCGAGGAAGCGAGTTGAAGGGATTGAACCACCCAGGCCCGCCAGCTGGTGCCGCTGCGGGAACGCCCTGACCAGGGACAGGCCCGGTGTGAGCAGGTGAACCCGAGCCCAACACTTGCGAACTCCAGGGGCTCCAGGGTGTAGGCCATCGTCCTGTCATCATGTAGGTTGCGCATGGACCTAGTCCGGTGGGGCTCCTGCCCACCCAACCGGGGCTGAATCCGAAGCGCATCCAGCCCGGCATTCCGGTTGCATTGTACATCCATCTATATCCTCCCGGCATTCTCATCACCTGTTTAATTTGCATATGCACTAAATCTTATAAAGGTTTCCCATTTGACATTTGACCTCTTGACATCCGATGGCGGTAGCCATTCACATATCACATCCGTAGAGGTCGCCGGGTTCGGGGCCGGTGGAGAAATCCCCAATCAGTTCCGCCATGTCGCGCTGTTCCACGCGCGATTTCAGTTTCTTCACAAGACCCGACAGCTTACCGTAGCTCTCTTCGCCGATCTTCATGGCCATGCTCCTTGCTTCGAGGCTCGCTCCTTCCCTTGACATCCCTATGAAGGTGAAGAACTCCTCCAGCACGCGCAACCTTTGCTCGATCATCTTGGCCGTTTCCCGTCCACTGCTCGTCAGGCGGGCCCCCCTATATGGGCGATATTCGATCAGCCCGTCTCTTGACATCTTCTTCAGCATGTCGCTCACGCTCGGCGACGTTACTCCCAGTGCCTGCGATATGTCCTTAGTCCTTGCGATGTGACCGCCGCGGGTAATCTCGGCTATGGCCGACACGTATCTCCACTCTGCCTCTCTTCCATTCATCTGCACCATGCACTCGCCCCGTGGAGAGCGTACGGACCGCCGTTGCGCATAATCTGGGTGAAGCGGCATGGATGTGCGCCGGCTGCAACGAACCTGAAGATGTCCCTTGGCACTTATTAGCATACGCACGGAACTGTATTTAACACTTTCGCCCGCGGCGGCACGTCTCAGTACAAGATACAGAACCGCAGAAACCCCCGCTCCGAGGTTCAGATCTCGGTCCCTCGATCTGGCGCGCGATAAGAGTAATAGTGTCCTCCCCCCGGCCCCTGCATGACGACGACGCCCGCGTTCTCGAGTTCCCGAAGATGCTTCAGGGCTTCCTGCACATGCAAGCCCAGGGAGACACAGATATCCGACACGGTGCAAGGCCGCCTGCTAAGCAGGGATATCAAACGGCTCTCGATATCCTCGCTGCGGGCCTTCGCGTAACCCTCGAACTCAGGAATGACCTCTGCGCCAAGTCTGTGCGAGATCTCTCTCAAACGCCCTTCAGAGACCGGTTTGGCGAAATCTTCCGACGGAGGCCGTACAACGGTGTTGAGTTGAACCTTCTCTGGATCTATGCGGGATACGGCATCCGAGATCGGGTGGATCTGCGCCTCGTCATCGTTGTAGCCGGCGACAATCATCACCTCCAGCCAAACCCGT
>CAYVLA010000151.1:0-3335 GCA_964452145.1 Hadarchaeota archaeon (SeqCode)
CCTACACCAGGGTCGGCGGCGGCCAGCAAACCGGAAACGTCGTTGAGAACGCGCGATCCCTTGTGATCGTAAGGGAGGAGGGGACCGGGGCAAGGCTCCTGACCCAGCAGGTCATGGCCGGCGCAAGCGGGACCGGGTTCATAGTCTCCCCCGACGGCTACATAGTCACGAACGCGCACGTGGTGCTTGCAGGCGAGAATCCGACGATGATGCTGATGAACCAGCTCGCGCGCAGCTTCCAGGCCGAGCTGTACGCGGAGGCTTCACAGTACTACAACATCCCTCCCCAGGACAAGGAACAGATCGTGCAGATACTGTTTGAGAAATTCCTCACCTACTTCTCGCAGAACGGTCAGATAACGGACGTCACGGTGAACCACTACGTCTTCAACGGCATCGCCTCCCCCGGGGAGGACCTGAAGATAAAGAGCTGGCCGGCCGCTGTGAGGAAGCAGGGCACGGTGTGCGAGAAGATCGAGGGGGAGTGGAGCTGGGGGCAGGACGTGGCCATCATCAAGGTCGAGACGCCCCATCCCCTCCCGACGGTGACCCTGGGGGATTCGAGCAAGGTCCAGGTCGGGGACTCCGTCTTCGTCATCGGCTACCCCGGCACTAAGGCGGAGGAGTTCTTCAGGCCGGCCTCGATGCTCGAGCCAACCGTTACCCAGGGCGTGATCAGCGCCAAGAGGACGCTGAGGACGGGCGTGGAGGCGCTTCAGAGCGATGCGGCGATAAACCACGGCAACAGCGGCGGGCCCGCCTACAACGAGAAGGGGGAGGTGATCGGGATCGCCACCTTCGGGGCAGGTCCTGAGACGGGGGTGGAGGCGATCAAGTTCCTCATGCCGATAAACCTGGGCAAGCAGTTCATGAAGGAGCTGAACGTGGAGAACGAGCACAGCGCCATCGACGCGAAATACGCCGAGGCCCTGAACGCCTTCTGGAGCAGGGATTGCCGCAAGGCGGTCGCAAGGATGAAGGAGGTGCTCTCCCTTTATCCGGGCCATCCCTACGCCCAGGAATACATAGACGAGAGCGAACGCGCCATGCTCGCGGGAGAGGTCGCCAAACCGCTGGGCGCAGGTCTTCTGGCCGGCGTGATAGCCGCCTGCGCGGTCGTTGGCGCCGGTGGGATCTACTTCCTCAAGAGGAAGAGATCGCCGCAGAGCCCACAACCGTGAAACGGCGAGCCGGTCGACCACCGTGCATCCGGGCGAAGGATGCCGTGAATTCGAGGGACAGGTGGAGAGCCTCCAACAGGAATCCGATTCCAGGCAACGCCTCAGTCCGCGACCAGATGTGGGGGTTCAACAAGGAAGGCTCACCAGTGCCCAGCAAGCACCCGATCGAGATCAAGAGAATCCGCGAGGCCCCATGATCTTCGTCGATACCGATGTGTGGATATGCTGCTTCGACGCGCGCCTGCCCGGGCACGACAAGGTCGTCGGGCCCCCTGGAGCGCGAGATGAGACCGGGCGTGGCCCCCAGCACCACTATCCCGATCGAACTGGCACCGTGGCAGGAAGAGACGGATACGACGCCATCAGCATGCCTGGCTGCGGAGGGATGAGGCCCGGTCGTCGATCACCAGTTCGCGTCAACAGCTTCTCCCGCATGCCAGTGCCGTTCGGCAGTACGGCATTCGGTGACCAGCCGGCCAAGCCGATCTGCCGGGGCCACCGAACGGGCAGACGCGTCATGCTTCCGGCATCATTGGCCGAGAGGCAGCCGCACCGTCACGGTCGTCCCCTTGCCGGGACTGCTCTTCACCTCAATGCTTCCATCGTGGGCCTCCACGAACCTCTTACACACACAGAGACCGAAGCCCTGGCCCTGCGGCTTGGTCGTGAACAGGGGGGTGAAGAGCCTCTTCATGTCCTCCTCGGATATTCCCCGGCCCGTGTCCCGGATCTCGATCGCCGCGGCATCGCCCTCCCTCCGCAGCACCAGCGACAGCCGGCCTCCATCCGGCATGGCCTGCACCGCGTTCAACACGAGGTTGTCCAAGACCCGCCTCATCAGGTCTCGGTCGATCCTCAGCCCCGGGAAGTCATCATCGGCCGTCGTGGTCACGGTGATGGTCTCGGGAATTCGCGCATCCGAGATGGCGGCCTCGACCAGCTGGATCATGTCCGTCTCGGTCGATTTGAGTTTGATCGGCCGGGCGTAGTCCTGAAGATCGGACACGATCTTGTTCATGTACTTCACACGTTCACCGATCCCGTCCAACAGATCCTGCAGGACCTGCCTTCCCTCCACAGCCTCGTCGGCAACTATCAGAGAGTTCGTCCTCCTCTTCGCCAGGTAGATGCTGTTCACTATCGCCTGCAGCGGGTTGCGCAGATCGTGGCCGACCATGGCCGTGACCTCGCCGATGGTGGCTAGGCGCTCGGCGTCCCTCAGCTGACGGGTCCGCTCCTCAACCAGCTCCTTCAGGTGCTCCGAGTAGCGCCTCAGCTCGGCCTCAGCCGCCTTCCTCTCGGTGATATCCCTCGCGAAGACGGAGAGCCCGCCCCTCGAAGGGTACGCATCGATCTCGAAGAAGTACTCCCTGCCCCCCGAGGTGTACCTGTTCACAAAGCTGCGGGATCGGCCGGTTTCCAGCACCTCCCTGTAGACCTGCTCGGCCCTCCTGGTCTCGGGGGTGTCCGGGAACAGCTCCGTCAGGCTCTTCCCGAGCGCATCCTGGGCCTTGATCCCGGTCAAGGTCTCGGACGCCCTGTTCCAGTAGGTGTACCTCAGATTCCTATCGAAGGCGAAGAAGACACCGGTGATGCTGTCCGCAAGCTCCCGGTATCTTGCTTCGCTCTCCGCCAGGGACTCCTCGGATCGCTTCCTTCCCGTTATGTCCCGGCTGATCCCGACAACTCCGACGACCGATCCGTCTCCCCCGCGGAGCGGGACCTTGGTGGTGAGGAACCATCTCCTCGCTCCGGAAGGATCCGTAACGACCTCCTCCCGGGCCACCAGCGCCTCGCCGGTACGCACCACCTCCTGCTCATCGGCGTAGTATGCCTCGGCGAGCTCGCGCGGGAAGAAGTCGAAGTCGGTCTTCCCGATCACGTCCTCCAGCTTCCCGACGCCCAGCGTCTTCAGATGGCCCACGTTGGTGGTGACGAACCGGCTCTGGGCGTCCTTGATGAATATGTGGTCGGGCATCGCATCGATCAGGGTGCGCAGCTGGTTCTCCCTCGCCAGGGCTTCTGCCTCCTGCCTGAACTCGGTTACATCCCTGGCCGTCACCAGAACGCACCGCTCCCCACCGGACCGTACCACAGAACCCGAACACTCAAGATGGATCTGCCTGCCCCGCTTGTTCCTCATGGTGACCCCTG
>CAYVLA010000151.1:3345-7189 GCA_964452145.1 Hadarchaeota archaeon (SeqCode)
GCGCCGAAGATCTCGGTGCCGACTTTGTTGATGTCGAGGATGCGCCCGTCTTTGTCAAGCAGAACCTGGGCGTGCCTCGCCCCCTTGAAGACGGCTCTGAGTCGATCTTGTTCAGCCACGGCATGGTTGCCGGGATTCCTGCTCGCCGGTTCCAATCGCTTCCCGGGCAAGCCTCAATCACCCCTGGGTCCGCTCATCCAACGATGCCTTGCGTCCTGACTGGGCCGTTCGGATGCTCCGTAGGGCTCCGGTCTACTGTCATGCCTTCACCGCCGAATGGCCCTTTTTTTTGGGACGGCGGGTCTTATAAACATGACCCACAACTGTGCTGATCATGCAGATTAGTTGGCCATTATGGCGGTCTGGCTGGCCTTTTCTCTCACTTTGTTTGCCCTTAGGATCGAAGCGTTAGGCCAAGAGACGAACTCATCGGTATGGCTGCGGCGTGTTCGCCCGAGGAGTTGCTGCCCAAACCGTTGCTCGAAGCTTACCCATGGCTTGTCAAGGTAGTTGGGCAGTCAGAGACTGGCTCTCGCCCGACACCTAGCGGAGGCTATGCCAGCGGAGAATAAGAGACTACCAGACCTATAACAGGGCCCCCTCTCTGTACAACCTCCGTCAAGATCCTGAGCCTCTTCTCAGCCGTCTCCCACTTCTCCAACAAGAACACCAGCAAACCCACCCCACGCAAGGTGCAACATATGTGGGCTTACCGAACACTATCAACATGCCCTCGCCGTCCGATATTCCGGAATCCGGCCCCTTTGACCGCCTTCAGGAAATGATGCTCGACATGCCCGAGTTCCAGTCAGATGGCAGTCGATCAGGCACCTGATAGCTATTTAATGCAAGAGTGGCTCCCAGCAGGGAGGGGCTGAATCAGTATGCCGAATGATCCGCGCGGACGCACCATGGAGATCCTCTCAGAGTCGGCCCCCGTCAGGGAATGGGAACAGATGGCCAGGCTCGGATGCCTAGAGGAATCGGGGAATCTCACTGGGCATGGGCCATCAAGGATCCGGGCGGAGCCGGGCCAGAGCCGATCTCTGCGAAGTGACCCGACCGCATTGGAGGAACTCACCGTAAGCGAGCCTCTCACCTGCAGGAGGTTTGGGGTGCGGGGTGTATCATAGTTGTTGGGCCATCCCCGGGTTCGGTGCCGGGAACTGGGAACGGCGCTCAGCGAGGCCTTCTACATGAGCAGGCTCAGGCGTCTTGAGTACCGTGACTCGGATGCGGTGCGGCGGTACCAGATGGCCAAGCTCAGGGCTGCACTGGATTTCGCAGGAAGCAGCATACCCTTCTACCGCGATGCTTGGTGGGATGAACGGGACTCGGATCCCTACAGGCGTCTAGCCCGGCTGCCGATCGTGACCAAGGAGCTCGTCATGACAAGTCGTGGCTCCATGCTGAACCCATCCATGGATCCTTCCAGGCTCTGGAAGAATCGGAGCTCGGGCTCTTCCGGCACCCCCGGTGTGTACTACTCTGACTGGCACGCGGCCCGAATAGGGAAGGCTCTTGAGCGCTTCACCATGTTCGAGTCCGGCATGCGGCCCTGGCACAGGTTGGCAAGGGACTACGCGGTCTCGCCCAAGCCGAGGAGGTGGTACGAGTCGTTCGGCTTTCTGCGGACCCACTTCTTCTCGAGCTTTGAGGATCAGGGGGAGGCCGTCAGGCGGCTGGCCTCCTGGTCACCCCACGTCCTCTATGTCACCCCGTCCATTCTGCAGCTGCTGTGCCTCGCGGCGCTGAAGGAGGGGATCAGGTTCAGGGTCGGCCTCGTCCTGAGCAACGGAGAGATCCTCTTCGATTCGCAGAGACAGCTCTTTGAGGATGTTCTAGGCGCTGTGGTCCGTGACCAGTATGGTTCGGCCGAGTTTCAGCGGATCGCCTGGGAGTGTGAGGAGGGATCATACCATGTCCTGCCCGAGCAGGTGGTCGAGATACTTGACGACGACCTTGAGGAGGTATCGCCGGGGGAGAGGGGCAGGGTGGTCTGCACCGACTTGAACAACAGGGCCATGCCCCTGATCAGGTATGATACCGGAGATCTGGCCGTCCGAGGGTCGGATGAGGAGTGCCCCTGCGGCAGGAAGCTCGCCACCCTGACCAGAATTGAAGGGAAGGATGACTCGTTCATCGTGGATGGGGACGGGGGGCTGATCTCGCCCAGAATCCTGTCCGGTTCACTTGGGAGCAGCCCCGAGATCCTCATATTCGAGGCGACGCAGCGTGAGAAGGGACATCTACTGCTCAGCCTTGTATTGAAGGACCATGGGCTTGATCCGGCCTCGATAGCGGGCGTGAAGGCCCTGCGCGAACGCCTTGGTGGCCGGCTTGTTGTTGAGACACGGGTGGTGGATGATCTGCCTCTCCATGGATCCGGGAAGAGGAGGACGGTCTTCAGCCACCTGGCTGGCTCCAAGGTCTCCCCCGACCAGGCCTAGACACGGACGGGCTCTTCAAAGGATTCTTCCGCCACGCCGCCTCGATTCAAGTCTTCACAGCGTCGGGGCAGCCCGCCTCTCAGAGAGGGTTGGCCGGACGCCGGCCGGTTCGGAATCGTCGGGCCGAACGGCGGCAGTCGATGGACTGCGTCGACGGGCTGGCATGACTTGTCAAGCCTTTAGGCTCTTCAGGCTCGCAACTGGCTCCTCGAGACCTGCTCCAGATTCTCCAAGTCGAAGAGCAGCACGTCTTCCTCCTCGATTCTCTCCCGGAAGCTCTTGGCGAAGATCGCGTAGTGCTCCATCCCTCTCGCCGGCGCGGTTTCCTTTCTCTCGGCGGGGGCAGGCGACCATGGGGCCCGGGATGATCCCGAAGCCTGCGCGCCGAGGCCAAAAGACAAGGATAGGCCCGGGTGCTCGTGTGGCCCGGGGGCATCCAGACATCGGGCAAGGCGGATCCCTGAGACGTCGCTTCCGGAGACCCGCCATTGGCGTTCAAACCAGGCTCACTCGAATATGAGCCTGATCCCATCAGCTCGGCCGAGGTGCTTTGAGTCGTTCGAGTAGGCCTCCTGTATGCCCTCCCTGTACATGACGGCCACGTTCACGCCATCGTTGAAGTCCAGCCGGCTCGTCGCCATGTTTCCCGCCCCCGTCAACAGCTCCTCCTCGCCGAAGCCGAGTATCCTGAGCTTCCCGTATGAGAGTATCTTCTCCAGAACGGTCTTGACGAGCCCCTGCTTGCCCATGACCTCCAGGACCCATGCCACCTCGCACAGAACCAGGGTCGAGGTGGCGGCCTCTTCTCCCCTCTCTATGCGTTCGAGGATCAGCCTAGCGGTCTCGCCGAAGCGCGGGTGAGCCGTGACCGCATAGATGAAGACGTTGGTGTCGACGAACCGCACTCCGATCCCCGCCACCTAGAGCTGGTCGGTCAGCCTGCCCCGCATATGCTCCCTGGCGACCTGCTTGGGCTCGTCCACCGGTTCGTCGGGTCGCACGCTGCCGTAGAGCGCCTGGGTTGGGCTATCGTAGCTCTTCACAGGCAGGAGCGTGATGCGATCCTCCAGCCCGGTCACGATCAGCCTCGTGCCCTCCCGGATCCCGTACTGATCTCTGAGCTTCTTGGGAAGAACGAGACGTCCATACCTGCCGACCTCGACCGACAGGGCCTTCACCTGCATCCCTGGGCGGCAACGACATATATTTGTTGTTTAGCCACATATGAGGCGGATTGACAATATTCTTCCATCATGCCACATCCATCCGCGAAGGCTCCCGGGCTCCGCCGAGGATGAAGTCTTCCCGCACCTCTCCCAGCGTCCCACGGCCCCCTTGGCTGTACGGCTCGTCGCCTCTCAGGGCAGGTACAAAGACGTTGGTATCCAGGGTCA
>CAYVLA010000152.1:0-7170 GCA_964452145.1 Hadarchaeota archaeon (SeqCode)
CTGCGCCTCGTCATCGTTGTAGCCGGCGACAATCATCACCTCCAGCCAAACCCGGCCTGCATACGAGCGTGAGAACTGAACTAGCCCATCCACAAGTCTCTCAAGCTTTAGAGACGGGTCTGGCCGGTTTATGGCCTGGAATTCTGGCTCCGTGGCCGCATCGAGCGAGGGAATCACCAGATCCGCAGCATCAAGCTCATCTCGCACCCTTTTCAGATGGATCAGAGACGAGTTAGTGAGAACGGCGGTCGGGATATCAGTCATCTTCTCTATGCCGCGCAGCACCGCGCCGGCACAGCAGTTCAGCGTGGGTTCACCCGAACCTGAAAGTGTAACATAATCAGCCTGCCCTCCATCTGCGACGAATCCCTGCACCTCCTCCAGTACCTTTTCGTGAGGAACGTATTCCTTCCTCTCGATCGTCCTGCAGGTCGTTCTGCCGAGTTGACAGTAGATGCAATCGAAACTGCATGTCTTGTATCTCACAAGATCGATCCCCAAGGAGGCACCGAGCCTACGCGAGGGAACTGGTCCGAAGACGTACACTGCAGCTGCCGACGTAACGGGTCTGATAATTGTTGCCTTCGAATGCCTTTCATCTGTGAACGAATGGGAATAGATTTAACTCTGTGCGTATGAACATAAGATCGCTGATGCGTATGCCAAGAGGCGGATTCGGCAGAGGAGGATTTGGAAGGGCCTTCGGCCCCTGGGGTTATCCACAAGCTCGCGGCTTCTTCTCACCGTGGCGCTCGGCCGGTTGGGGCTATCCGGCCTTCGCTCCGTGGAGCGAACCCTACACCAATCCGTTCTATTCGCCATGGATGACGAGTGGCTACGGTCCTTGGGCCGGATATGCTTGGTACGGCTACCCCACGGGCGCGCCCGTCTGGGGTTCTCCCTACCGTCGCCCATGGTGAGAAGTCTATCAAGAGGTGAATGAACTTGCCATTTGGAATGGGACGAATCGGCTGGATGATGGCTCCGTACTACGGTTGGCCTGCTTACGGGGGCAGGTGTTTCCGATTCCCATGGCTGCCCAGATGGTGGTGGACAGGCATGTATGGACCGATCGATCCCTACACTCCCCACTGGCCTTCAACCCAGTACAACCCACCCGGCTACGCGGGTGCCTGGCCCTCCCCGTTCGGCGCTTTATCGAAGGAGGACGAGCGGGCAGCACTCGAACAACACATGAAGTCCCTTGAAGATGAGCTGTCTCGGGTTAAGCAAAGACTCGATGAGCTGAGCAGAACAGAATGAGCCTCTGGAAGGAACCATCCCGAAGAGGTAACACTCAAGACCTAGTGACCGGTTCAGCAACGGCCTCCCCTTCCGGCCACTGAAGCTCGCGATTTGCGAACTGGAAGCTGGGGCTTTGTACCTGAAAGTGCAATCCCGAGTATGGCATGCCGCTCTCATAGTGAAACGGTGCTTCGTGTCGAAAACGTGCAGGTCAGTCTGGACAAGCTGCAAGCCATGCTGCGGGAAGCATAAGAGAGCTCCGGCAATCGGCGAGAATCCCGCTAGCCAGAATTTCCGAGCATGGTGGTCAGGCAAGGGCAGATACTGATGGCAGACAAACCCTCTGCCGGATCGCCTCCTAGTCAACAAGGGAACAATCAGTCTTTTCATCGATAGGCGTACCCCGCACTGCCCCGCGTACAGAGTGTATGAGAGCAGCAAAACCTGACTCTGTAGCAACCATTTTTGAGCATTGGCTAAAATGTGATTTCGGTGGCAAAGATGCGACTCGCAATTCCCACCGCAGACGGAAAAGGATTAAAGGATCAGGTATCGGAGCATTTCGGCAGAGCTCCGACTTTCACCATCGTGGACACAGAGACATCACAGGTGGAGATCATCGACAACGTATCTGAGCACTTCGGAGGCATGGGCAAAGCGCCCACAATCGTGTCGGACGCAAAGGTCGATGCCATATTCTGCTCAGGGATCGGGCCCCGGGCCATCGGCATGTTCGAAGAGATGGGGATCAGGGTCTTCGTTGGTGCCGCAGGGAGCGTGGACTCGGTCATCCAGGCATTCAAGGCGGGCAGGCTCTCGGAAGCCACGGACAAGAACGCCTGCGCTGAACATCGAAGATGACTCGCTGGTCGGGGTAGGATGCGGATAGCGATTGCCAGCGGGAAGGGCGGCACCGGCAAGACCACGATCGCCACCAACCTGGCGCTTGCCATCGGCAAGGCCCAGCTTCTGGACTGCGACGTTGAGGAACCGAACTGCCACATGTTCCTGAACATGAAGCTCCGGCTAGTAGAGCGGGTCGACAAAAGAATTCCAGTGATAGACAAACACAAGTGCAACCTCTGCGGCGAGTGCTCGAGGTTCTGCAGAAAGAACGCCCTGGCCGTTTTGCCTAAGGATATCCTGTTCTTTGAAGAGCTGTGCAACGGTTGTGGCGGGTGCACGTTGGTTTGTCCAAGGGCAGCGATATCGGAGACAGTGACCCAGCTGGGAGTCGTTGAGGAAGGGAGGCAGGACGATCTGCACTTCATAAGAGGGGTTCTCAACGTCGGGCAGCCCATGGCCACCCCCGTCATCGCGGCTGTGAAGAACCGGATATCGAAGGGCTTAACAGCCATACTTGACGTGCCCCCTGGAACGGGATGCCCGGTGATCGAGTGCTTGAGGGGTTCAGATTTCGTACTTCTGGTCACGGAGCCGACGCCATTCGGCCTAGCCGACCTCAGAGCCGCCGTCGACCTTGCAACGGCAATGAGGCTGGAGATCGGTGTACTCGTGAACAGGGTGGGCATCGGGGACGATGGGGTGGAGAGGTATTGCGAGAAGGAGGGCATACCGATCCTGCTCAGCATCCCCGAGAGCATGCAGATAGCGAGAGCCTGCTCGGAGGGAACACCGTTCACAGAGCTGATGCCCGAATGGGCTGATCGGTTCCGACAGCTGTATTCCGAGATTGTGGAGTTGGCCTCGTGAAAGAGATCGTTGTCATCAGCGGGAAGGGCGGAACGGGCAAGACCTCGCTTGCAGGCGCCTTTGCATCCCTTGCAGATGAGCCCATTCTCGCTGACTGCGACGTTGATGCCCCCGACCTTCACATCCTGACCAGCCCCATCATCAGGGAGAAGCGGGACTTCGTTGGCAGCCAGGTCGCAGCCATTGATTCTGGCCTCTGCACGAGATGCAGGGCTTGTTTAGAGGCATGCCGATTTGGGGCTATCTCCGAGGATTTCGCCGTCGGTGAGTTCCGGTGCGAGAACTGTGGGGTCTGCCAGCTGGTCTGCCCGGCTGGGGCAGTAGCCTTCAAGGCAAGGAGATCGGGCGTGCTGTTCATATCAGACACGAGATTCGGCCCCATGGTCCATGCCAAGCTTGATACAGGGGAGGAGGTCTCTGGCAAGCTGGTCAGCGAGGTGAAGCAGGTGACCAGAACTCTTGCCCGAGATCGAGGAAAGGAGCTGATCATCGTTGACGGCCCGCCTGGCATCGGGTGCCCTGTAATCGCCTCGATTTCCGGGGCCGACTACCTCGTTGTGGTAACCGAACCCACCATCTCGGCGGAGGAGGACATGAAGAGAGCGTTGGCACTGGCCGAACACTTCGGCATTCCTGCTGGAGTGTGCATAAACAAGGCCACGATCAACCCGTCCAGAGCCGAGGGTATCGCCGGCTACTGCTCGGGTCGCGGAATTGAACTGCTGGGAAGGCTTCCATACGATCACATCATGACTAGGGCCATGACCCAGTTCAAGACCGTGATCGAGCTTGGCCAGTCAAGCATGGCAGGGCTCATCAACGAGGTCTGGCAGCGGGTATGTGATCGGGTCTTCATCACATAGACGCCCAAACGGCTCCTTTCTTGACGCGTAGCCACGATGTTGATCGGTCTGGCGAAGTAGCCGGGATGGATCATTCGCAAAAACGTTTATCTCGTTAGCGTTCATACACACAAAAGGTGAGTAGAGGATGGCCGGACGAGGAGGTCGTGAAGCAGCAGGAAGAGGGACAGGTCTGGGCGGCCGCGGTCGAGGCGGCGGCTATGCCGTGGGCCCGGGAGGCAACTGTATTTGCCCAGCCTGTGGTCATACCGTTCCCCATCAGGTCGGCGTGCCCTGCTACAGGCAGAAGTGTCCCAAGTGTGGGTCAGCGATGACGCGGGAAAGGGCCGCCATCTAGGCTGATTGCTGCACGCATATTCCCAACCCGGATCCCGGGCGAAGGGAGATTCGACTGCAGACGTATTGTGCTGACGACCATGGCTGATCCGAGGTTACCCGGTGGATCTTGGATCACCGCACACAGCCTGGCGAATCAAGGTCGTATTGCGAGTTGCGTCGATGACTTGGTCCTGAACCTCCAGGGGGTGAACGGACCGTTTCTTCACAGATACGCGAAGTGAAGATTTGCCCAATAACCTGTGTTCTTCATCGTCCGTACCAAGCAGGCCCGACTGGGCTGGGCAGAATGCGCCTGCGACCTCCAAAACGGAAACGCACCTATTGGGTGGCTTTGCCCTTTTGCCTGCCTTCCTTGGTCGCGCTCACCACGTAGTGGCCGCCCGAGACCTGAAGCTTGCGACGCTCCACCATCATGCGCGCAAGCTTCTTCTTCGCCGATTCTAGGATTCTCCAAAGTGTGCCTCTGGAGATCCCCATCTTCTGAGCAGCTTCCTCTTGGCTCAAACCGAGGTATTCGGTCAATCGATAGGCTTCGTACTCATCCGCCGTCATCTCGATGCTCCCTGGTCGTTCCCCGGACCCAGGAGGCCCAGCATGGGGGATGAAGGGGTTGAAGCGCCTCGGGCCGGGATCAGCGGCCAGGACCCTGTCCTTCGGTGGACGGCCGAGCCTTCTTCTTCGTCGATATCTCCCGCCCATCAGGCCCGGATGGGCACCCGATCTTAAGATACTTTCGTCGACTTCGTAGCTGGCCTTCTGGCCCTTGTCAGATACCTGTCCCGGCATCGACAGGGCCGTGTCGTCCGAGATCGGTGCAACACATGTCCAACGTTCATCTGACCTCTTTCCACTTAAAAGCGCGATGACCAAGAAAGTAGCGATGTCAAACCGGAAGGCTTCGAGTTCGAAAAGCAAGCCAGATGAGGTGCTAGCAGCTCTCGAGCTGCGCCAGGGACAGACCGTCGCCGATGTAGGTTCGGGTGGAGGCCATTTCTCACTCAGCTTTGGCCGAAGCCGTGGGTCCAGATGGAAGGGTGTACGCAGTTGACACCGATGCCAGGCTTCTGGAGTCCGTGAGGAACGGAGCCGGGCAGAGGGGACATACAAACGTCAAAACCATCCTCGCAAAGGATACTGGGCCAACCTTGCCGGAGGAAAGCGTGGACCTGATATTCATGCGCAACGTGACCCATCACGTCGATGATCGCACGGCATACTTCAGCAGACTCGGGGGTATGCTGGCCCCTGGGGGAAGGGGCGATCATAGAATACCGGGGCGGTAGCCGGCTCAGCTTCCGGGGAGCGTTCGGTCACTTCGTTCCCAAGGAGACGATGCTCGAGGAGATGAAGGCCGCCGGGTTTCAGCTGGAGCAGGATCTTTCATTACGGCAGCGATTCGTGGTTCCCCGGCTCCTTGCAGCATCCATCCTTCTTGTGCTAGGGCAGTCGATGGTGGCACAGGCTGCCCGCGACCCTGCAATCGTTGATGTGCTCTACATGTGCGGGAACAGCTGGTTCAGCGGGGGATACCGAAGGGATCTCTTGATCAGACCCGACCCCGCAGTAGACGTCATCGCCGTCCAGACCGTGGCCCCCTTCGATATATGGAGCGGCGCAATCAGACCGGAGCAGGTCAACCGAAAGCTCAGAATCTACATGCCGAGGACCTATGACCAACTGTTGGATGAATACGATCTTGTGATCCTCCATGATGTTTGCCACGCACACCCACAGGAAGCAGGGGTCCTCTTCGATCGGAAGTGGATCAACTGGTTTGTCCGGGGAATCCAAGAGCATGGATTGTGCATCTCCATGTGGGGCGGCGACTGTTGCTGGGGAGGCCAGGGCGAGCAACTCAACCCATCATGGGAGGAGACCATCCTTGACGAAGTGCTTCCGTTGAACTCCCTGGGCGGATACAATCCATCCCAGTTCGCCGGGCTCCATTTGGAGCCCAGGTTCGTGGACCCCAAGCACCCGCTGCGGCGTCTCCCGTGGGAAACCTCTCCTGGCATTGCCGTCCTGAACCGGGTATCCCTTCGACAGGGAGCAACCCTGGTCACGGAGGCTGTGCCCAAGAGGAATGCCTATCCGTGGATTGCCTGGTGGCGATACGGCCAAGGAGTATCCCTGGGAGAGACCCAGGTCTTCTACAGCGTTGGCGGCGGCGGGAGGATGCAGGAGGAGTGGGACTGGTGGCAGGATTTCCTCATCTACCTAACCTACCTCGGAGCTGGGAAGGATACCCCGGAGGACATATACCAGGCCCATCGCCTCAGGAACGAGATCAACACCCACATCGCAAGGAAGTCCATGCTCGTTTCCCTTCTCGAGTTCATAGAGCACTTCGGAGCCAAGACCGTTCCCCTCTACGATGAATTGGCGGGAATCGATGCCTTGGAGAAGGAAGCGGAGGAGCACTACCGTAGGGGCGAGTACGAGATGACCTCGGACCTGTTCGAGGAGATCCACCTCGCCTGGAACATCCTAAACGTTAAGGCGATCAAGCTCAAGGACACTTCCCTCGCCTGGATCTACCTGATAGAATGGCTGGTGGTCTGCGGCATATCCGCATCTCAGGAGCCATTCTGTGGTCCCTAATGATCCGCCGCAGACTTTACAGAGCAGTCTCGACGACCAGGCTGTCGTAGATGTCCTCCCCCCTGTGACCTTTCCGACGAGAAAGAGACTGGCGTGACCGCAGGCCAGCGAAGCCCTACGCGAAGGTGTGATCGGACGGTCAGAGCTCTCTCTCGTATCCCTTCATGCTCGCCAGTTCCCGCGGCAGATGCACCTCCCATGGCTCCCAGTTGATCCACTCACCGCTGAGATAGCCGTCGTATCCTGCACCTTTCAGAAGGCGAACAGCAGTCCGATGGTCAATGACGCCCTGACCGATGGGCAGCATCTTCAGACCGCCGTCCCGATCATCACCATCGTGGAAGTGGACGTGTCTGATCCAATCCCCAAGCGCATCGAAGGACTGTTCGATCGTGACGTGCGCTGTTCG
>CAYVLA010000153.1:0-7151 GCA_964452145.1 Hadarchaeota archaeon (SeqCode)
TCGTGTCCCTCGGCCAACTGCAGTAGCCGTCGAAGCCCACGCTTCTTCCCAGACTCTCCTGCCATCGCCAGTCGTATGTGCCCGAGGCGCTCCAGATCCATGCGCCCAGATCGGGCATGGAATGGGAAGCCGAGCTTCCGCTTGCAGTGCCTGAGGCGACGGGCTCCGTCCAGCAAATGTCCACCTTGGGCATGAACTCGACCTCAGGCACTCTTGGCGTCACCTCTGTGATCATCGTGAATGTGTAGTTCGTTCCCGGGACAGGGCTTTGAAGATGTATGTTCAGCTTCTGCCCGTCGTCAGAGACCATTATGCCCCTTGTCTCGTCCGTTGCCGGGAAGACGATGATGGCCGCTGCACATTCATCCCGGCAGATCGCGACATCGATGGATAGGGCGTCCATCTGTGCCCGGGGCGTGATCACTATCGTTAGCGTTTGGTTCCCTGGCGCCGTGAAGGTGGTCTTGTCGGCTGACCGGGAGGCATCGAAGCCGGGGGTGAAGGGGACCGAGGGCCCGGGGCCCACGTTCACTGTCATGCCCGACTCGTCGGGAACATCTCCGAAGTACCAGTCGTAGGTCGGAGGCCCCGTGGCGTTGGGGCTTGGCTTTATCTGATCGAGTGTAAGCGTGCTGTGCAACCTCAGCCTCACATCTCTAACCGGTACCCCCCCGGCTTCTCTTCTCTGCAGGCGCGTGAACCAGTTCTTGCTGCCCGTCACTTGGCTGTTGGCGAAGCTGTCGCCCTGCACGCCGTAGTGGTAGCTGGTGCCGAACCCCACGTAGACCTCGTTTGTCTGTCCTCCCGCTACAGAGTCTGGTGAATCCCCGATCGCAAAACCTATCAGGCTAGCGATGGCAAGGATCATCGGCGGCAAGGCCTCCGATCCCCTAGTTCTGCGCGTCATGGCCAGTCCTTGCCCCTTCCTCCGGGGGATGGATCCCCTGGGCAGTATCTCGGCCCTGATGGATATAAGGATTGCGTAACAAGGGTTCTGTGAACTTATTCTTGGTGGCTCTACCCAAGAAGGCTGCTGCCACTTGCGGGTATTGTGACTGTCCTCACTTGATAGCTTCCAAGGCACTTGCCATTCCTGACCAGGTTGACCTGGGGCGTAGAGGAACAACACGCCAAGTCGAAACGGTCAATGATGTCTCTTCCCAGAAGATTCGGAAGCCCGACAGGGCTCCCTTCCATGATCATTATCTCATCCAGAGATTCAATATGCATCTCAATACGGTCAGGATAGTTCTCAACCAAGCTCGGAAATGCTATTGTTACATTGTTAACTTTGAAGGTGCGTATGTTACCTCCGATCCCAAGTGCGCCTCCCCCTTCATCTAGGGGCCTGCCTCCGAAGAATGGTATCCAAGTCCCATCCGGATCTTCCTGATACCTGATGCCAAGCTTGATCACTTCAAATGGACTCACGATCGTGTTATCGGCTCCGGTATCGATGTTGAATTTCAAGAAAGGAGGTCCCTCTTCCCCATTCTTGATATGTTTGAGATGAGCAGGGAATAGCACCCAAGCAAATATCGCTAGTCTCCCATACTCATCGTAGAATCCCCTACACATTCCCTTCACCTAATAGAGTAGGGTCTTTCCTTTGCCAGGAATGTGTTCTATGTACGCTTGAAGTTGCTTCCCTCTAGGCAACTCTGCAAGTTTCTGGTATACTTCATAGGGATTCTTAGCCACATCCCATATTGCCCCATCAAGAACAATGACGATCTTGTCTGGATTCTCCTTTCTCTGTTTCTCAAAGTTCTTGCCCAGCCACTTGGCATTGTCATGGTAGGATTGGCTATTCTGTCTACTCTTCTTGCTCAAAAGCAGACGTAGCATATCTTCCGATACGTTCATGTGGCCAACAACCTACCGAATGCCTTCGTCGGGGAGCACCTCGGCACCTTTCCATGGAAGCTTTCTACTTAAATCGTTTGTGCTACATCGCCTGTACCATTTCTTGAAACCCTCAAGTGCAGAACACTAGTCGTTGCTGGCTCCTATTTCGGGGACCTTCCCCTCCTGCACCTGAGGACTTTCTATTCTTTCGGTCAGTTCCGAGGAGTGGCATGGATAAGATCAGTCTAGCCAAGAATGACAGATGCCTTGGAAGCAAGTGAGTTCTGCTTGCAAGAGCAAGTTCTAGCGAGCAGCGACCAAGAATAAGTCTACAGTACCCGTAACAAGTAACAAGGAAGAGTAACGGATGAAATGGATGTTTCGGCGAGTTGGCTTCTAGGCGTTGATTCCTGAGCCAGAGAATGTGAGGGTCGTCGTCATACCGCTTCAGCGCTGGACTGGCCGGATCCCCCTACTACTTCCAGCTCAGGTCGATCGTGTCGCCCAGCTTCCTCAAGGTGTCGGCGCATTCCCTCCGCATACTGGTCACCATGGCATCGAGGCAGTTCTCGGCCTCGGCGCGCACCTTGATGCGGGTCTCCTCGTCGCCTCCACTGTCCGCGTCTGAGAACGGATCAAGATAGGGCTCGATTCCTGCAGGGGTCGACCCGGCACACGAGCCCTTCAGAGAGCGAGGGAGCCCATGTGCCGTGCTTCGCTTAGGGGATCTATTGTCTGCGATTCGGGAACTCTTTCTCACCGAGGCCGAGGCAGTCCCTGCCAGGATGTCCTCCGAGCTGCTGCGCCTGCCTTTGCAGGGCTGGTCCATTCCTTGGAGCAGGTCCCGGTCTGGCTGGAGGAGGATCTAGCGGATCTCCCGGTTCTTTCGGACGATGAGTCCCACGACCGCCAGCCCTGTCGGAATCGCCAGGAGGGGGAGCGCGGGTATCTCGGGGGGTCGCTCTCCCCCGTTGTAGCAGAATGTGACGTGGCTGACCTGGAAGGTGTCGCTCGGATCGGGCGTGTTCGGGTTGAGGGGGGCGTACAGGGACGTGTCGCCGTATGCGCCGCCCGGGTAGTAGAAAACGTTCGCCTGGTTCCCACCGGCGACGATCACGCAGGTCACCGGCCAGGTGGATGACCAGTCGAAGGTGTAGGAGTTGCTGTTCGAGATGGTGATGGTGTTGCCCTCGCCCGTTGGGTAATTCCCGTTGGGAGCTGGAGCGTCGACCTTGTACGCGTAGGTAGCGCTGCAGCCAGCCTGTGTGCACTCGAAGGCGGCGTTGCCGGACTGCCATGGGTTGAACAGAACCGGTGTCACCGAGGCCGCCAGCACGCCTGCCCCGAGAAGGACAAGGCAGATGGTCGCTATGCCCGCTTTTTCAGGATAGCCTATTCTCATGCTAACTCACTGTGCCCGCCGATCCGCCGGGCTGCTTATAAACCCGTGCTTGTTCAGCCGGGAGGGCCGGGAACCGTCTCTGTGAATATGAATGGGACCTTTCAATGCCTTGCTCCAACCGAATCCGAGGCATGCAATGCCTCCGCTCGGAGAGCCGTTGGAGACGGCCTCAAAGGGATCGAAGCGAGATCGCATCCCGTTCCTTCCGGTCCAAGTCGACAGACACGGTATAGCCCCGCAATTCCGCGTCATTTTGCAGCTGCGAAGAAGAGGGCCGGGATGGTCACATAGGTGCATGGCCCGGCAAGGCAGTAGCTAGCAGCCTGCTTGCAGCAGCATCCACAATCACCGGGGCCATCGTGAGGTGTGTAACCTGCAAGCCAGGCCATCCTCTACCGAGCTCAGCCTCCCTCTCCCGAGCCGCCGGCAGGCGGCGGGGCGTCGTATGCCTGTCTCAATGCGCCGAGGTTAGCCTCGTCTGGAGACCAGTCCGTCGAAGTGTGAGTCAAAGCTCATTATCTCGTCTATCCCGTTCTGGGACATGAGCACAAGCGAGGTGCAATCGGTGAAGCTGAGTGAGCGGTTTTTGACCGTTCTGAACTTGTCCCAGGCCTGGAGGAAGGATTCCCTGGACACCCATAGCTTGGCTATCCTGGATGAACGCAACGCGAACTCGCCCACGTCTATGGCCAGGTCAGGTTTCTTGGTTCTCACCAGCATGAGAGTAACGGCCTCGTCAATTATGTAGTCCGAGGTGTACGCGGGGCCGTAGTCTCGACGAAGCGCTGATCGGATCAGGTCCTTCGCGATCTGGTGTTTATCGTCGTCCGCGTTTCTCGCTGCCACCAGGACGCCTGTATCCACGAAGACGGCCAATTAGGCTCCCCCGTAGATCCACCTATCCGTTGCCTCTGAGAGATCTTGGATCCCGGTGTGTTTGGGCTTGTCGAGCATCTGCCATGCGTAGTCTTCTTCAAGGGAAGCAGTCCCGGCCAGCTTCTCAACAAAGTCCTCGTCCTCAAGGGCGTGGTCAACCGCTTGGCTCAGAGCCTCCTGAAACGAGACCTTCTTGTCGCGCTGGATGAGCAGCTTGGCGATGAGCCTCTCAAGCCTCCTCTTCTGGTCCTCGCCGATCTTCACAGTCTCAGTCATGCGTCCACACCAAGTACCTAATGACACTAGTAGAAAAGTATACTATTATCTGTTTGCCTTGATGTTAAGCCGGTCTCGGAACGGGAAACACATCCGCGTGGCTCAGGGCCTGTTGTGGTTCGAGACAAGGGGTAAGTTGTCCCAGGAGAGGCCATCCGTATGGGGCTTGGGACCTCGGATGGCAGGGCCGACAGCCCGATCTGGACGGAGACCATCAATACCACAGAGACAGTACGCCCCTGCCCGGATTGCTCCCGGCACGGGCGCGTCCCAACCGACCATGACTCCTCTCACTCTTCACCCGTCATCCCTCTCACTCTTCACCGGTGAGGCGCCTATCCCTGTGCATGCACGCGTGGCCTTCCAGCGGCCGCTGGACGACATCGAGGCGCGGCTCCCTGTATCGAAGTGCCTGAGCCCGCGCCTTGCTGAGGGGCCTCCGTCTCGGAGCGTGGCTAAGCTAATCCGGAAAGAATAAGAGGAACGAGGCCGAAACAAGTGCGATGAAACCCGGAATCAGCGTCAGGTTCTCGCTGGTGCTAACCGGACTCATCCTCGCCGCTGGTCCTGCATCCGCCCAGGACCGGAGGGATCCCCAAACCGGTAGGATTCGCCTGATCTACATCGGTGATGCGATCATGACGAAGAACCCGGTGCATATCTACAGGTCGGACCCCCTCTTCCAAGCCACCCTGGTGCCAGCGTGCCTGGACGATCTCCTCGCGCAAGGCGTAAAGACGGAGGAGATACACAGATACATGAGGCTGTACATGCCGAAGACCTTCGAGCAGATGAGGGACTCGTACGACTTCATCCTCCTTTCGGATGTAAGCCTCACCAACTTCCGCTCTGAGCACGTTGCATGGATGGAGAGGTGCGTGAAGGACTCCGGGCTCGGCCTGGCGATGATAGGGGGCCATGAGAGCTTTGGCGGCTACTCGGCCTATCCCAGTTGGGAAGGCACCCCGGTCGGGGACGCACTGCCCGTAGACTCCCGCCAAGGGCAGAGATCGCCTCCCGGCGTCTACTTCGTCGTGGCCAAGGACCCGGAAAGCGAGCTGATGAAGCATCTTCCCTGGGACAGATGCCCGCCTTTTGAAGCGATGAACCTGGTCTGGCTGAAGGACGGCGCAAACGAGCTTGCGAGGGGGGTCGAACCGCCAGGGAGGGAGTTCTTGCTGATGGCTGACTGGATCTATGGGAATGGACGCACGGTCGCCTTCACGTCCGACTGGACGCCGAACTGGGGCTGGAACTTCTGGCACTGGGATTACTATCTTGACTTCGCGGCCAATCTGGCCATGTATGCGTGCGGGGTGCCCGTTCCCCGGGACGTCGCCCTCGTTCACACGATACGGACCAAGTTCTTCAACTTCGCCTCTCGAAAAGGCCTTCTGCTGTCTCTGTTTGCGTTCGTTGAGACTTTCGGTGCCAACCCGGCCAAGCTTGAGGACCGGATGACGCAGATAGGACGGGCCGTTCGGTCGGCCGGGGACCTGTGGACAAATCAGGACTACGAGGGATGCCTTTCGCTTCTAGAGCAGGCCGAGGAGGCGATGACAGACCTTGAGAAGCAGGCCATGAGGCTCAAGGATGCGGCGTTGATATGGGTCTACATCATTGAAGGGCTCGCCGTCACGGGCACCAGCATGCTCACTGGGCTCATCCTCTGGTCGCTGATGGTCAGGCGAAGGCTGTACCGCGAGGTCTCAGCCACCAGGACGGCCCCGCGTTGAAGGTCTGGCTCGGCCCGGGAATGGGCGCTGACCCTCGATGACCTCGCCCGGGGCCTTCCGCGAAACAAGGTTTTTCTCTTATCCGGGCCACTTGGCTTGGGTCGAATATGAAGGAGTTTGGACTGGGCGTCTGGGCCCATGAGGTAAGCCATTTCGGATCGGATCCTGCCGAGGTCAAACGCCACGCCGAGCGCCTGCACGAGCTTTCGGTGGACATACTCGTTCCCTGCGTCAAGAACGACCACGGTGCCGTTGATTTCCTCACAGACAGGGCAGATGTCAACTCGGACTACCCGGACTGGGACCCTCTCTCCGTGCTCGTAGACTCTTGCCACGCCAACGAGGTCAAGGTCCACCCCTGGTTCTGCGTGTTCAAGGAGGGACCCCGGTCCAGGCTGCGTAGGGAGCACCCCGAGTTCGTGGCGAAAGTGGGTTTCACCAAGTCCAGCTGGTCTCCGGAGTCAACATACGTCGACGACCCGACCTGGGCCTGTGCTTGTCGAGAGGAGGTTCAGAGATACGTGCTGGACCTCTACGAGGATCTGGCGAGAACCTATCGCCCCGACGGGCTTCACCTTGACTACATACGAACGGGTGGGCCGTGCCGATGCGGGTTCTGCAAGGCGATGATGGGAGATAAGGGCATTGACATCGAGGCCCTGCACTACAACTACCCCGTGGGTGACCCCGCCTATGAGGAGTGGACGGAGTGGAGGGTGTCGAAGATAACGGGCTTTGTCCGAAAGCTTAGGAGCATCAGCTCTCCCGGGGGAATCGAGTTGTCCGCCGCGGTGTCGGCAAGGTACCCCGACTGCGTTCACACCCAGGCCCAGGACTGGGTCCAGTGGGCTGAGCAGGGCCTTATCGATTACCTCTTCCCCATGAATTACACAAGTTCTCTTCGCATCGCGGTTGCGAACACCTTATCGCACGCTGCGTTGGTTCGTGGAAAGGCGCGTCTCTGGGAGGGGCTGGGAGTCAAAACCGCGCAGGGGGCTTACACGGAGCACAGG
>CAYVLA010000154.1:0-7116 GCA_964452145.1 Hadarchaeota archaeon (SeqCode)
GAGGAAGGGGCATTCCTGGGCTCGGCGTCGTGACTTGAGTCGAGTTCCCCACCCGAAAGTGAAGGGAGCCGACAAGGGAGAGGCGGGTCTGGCCCGCGGAACGATGGTGTACACAGTCACGTTCAGGCCCTTCTCGACATCTCTCGCCATATGGGTTCGGGGGGCACTATTCCCTCTCTTCTCGGAGGAGATGAATGTAATACTCGAAGTTCTCAAGTGGCACGTCCGGTGGCACTGAGTGGTCAGGCATCGGAATGTATCCTCCTTTCTTCGACAGGTACGGAACCTTTGACATGAATTCATCCTCTATTGCCTCTTTTGACCGAGCGAGGACTCTCTTGTCGATTCCCCCGAGAAGACGGATCCTCCTTCCGAACTTTTTTCGCAGCGCCACCGGATCCATCCCCGCCTGTACCTCGAGTGGATAGAACGTGTTGACTCCGGCGTCCAGCCACAGTGGGATAAGGTCGTTGATATCGCCATCGCTGTCAACCATCACTATGTCGACGCCTTCGTCGCCTAGGATCTGGGTTACCTTTCTATAGCGCGGTACCATAAACTCCTCGAAAAGCTTGGGCGATATCAACGGCCCGGTTCTGTATGCCATGTCCTCCCAGAAGACGAAGTAGTCTATCTCTACATCCATTAGGATCCTGGAAACAAGATCAGCGTAGTAATCCGCCAAGAAGTCCATCATCTCGTGAACCAGACCTGGATCGGTGTGCAGGAGAATCATCAGTCTCTTCAGTCCAGTCCATCCTCGAATTGGGCCAAGGAACCCGAGGTCCCGTCCACCTTGGAGTCCGAGAGGGTAGTTACGGATTCTCCAGCAATCGATGTCATCCGCCCACCACATCGACAACCGCGTTTCCGACCTAGCATTGTATCTTGTCCTGACCCGGAGGAAGTCGTCTCTTGTCTTGACGGGAAAGTCCAGGAACTGCGGCATGGATGTTTCGGTCTTCTCCTTGAGTTCTCTAATCTTGACTCCTCTTTCATCTATGATGGTTCTCGATCGATTGTCTTCAGCTAGAAGAACCTTGTCAAAGGCGGGAAGCATCCCGAACTTGACGGGAAGCGTCTCGTGACGATCAAAGCCAAAATATCGGCCGAGATATACATCTCTGGGGAGGCCTTCATTGTGCCATCTCATGATGGTCGATGCCCAGGCACCGAACCACCAGTATGGGACTCGATCGACCGGCCTGAAGTGCATGCAGTTGAGGAAACGCTCTCTAGAGTTCACGAAACCCCATCGCGCCTTGGGTTCTTTGAAATGTCTTCCTCGTGCCGTGCCCGTGCCCCAGGCCATCCAAGCTTAGGACCACCAAGGTCAACCACTGCACCCCAGCATGCGATCGGAGGCCGCGAAGAAATCTGATGCACATCACGGATTCCGGTGCCTTGCAGATCCTGAAGGACCTGATAAGGAGGATCGGGCCGCGGTCCTCAGGGCCCCACTGGGTGTCTTGCCACGTAGCTCTCCTCGTTAGACCTCGGTAGGCGGTCTTGGGCAGGGGGTACCTCCCAGAATGATCTGTGCGGCTCAGTCTGGTACCAATATGCGACGCTCGAGTAATCGTCCGACCTGTTGTTGGCATGACCGTGCTCGATGGTTACCCGTATGGACTTGTGGAACACGACGGGGTCTTGAATGTGGAACCTGTAGGAAGTGCACTTGCCTATGCCCGGTTCCTCGTGCTCGTAAAGGGAGGCCCCTGCGTAGAGATAGCACCTATTCTGCATTCCCCACGCGTTGCAGAAGTAATCCTCGGACCCGGTTCCATGTAGTGACGGGGGCCACCTCTCGCCGTCGACAAATATCATGTCATCTCCCTCCCCCCACCACTTGCCGCACAGGTTGTGCACGCTGAGATTGCAGCCGATGTAATGCCCTCTTCCTTCGGCCTGGAGGATTAGGTAGTTGCCCTCGCCGGTGAGATTCCTTGCTGCCCGAATCTTGTCCTGGCCAGCCTCGGTGAACCTCTCTTCCTCCTTCATCCAGCCGTCGCAGGGGTTCTCTCTCCTCCACTTTGCGTGGAACATGAGGACATCGTCCGGCAGGGACTGGTGCTCCTCGTAGTCGATGTAGTAGTAGAAGGCCCGGACTGGCTGGTCAGATTCGTTGACAACCTCTATCTTGGCCCTATGCCTGAATGGCATCTGGAAATAGCAGTTGAAGGCGGTCCTCTCGGGATTTCTGGGGTGTCCCGTCATGGTGAGCGGCGCCGACATGTAGGCCTTCACGAGACCGTGGCCAATCCCAAAGAAGTCTCCGATGGGAGACTCCACGCTCGGATCCGTCTCGCCGTCCCAGTGAATGCGCAAGAGCATCTTCCTGGGGTAGAGAGAGTCTGGGCACGCAATGGTGAACCAGATGTGTGTGATCACTCCAGGTCCTTTGAGATCGGCGATGAGTGCTGCCGTCGACGGCTCAATGCATATGGCGTCATGGTTGCCGCCTGACCGGTCCCAACTGGATACCCTTCTGGTTCTGCAGTCCCTGAATCTGGTGATATCCTTCAACGTTGCGTGTCCTAATGAGATCATCTCACCGCCGAGCGGGCTAGGCACGGCTTATGAAAAATGTTCCAGACAACATCTTGGTTTCGTACTCATGCCAGGGGCACACACACCCCGGGCGGTCGAGAGATGCATAGCCGGTGTTGGTGTTGGTGCAAACAAGCGGGAGTTGTTCGAGTCACGCGTCGATGAACGCAAACTCCGTCATTTATGCAACGTTGAATAAGCCCTCTATGTCATGGACACTGAGTAGGATAGTGGCGACAAACACGAGAGCCGCGTTCTCCTTCTTGCAGCTGCCAACGGCATGACTTCCCCCTTGTCAAACCACCACATTCGGTCGAAGCGCCATTCGGCGGACATGACCGAGGCCTGGCAACGAAACCGACTAGGTCCTGACAGCTCCCGGGAGCGTCCATTCCCGCTTGCGGAGGCTTTCAGAGAAACGACGGGGATTGGGAAGGCAGATCAAGTGCAGTCTTCTGCCTCGGACTTTCACGACAGATCGATCAGCAGCCTTGTGGCGGTTGGATATACGTTCTTCCTTGCCCCCCTAGAACCCTCAACGGCCAGCGTCTTGACGAGGCCCGCCTTCTCGAGCACCTCCACATGCCTAGAAACGGTGGACTTGTGCTTCCGAACCCTCTCGGCGAGGCCCTCTATGTGGGAGGGTTTGGATCTGATCAGCGAATAGATCTCCCACCTCGTCTCCGATCCGAGCGCCATGATGGCGCCTCGGGCATTGACACCAGAAAGGACTCTGGTGGTCGAGCTTTCGGCTTCATGTTCGATCTCCTCCTCCAGTGCCAAAAATCTAGCTTCGCGCAGTGCGAACCCTCCTCAATGTCTAGCTTCTCGCCTCATTTCTTTCCACCTACCTTCATAAATTGTTGCTGACGGCCGCAGAGCAGAGGCGCAGAGGATAGCGAGAGGCAAGGCGGGACGTCTGTTACGAGTGGAAGAGGGACAATGCCATCGCGTGCGACCACGAGAGGGGCCATCTTTGCAGCTACAAATGTGCTACCCGTCTCTTCGCCGGAAAGAGCCTCGACCCATGAATGCGTCGAGATGTGCCTCGCTGAGGAACGAACCATACTTTCCACGGAGCAGGTTTCTTCGAGCCATCAACAAGGTCTGGGCGCTGCCGACATAAGACAAGCTCCTCGGAAGCATTGACTCCCAACTGACCCGGTCACCGTCGTGATACGCCCGGACTTCCACTGCGCAAGAGCATTGCGAGCGTGACCGTCAACGGAAATCCCTGGGCGAGTGCGACAAAGAGAGGGAATGGGTTGCTCTGCCAACGACGCGTGCCCAAATCGCATCAAGGTCCTTTGCGAGCAGAAGCAACAGCCCGTGGCGTCTCTCGTCTAGGACGACCGGAGGCGTCCTTCCACACTTCCAGAAGCGCTTATATTGATGGAGCGCTACGCAGTACCGATGATCTACAGAATTAACCTCTCTCCTTGGCCGGGCATGAGTCCGGAGATGATCGGGAAGACTCTCAGCGACCTCGGGTTCAATTCGATAGCCATAGCCGTGAAGCCGATAGACGGCATCCCTCTGATCAAGGCCAGATATTTCGGCGGTAGGGAGGACGGCCTCTTGGATCGAATGATAGCGCAGGCAAAGAGCTGCCATATGGAGGTCGTAGCAAAGATCTCTCTTATGTGCGACATCCGGCTTTTGACGGAACGACCCGACCTGGCATCGATTGCCAGAAACTCGGCTCCGCTTGCTCACCCGTTTGTGAGCCCGGATTGGTACAGCTTCCTGTGCCCAAACAGGGAGGAGCTTGTCCTAGGCTATCAGGAGCTTGTGGAATCGCTTCTCTCCGAGCACGAGATCGACGCAGTCAACTTCGACTATGTTGGCCACGCTTTTGCTATGCAGGAGAACAGAAGGGTTTTTGCGTGTTATTGTGCCCGCTGCAGGGACATCTTCAGGACGGAAACTGGGCAGGATCCCCTCGAGATCTCACAGCTTGACACTCGCTGGGTCGACTGGAGAGCATCTAGAATAGCCTCGAACCTGAGGCAGCTCAGCCGGACGGTTAAGAAGCATTCGGTTCTGGTTGAGGTTACACAGGATCAGGATGAAACGACCGAGAACAGGATTTACAACATGTACAAGAGAGCCCTGGGTTTGGACCTGAATGAGCTCCGGCAATTCGTCGATCGCTTCCTGCCTAGGTCAGGCCATCCGAACCTCCATCTCTTCCTTCGGCAGCTCAATTATTTCGGGCGTGCCTTCGGGTTGAGGACTGTGCCAGAGATACCTAGAAATGTCGTATCAAAGGCCGAAGACCTCCTTGGATACCTAAGGGCGGCCGAAGTGGCGGGTGCCGAGGGAGTAGCGCTGCACGGGTTCGGCTCCCTGCCGGGCAGCTATGCCCTTGACACCCTGAGAATCATCTCGGATCTCGTCCGACCACAGTCTACCTGATTGTTCTCGACCTGCTGGGTCTGCTCCGATCATTTGGTATCTCGGCTTCGATAGGCCGAGCGGAGGATCTTGCAGTTGGTGCATCATCCTGGGAAGGCGGTTCTGCTCGCACGCTTCGCGGGGACTTTGCGTGCTTGACAACCTCGGGATCGATGTAGAGAACCCACATGTTCTCCCCGTTGATGGTTTCAAGCCCGGTGCAGTATCCACCTTGTCTCTTCGCAAAGGACTGGGCGCTGCTGAAACCGTCGAAGAAATGTGCTGGCAAATCCCTTCTTGATAGTGATCGGCTGCCCGCAAAAGGTATTCTGATGACAAGTACCATCTCGCCCGGGGCTAGGTACTGGTCGTAGTCGGGACGTTGCCCCAGAGACAACTCCATGTTCCGCAAGAACTCCTCGGCGTAACGACCGACCATCTTGCATGCCAGCTCCCTCGTGTCCGGTAGCGTGCGGGATCGTACCCCACTGCCGTGAAGAGCCATGCTACCACTGGACCTGATGTGGCGCTCGACCAAGGTCCTCGCTGCCCGGACCCCCAGCCCTCTTCTGGCGATTTCCATGCAGACCTCGATCTGCTCTTTCTCGGGTAGCTTCGCGAGGCTGAGACCGTGGGATGCACTTATCTCTCCAGTCCTTATCGCGTCCTTGCAGTGTTGGCAAATCCTCGAAGCCAAGGAGAGTCGGCGGCTTATCCACGACTGCTTCTTGTCCAGCAACTGGGCCAGCTCCGACTGCGTCATGTCAGAAGCACTCAGGATCCTCTCCAGGGCGTCGGCCTCCTCCACAACGTTAAGGTTCCTCCTCATAAGATTGCTCTTGAGGGCTAGCACCATGGCTTCTCTGTCCGGTACCTCCACGACATTGGCCTTTATGGTCCTCCAGCCGAGCCGTGCTGCAGCTCTAAGCCTGCACTCCCCGCATATCAGTTCATAGGTCCCGTCGCCTCCGTCCCGGACAACTATCGGTTCCCATTGACCGTCCTGGGACAGACTATGCGAAAGCTCCGACAGGTATCCTTCATCGAAGTCCTTTCTTGGATTGAAATGCGAACTCCGAATCTCCGAAAGAGCAAGCTCTCGAACTACCACAGGTGCATCCCACCCTTCTCCTATTGACAACTAGTTGCGCAGTATGACAAAATATGTTTAAATCATGCGGGCGACCTACGCACGTAGGTTAGGATGTTGACCCGAAGCGCATTTCTTCTAACCCTCGGTTGTACCATCTTAGGCCCTACGATCCCTGACACGCAGAGCGAACTGTTGCACAGATCTGCAACACAATCCGATAGGTTTTTATTGACCGGAGCCACACTGGCTGGCACCCGAGTTCTGGCCTGCGCAGGAAGATCGGGTCCCTGCGGGTTGGAGGATTGATATGCGACATCTGGTGAAGTTGAGCGGGAGACATCTTTGGGCTGTGTTGATGCTTGGCTCGGTCCTGATGTGGAGTGGAGAGCCAGCAACTGGCCTTGAGTACGAACTCCGATACATGTGGAAGGCCCAGGCTGAATGTTTCGGGGGAAGCCCGGTTCTCGCGGACCTCAACCTTGATGGCTACCTCGACGTGGTCTCGGGAGGCACTGCTGGGTACATAACCGCTGTATCCGGCATCACGGGGAGAGTGCTCTGGAAATTCGGCCCTCTCGGAGTGGGCGCAAGGGGACCCATAATGGTAGAGGACATCAATGGAGATGGCTTCCCTGAGGTTGTTTTCGGAGACGACAAAGACACCCTCTACTGCCTGAGCGGTCCCTACGGATCCGAGATATGGCGCGTGAAAATCGGCCGGTTCAGGAACGCGGTTGCCTTCTTTGACGTTAACAACGATGGTCGAAAGGACGTGATAGCTGCACCCTCCGCTGCGACAGGGAACCTCACAGCTGTTGATGGTGTCGAGGGAGAAATCATCTGGGTATCACCCGCAACCTGCAATTACTACGTCTCGCCAAGGGTTGCCGATATCAACGCCGATGGGGAGTTCGAGATTCTATGCTGGGGCCCGAATGGGATGTTTGCTGTTAACCCTGCGGACGGCAGCATAAAGTGGCAGATCGGCAATGCCCCAGCGGCAGGGTTTGGACCCGTCATTGCAGATGTGAACTCAGACGGAGTGCCTGACATCATCGCAAGCACCGGAGGAGGCA
>CAYVLA010000155.1:0-7057 GCA_964452145.1 Hadarchaeota archaeon (SeqCode)
CGTCGGTGGAAGCCTTGGTCAAGACTTCGCGTGAGGCATTAACGATCGCGGTCTTCGATGCCGCCCGTGAGACCTTCCATATAATAAGCGAGCGCCCCCTCTCCGGGACGTGAGGCTGGGGAGGGAGTTCTTGGCTATCCTGATCGTTGGCCTTGCCCTGATCTCACTTGCCGGATACGCCTTCGTAGTGGAGCCCAACGCAGTCAGGGTGACGAGGATGACCTTGCATTTCCCCGACCTTCCTCCGGAGGCCGACGGGCTCGTCATCGCCCATCTCTCCGATCTCCACCTGCACAGGGTAGGCGAAAGGGAAAGGAAGCTGTTGAGGATAGTGGACGCCAACCCGGCAGACATCATCGCGATCACCGGTGATCTGGTCACCCGGATCCGGCACACGCAGGAGTGCTTGGAGTTCCTGGGCAATCTGGATGCCCGCTTGGGCGTCTGGGCGGTTCAGGGCAACTGGGAGCACTACACGGGCTGGACGGGGGAGAGGCTGAGAGGCGACCTGGCGGAGGCTGGGACAAGGCTCCTTCTGAACGAGGCGGAACCCCTTCTCTTCGGCAACGCCACGATATGGCTGGCGGGGACGGATGACCCCTCCCTGCATGCCGACCGCATCCCGCAGGCCCTGAATGGCACCGAGAATGGATGGGTGATGCTCCTTGCGCACTCTCCTGAGGCCCTGAAGAGGGCCCCGCCCAACGTCAGGCTAATGCTGTCTGGGCATACGCATGGCGGACAGATCAGGTTGCCCCTCCTCGGTGCCCCATGGGCAAGATCCATGGGCGGGGGCTACGAATCCGGGCTCTATCAGCGCGACGACACCTCTTTGTACGTCACCAACGGCCTGGGCATGACCATTCTGCCGGCTCGCTTTCTGTGTCCACCGGAGGTTGTCTACATCACCCTTGTTCGCGGCCGGCCCTAGAGTTCCTGCCTTGAGAATGCAAGCCAGGCCAGTGCCAGCACCAACAAGGTCAGGATGATCTGGGCTGCGACGGTTAACGGAATATCTGAGGCCCTGCCCTGAAGGTTCTCGACCGCCAATCTGTACAAGGCATGAGGCGAGTATGTCCTCAGAAGTCCTCCCAGCATGGGTAGCGCGCCCAGTGTGAAGAACACGGCTATGGTTGCCCCCCCAGCCGCGATCTGGCTGGGAAGGATTGTGCTGAACAGGATCGTCAATGCGATGACGAATGAGATGAACACGGCCAGGAGGGCCGAGGAGCCGACGTAGGATGCCAGAGGAAGCGGCCCGATGAGAAGGCCTGTGTAGTACAAGCAAGCGGCGGATCCCAGCGCAAGGGAGAACGCCGCCAAGCCCACCAGCGCCATGTACTTGGCAACTAGGAAGTGTGAACGCCTGGCTGGCTTTGAGAGGACTATTTGTATGGTACCCCTTGCCTTTTCCTCTGCAACGGCCCCCATGGCTACCAGAACAAGCGCTATCGATGCGAAGTTCACCACCGACTCCAGATACTCCCCGGCCGACTGCTCGGGCGTCGGCGGGGGAAGCGTTATGTTCAGCCCCTGTGACTTGAGCAAGTCCGGGGTTATGTGTAGAAGCACGGGACCCAGAATTCCGAAGAAGAGGAAGACCGCTGGGAGGACGATGACCCTCCTAGTCCGAATGATTTCCGTGACCTCCTTTGCGAGAAGAACCGAGAAGCTCACCCGTTCACCATCCTGACGAGTATCTCCTCCAGTGTAGGGGACACAAGCTCGTACCTGGTGAGATTGGCATCATCCCCGGCAGCGATGCGCGGCAGGAGATCCTTTGCCTTCTCGATGTCCTTGACGTGCACGGTGAATGATCTGGGGCTCGTGACCTCAAGGGCCTCGAACCACCCCTGCTGCTCCAAGAGAGATACAAAGCGCATCGGCCGGGAATCGAACTCGACCTTAAAGATGGGCATCGCGTAGCGCCGTCGCAGCTCGTCGATTCCTGACTCAACAATAAGCCGACCTTTGTTGAGGATGGCTACCCTGTCGCATGAGGGAGAGAGATGCTGATAGAGTCGTGAAGTTCTTGGGCGAGTACGACGCTGAGATCCATGTTCGACGCGTGATTCTGACTAAGAGAGACATGGAAGCCCTCTCAGAGCAAAAAACCAACCACGAACCAAACGCCGGTGAGCAGGACACAGGCAATTCTGTCCCACCGCCCCCTGCATGTTCGTGTTGGCGTTCACATCAGGTCCGGCTTCAACTGGGCAGTTCCGGCGATGAGCTGTTGAGCAGCAATCATCGGATGAGGATCTTGGACTGCCCATCGAAGGGGGAGGTCATGCGTAAGAGCTTTGAGCGAGCATCTCTCACGCCAGGGACAGGGAGACGAGAAGCTCTGCAATCGAAGAGGCGGAGTTCAAGGGCACCGCAGGTGACTCAGAAAGGGAGAAGGTGAACGCTTTGGAACCAATCGGCTGGGGCATAATCGGGTCAACGGGCATTGCAGACAAGAGGACGATCCCGGAAGGCATAATTCCATCGCCCGGCTCGAAGCTGGTGGCCCTAATGGGACCTCACCGCGAGAAGCTAGTCCCATTGGCCAAGAAGTATGGAGTAAGCAAGTGCTATGCAACAGAGGAAGATCTGCTTGCAGATCCGGATGTCGACGCCGTTTACATCGCCTCCCCCAACTACCTGCACAGGGCTCAAGCCGTTGCTGCCGCCGAAGAGGGCAAGCATATCCTCTGCGAGAAGCCCTTCGCCATGAACGTGAAGGAGTGCCACGAGATCATCGCGGCCTGCAAGAAGCACGATGTCAAGCTCGCGGTGGGCTTCATGATGAGGTTCCACTCCTGCCACCAACAGGCGCTGAGGGCCGTCAAGGAGGGAAGCCTTGGTCAGCTTATCATGGGAAGGGTCCAGTTCGGGGGCTGGTATCCCGACATGCCGGGCGCCTGGCGTCAGGACCGCGCTCGGGGAGGTGGAGGATCCCTGATGGACCTCGGCATCCACGCGATAGACCTGCTTAGGATGTACCTGGGCGACGCAGCGGAGGTCTCTGCCTACAACGACACCCTGACCATGCACTACCCCGTGGAGGATTCATCCGTTGTCGCGATCAAGTTCAGGTCAGGTGCGTATGGCCTCGCGGACAGCTTCTTCAACCTTCAACGCCCGGCGGGCAGGAATGGCTTGGAGCTCAGCGGCACCAGGGGCTGCATAGTGACCGAGAGAACCGTTGGGCAGGACTCCCGAGGCAGTCTCAGGATCGAACTTGCGGGGCAGGCAATCAGGCAGCTATCTCCGGAGCCCATAAACATCTACCGCGCCGAGGTCGAAGACCTAGTTCGGGCGATCCAGGAGGATTCTGAGCCGCTGAACTCCGGGTATGAGGCCCTGAAGGATCAGGAGATCGCCATGGCGGCCTATGAATCCTCGAGAACCGGCAGAACGGTGAAGCTTGAAAGCTGAACTTGCTTTAGAGAACCTCCAACGAGCAACGAACGCGAGGTCGGCCCCTTCGGGTAGTGTGTCGCCCTACTCCATGAGGTAGGGCTCGATCTCCACAAAGTTGTACATCAGCTCTTGTCCGACAGGCCCGCCGGGTTCCTGATCCGAGAGCCAATCCGATATTGACAGCTCGGCGCTCCGCTTCCTAGCATGGAAGACCATGCGTATGAAGTTGAAGTAGGTGTTCTGCTCGCCGAACCTGGGGATGTGGTGGGAGTAGCAGTTCGGATACACAGCGTGGAAGCACTTCCCCGCGACCATTTCAACGCCCTCGATCCTCACCTGTACCGTATGCCTCTGGTTCTTGGTCAGCTCCAGGTGGTCAGCGACGTAGAGCTTGAACGAGTATGCCCGGCCTGGCTCCAGGTTCTTGATGGTCTGCGACACCACGTTTGGCTTCGCGGCAGATCGCCTCATCCAGAGGAATCTGTCCCCTTCTCCCTCCCTGGTGTATCTTCCCTGCAGCCATCCCAGCCCATCCATGGACTTCACATCGACGCTGCCGGGCTCAGCAGGCGAGAAGCCCCAACCCTTCAAGCCATCTTCGAAGTCCGGGTTCTCTATGTGGTTGAGGATATAGGGATCCTTCGAGAGACGGTTCCTCCTGCCCTCTATGCAGTAGTGGCGGTACAGCTTCGCGGCCCAGCGCAGGTACTCCTCATCCGAGTAGGAGCTCAGGTACTCCTCGATGCCGTAGATGCCGCGGAAGGCTGGATCCGTTGCGATCAGGTGGAACTGCATATCCATGTAGACCTTGTAGCTTGCGCCGGGGCGGGTGTTCAGGGACTCCGGCGGCCCGCAGAGTAGTCCCAGCACAAGGATGAGTCGCCTCTGGAAATCGGGCGCGTATGTCTTGTAACCCTCACGGTCATGTTTGAGCTCCCGCTCCAGAAATCGCTCAGCCATCTCCTCGGTCGGCTGTTCCTTCAGGTAGCGCTCATTGGCGAAGCAGCAGGACGTTTTCGCCAACAGAGGCTCGACGAACGGCCTCAGGCGCATGGGCTCCCCGCCGATGTAGGGATAGAATGAACGCCGCTTCCTCGCTTTCGCCAGTCTCATGATCGCATTTGCCCAAGGCGCCATCTTCTCCTCGGCCGGGTAGAATTCGTCAGCGATGACGCCCGACATGCTAGGGTGCGTCATGCCCTCGGTCCTCGACCAGTAGTCATATGCCGACTCGGCCGTGACCGCCTCCTCCTTGCGCAGGCCGGGCACCCCGACCTGCTGGACGACCTTCCCTCCCCGCCTGACCCAATTCGCTGCCCAGTCCCCGAAGGACCCTGTGATGATCGTGTTGACGTTGGCCAGCATCCCGATCCGCCCAAGGTAGTCCCAGTCATATGTGCCGTACTCCTTGAGATGTGGGTTTGAGGGGTAGTTCGCGTATAGGATCTCAGGAATGGCCCTCACCACTAGCGATGAGACCGAGGATTCCCCCTTCAGACCGAGTCGGAGCCTGTGTCTGCCCTCGGGAAGCTGCCGCATTGCCTCGGATGTCGACGTGCCTGGGCAGCCATGCCTGGTAAGAAGAGTTGTCCTCGATCCCGACTCGAGGCGCAGCTCTGCGCTTCCCGTTCCGGGAACCTTCGCAATGGTCCTGAAGAAGACCCATCCATGCCTGGGGTTGTCGAACTCGTAGACGGTCCTTCGTCGGTGCTCATCGGGCCTTGCGGCAAGCAGCTCCGTCACGAAGTTGTTGAGCCTTCTGTGGGAATTGCGGATCATGGCGCGAACGGAGAGGCTAGCACGTTTAATGCTTTTCCACATACGGCCCCCATCCACGCCGTCTTGGGCCTTTCGCTGGGCGGCACGGTGAATGGTTGAAGGCGGACTTATGGCCCCTCCCCCAGGCGTGCGACGATGCCAGTGAATGGGTATCAACCATGTGGCGCTGCCCACCGATCCCCTGCAAACATGGACTCTGAGATCAGTCCTCCGGTTAGCAGCCTAGTCCAAGCTCCCTTAGCCTTGCTCCATCTCCTAGGTAGAAGCCCGCCTCCAACAGCATTCCCTGCAGTTCCTTGACCTTCAACTCTTTTGGGGTCACACGGTCCTTGACGGCCAGTGCCGCGGCAGTGCCTGCCGCCTGGCCCATGTGCATGACCATCATGCGACCCCTCAGAAGGGTGTCCGGTATGCAGGACGCGGATCTGCCAGAGGCCAAGAGGCCGTCCAGCTTCCTGGGCAGCATCGCTCTGTAGGGGAAGTCGGTCCAATTCCCCACGTAAGCACCGCCGGGCGTGACATGGTCGAAGATGAACAGGACATCAGGGAACCTTCGGCCCGCTTTGACATCGTCCATGGTAACGGTGTACTCGCCCTCGATGCAGGGCCCTCCCCTTGCGCCGAAGAACGGCGCGATGCAGAGGAGGTAGGAGTTCCCAAAGCCCGGCACATGTCTCTTCCAGAACTGGGCGGACTCGTAGATGTACATGCGAACCTTCGCCTCAAGCTTGGAAATGTGTAGCCCATCGCCTGCGCTTATCTCCTCCCGACGTTCCGGACCCAATCTTCCCCAAGCAAGCCCGTCAGCCCCATGCATCTGGGAAAGCTCCCCGCTTCTCAACCTGCCGAGTCCGTCTATCTCCTGGACGATCCTGTATTCCCCGCTCTCCCACGCCTTCCTCATGAGAGGGAGGAGATGTCCGGGAGGAACGAAGCCAAGAGCCTCTCTTGACCAGTTCAGGTCTTGCTCACTGGGTTTGCCGTGAGCCCTCCTGTATGCGGCGTACTCTTCCCAATCCACGCCCCCCAAAGCGAAGAACAGGCCCATCCCCGTAGGCGCATGCGCGTCCATCTCATGATAGCTCGTCTTGGGATACAGGATGGGCGCCCCAGCCCTGCGAGCCACGTCCGCCTCCCCCGTCGCGTCGATGACAACCTTCGCCCTGACCGCCCTCCTACCCGACTTGCTTTCCACGAAGACCCCCTGGATCCGGTTCCCCTCGAGTATGGGGTCGGCTATGTAGCTTGAAAGCATTAGTCTCACGCCGCTCTCCTCCAGCATTTTCAAACCTACGTAGGAGGCCACGTTGGAATCCCTGAGATACTGGCCCTGGCTGTAGGGGGGTATGCACCCTCCACCAAGGGCCGCGTGTCTTTCTATGAACTCCTTGGGTATGCCTGCGAATCCCCCGAGGCCGGGCCCGAGCATGTGCCTTACGGGCCATCCGCTGAGCGAGCCTCCGGCGATAAAGCCTGGGCCCATGTTTCCACCCACCGTTCCGAAGCGGTCAATCAGCACTGTGTCAGCCCCGTTGCGCGCTGCAGCTATGGCGGCGAAGACACCGGACACGCCCCCTCCGGCCACGGCAACATCCACATCATAGATGACCGGGACCTTCTTCCCGGGCTCGATCACGAAGGGCAGAGAGATCACCCTATGCATTGGGCCATGCTCCAGTGCCTAATAAGGCTTGGCGTGCCCGGCGGAAACAGAGACATGGCACTCAGGCTTCCTGCAACCTGACCCGCCAATCACCATTTAATAGATCCGGAGGGCCCCACAGCGCAGCGAAACGCGGAGGAAGAAAGATTGGCTGGATACCAACTGCCGAAGATTGCAAGACCCAAGAAGACAAGGCCGAATCAGGTC
>CAYVLA010000156.1:0-7039 GCA_964452145.1 Hadarchaeota archaeon (SeqCode)
ACATCAGGCGGATGCCCATCCCCCAGGCACGATTCCCCCGGGCCCTCCCGAATGCAGCCCCCGCCGACATGGACGATGTGGAAGCCTGCAGCCGCCGAAATGCGGCCCCGGGGACACCCATGCCTCTCAATCCGGCCGTCGCACCGTTCCCAGCCTGCGTTCCAGAAGCAGAATGGCCAAGGCCAAGGCCGAGATCAGGCGCGTCTCGGCCACCGTGAAGAACCACTCATGTCTGCCAAGCGGATTCCCTGCCAGGTCCTCTCCCATGATCGTCACGTGGTAGGTGACGGACTCGGACAGCTCAGTTCCCAGGAGAAACACCGCGGTGAGGTTGTCCCAGACAAGCTGCCAGCTGGCATTCCGCGGGCTCAGTGTCAACCAGACATCGGACATCTCCTCGGAAAAGGTCAGGCTGATGTTGACGCAGGCCGGCACATCGTCGCCGACCGGGCTCTTCCCGATAACCACGGGGGCAACGGTGTCGACCCTGAACCACCCGCTCCGGATTGCCTTGTTCCCGGCGAGATCGCTGGCCTCAACTTGGAATGTGTGCATTCCATCGGCAAGGCCGTCCGACACGACCGAAGCTGAGCCGCCCAGATCCTCCCAAGCACCAGCGTCGAGCCTTAGCCGGTAGCCGTCAATCCCCGAGATCTGGTCCAGGCCCTCCCAGCCGATCCTGATCGAGTCAAGGTTGGTCAACGTTCCGTTCACAGGCTCGATGATCGTCAGAATGGGTCCCGTCCTGTCAAGTATGAAGAAGGAAGAGGCGGTGGCATTGCCGCCACCCGCGTTGCGGATCCTCACCTCCACCTGGTGGACACCATCGGACAGGTCCGGAAACGATCTATGAGTCTCCAAGGCCACGTCAACCCATCCGCCCATGTCCATCCTGACCTCGAATCCGACCACCGGGCTGCCGTTGCCATCCCCCGACCATTGGACCGAGACCGGCTCGGAGCTCAACAGGGACCCGTTCGCAGGATGGCTGATGGCGACAAGCGGAGTCGTGGCGGGATACAGGGGGGATGCCAGTGCCAAGCCGCTCGGTCCACTCATCCCATAGGAGTTGCTGGCCGTGACATGATAGTGATAGGCGAGTCCGGGAATGACGTCCAGATCGATGAACCTGGTCGAACTTGACGGTACCTCCACCACGAGTGATCTATGGCTCTCGTTCCCCCTGTAGATGCCGTAGCTGAGGGGAGCTTGTTCACCGCGGTTCTGCGGGGGAAGCCATGAGAGGTTGACAAGCATGGCGCCTGCCTTTGCGATGAGCCCTGCCGGCGGAAGGGGCGGGATGCTGAGAATCATGGCAGATGAGGCAAGGGGACGAAGGTCCTTCGAACCGGCCTCCCCGTCGATGAGGTAGGCCACGTCAACGAATCCATCCAGGTCCTCATCTGGCGAAGTCCAGTCGCTCCAGTAGTTCCCCGTATTCCCGGCATCGCTTGACCCATTCCAGTGGTTGCCGTTCCCGCTGTCGTAAGCCTGGACCCTGGCCGGGTCGTGGACCCCGCTGGCGCCGTTGTTCCAGACGAAGGAGTTGTTCCAGATCAGATTCGCCGAACCGGATTCGAGCCGGATCCCGTACCCGGCGTTGTCCCAGATCAGGTTACCGGAGACGCTGCATTCCGTTGAGCCCATCAGGGCAATGCCCAGTTCGCTCTGCTGGATCGAGTTGTCACGGATGGAGCCGCCCGCCGTGCCGTTTACAAGCACGCCCTGGGCATTGCCGCTGAGAAGATTACCGACAACCTCATACTGTTGTGCCCCTGGCCCGAGGAAGATGCCCGATAGGCCGCTGCTCTTGATCGTGTTATTGGCGATCGATCTCCTTCCCGCCTTTGAGAAGTATATCCAGACGCCGTGCCCCCCGCTTCGCTCGACCGTGTTGGAACTGATGGTTCCACTGTAGGCCTTGGAAACCAGTATCCTCAACCCCGTGCCCAGATTGCCTGCCAGGGTATTGTTCACGATCATGCCCGCCCCGCTCTTCACCTCCAGCATGCTAACTCCGTCCCCGCCGTTGGACTGGATCACGTTGTCAAGTATCGGGTAGCCGCCCGACTTGTCGCTCCAAATGAAGATGCCGCCTTGATGGCCGAATTCAATGCCCGTGTCATCGATGCCCGCATAGGCCAGATCGTCTTTCCGGTCGGCAATGGACCACTGAAGATCCTCGAGGATCTCCGCCAGGTCCCAGAACTCCTCATCGAGGTTTGCGCCCATTCTCCCAACCAGATCCTGGTTGACCGCTGAGGTGCCAAGATCCACCAGCACATCGATGCCCTCGTTGTCACTGATCGTATTCCCGGATATCGGGCTTTGGCCCCCGTTCTTGGCTGAGTAGATCTCGATTCCGGCCCCCTTGTTGCCGACTATGGTGTTGCCAAGCATAGGATTGGGTCCTCCGTTACTTGCCCCGGGGATCAGGACCCCGCTGCCGCTGTTATCTATGATCGTGTTATCGATGATCGGGATGGCCCCACCGCACTTGATCTCCAACAGGGCCAGGCCCGGACCGTTGTTGCCGGTCACCGTGTTGTTCTGGAGCAGGACGGCCAACCAGTCCCTATTAACACCGTAGGGGGCCTCCCCGTAGATGGCCTCCACCAACTCGGCATCAAAGACCCAGTAACCGGTGGAGTTGAATCCGCTGTTCTTCCAGGAACCCATCATGCCCGAGCCGTTGTTTCCGCATACCGTATTGTGGCGTATTACGCTGCCCGATCCGCTCTTGTCGGTGATCAGCAGCCCCGCGGCGTTGAAGGAGATGTTGTTGTAGTCGACCTCGGTGACGTATCCGGCTCCATGTTTGAGGGACAGAGTCAATCCAGGGCCGAGATCGTGCACAATCGTGTTCCACGATACGATGTCTGAATGCAGCCGGCCGTCAAGGTAGGCACCCTTTGCGCTCAAGTAGACCAAGCCTCCTCGATTGCCGTTCAGGTAATTGCCATAGACATGGGCTGTTCCATACGCCGACCTTTGGCCGAGGCTGATCCCAACGGCGCCGTTGTTCCTCGCCACATTGGCCGAGATGTTGTAGATCCCTGAGAACATCACATCGACATCCACCCCGGCGCCGAGATTCCCGTCGACGATGTTCTCGGCAACCAGCACATCCGTCCCCCGATCCACGACGATGCCGTTGTAGTTACCCCACACTTGGTTGGCTGTGATGCGTATGGCTTCCACGCCCCAAGCGTAGATGCCCGCCTTGAACTCGTCCAGCTGCAGGGGATCATCCCTGTTCCCGTGGATGGTGCAGTTGGAGACCTCGTTCCCGATTCCCCCGCGAAGATAGATGCCATACTCCCTGTTCATCGAGACGTCGTTGTGGGCTATCACCGATCCCAGAGAACCGTTCAGGACCAACCCTCGCCGGTTGCCGATGATCTCGTTGTAGGCGAAATCGTAGACGGCCTTGTCTGTCCCTGAGCCCATCTCGACCCCTGATAGTGCGTTGCCCATTATCCGATTGCGGTCGAAACGGCCAGCCCCCGATGTATCCAGCAGCAGTACGCCGTGCCCGGAGTTGTTGGCGACCGTGTTGCCATACATCGTGCCGTTTCCAGTGATGATCCCGCCGAACATGATCCCCGTGCCGTTGTTGGACCAGACAGTATTGTTGATCACTGGAACGCTGCTCATGAGGGAGCTGATCAGCGCCAAACCTCCGAGTCCCTCGAAATCCTCCGGCTTCAAGCTTCTGCCATGAAGATCTTCCCAGACGTACACTAGGTCCTCCCAGCCGCTCAGCGCCAGAAAACCGGGCCGACCCCCGTTGCCCCGGATCGCGTTTCCCTTGATGGAGGACGCCCCCCCTACACGGAGGCCGGGCAGCTCAACGCCCAGGCCCCCGTTGCACTCGACCACGTTGTCCTCGACCACGAAGCCCCGGGAACCCTTCAGGCCTGCAATGAGGATGCCGCTTCCCGTGTTGTTGTTCAGTTCATTGCCTGTGAACAGGACTTCACCCGAGGTTTTCGCACCGATCACTGCGATGCCCACACCGTCGTTGTGTTCGATCGTGTTGCCATGCAGCATCGCGCCTATCTTGCGATCCGTGAAGTTGAAGCCGGTGTTGATCCAGCTTCCATTCAACCCTGCTCCGGTGTTGTGGCCCACGGCATTGTGCGAGATATTGAACCCGCCGGTGGAGACTCCACTGAACTGGATGCCGGCTCCGTTGCGAAGAACGCTGTTGCCTGCCACCTCAAGGATGGTGCGTACGCTTACCACGGAGACCGCCAAGCCGACCTGCGAGTTGTTCGTTATCAAGTTGTGGGATACGATGTCGTGCCCGAAGCCGACCTCCTCGCTTCGGCCCTTTGCGCAGCTATAGTTCAGGCCCACCACATTGTCCTCGATCCGGTTGCCCGTGATGGCAACGCTGCCATCGACCACGTTCTCGGTGACGACGATGCCCGTCCCGTTGTTGCTGCGGGCCTTGTTATTCGTCACCTCCGTGCGGCAGCTCCCCGGGTACTTCACTTCCACCAAGATCCCGCAGTTGGCATTCAAGCTCGCTTCATTGCCCTCCAAGGTCACGTTCGCGACCCGGTACATGTGGATCCCGTTGTAGTTCGATGACACCCTGTTTGCCAGCAGAGTGAGATTGTGTGCATACTGCGCGTAGATGCCTGCCCTGTCCATGCCGGTGGCCCCCTTGATGGTCAGGCCCTGAATCGTGGTGTGGTTGGCCAGGACACTGAGGGTGTGCTGGTCCGCATGGGCGGCGGTGATCAGGGTCGAGTTGAAACCATTCTCAGACCGGATCGTCAAGCTCCTGGTAATCTCGACGTTCTCAGCATAGTTGCCGTCGGCGATCAGGATGATATCGTTCTCCCGAGCTGAATCCGCGGCCCCTTGGATCGTGCCATACTCAGACGGCACTCTCAGCACACGTGGGACTCCGGGCTGCGAGAGGGATGGTATCGAGGCCTGAGGGCCCACAGCGGATGAAGACGCGCCGATACTCCCTAGGAATCCCTGGCAGACATACACGGGAGAGATGACGGCGAGAAGGATGATCGCACGTAGTCGGACGTTCAAGGGCACCCCGCGTTGATATGATCTCTCTTAACTGTTGAGTCACCGGCCTGTTTGCTTATCCATGCGGATCAAGTTAGGCTAGATAGATCGATTGTGGCCCACGTCCACCTGACGTCCGACATCGTTTGGCCCATCTTCCTCCGTAGGGCTTCCATCGGAGACCGTCCTGCCGGATGCCGTCAAAACCGTTCAGGGCTTGACGAGCAGCGCCGATGTTTCCGGTCGTTGCGAATGTCCCTGAACTCGCGGATTCGGCCATACACAGGGCCACGAAAGTCCTAGGTTTGAGCCCAGGACGATCCGCTTCCGTTTGGATCGTGAAGGGTGGCAGGACTACGCTGCCCCAATCGGAGGTCGCCCATCAGCGCGCAGCGAGACCGGGACCTACCGGTGCCATCTCGAACCTGAATGGCCCAAGGTGCCTTCACTTCTAGCCTTCCAGAACCCGAACTTGAAGGCTCGGTACCCAACGAAAAGCAGGATGACCGTGAGGAGGAGAAGGGGCCCCAGCTGGGGCCAGATCCGCCCAACCGAGGCATTGCCTCCCAGGGTGTGCCTTGCCATCTCATTGATGTGGTATTGTGGGTGGATATGGGATATCGCCTGAATCCAGCCCGGCAGAAGCCAGACGGGCACCATCCTCCCTGAGACCAGTCCGCTAAACAGGTCCAGGAACCAGTTCAGAGGGTCCTCACCGGTTTTGGTTATGATGTTCCACCCGGCCGAGAGGAGATCGAGCGAGAAAATCAGAATTATCCCCGTCACCACGACGACGAGGAATCCGAGGTTGAAGTACACCTGCATGCCGAAGTAGGTCCCCACGAGCAGATACGCCAACGTCTCCACGAGGACCCATCCATACCTGAAGGTCTGATTGCCGAAGAGGATGACCACAAGGCGGGTGGGAGCCAGGTGGTAGTATGGGTAGTTCCGACCGTTGACCAGATGGCTGATCCCCGCACTGCCCAAGGCCACCATATTCTGAATGAGCATGCCCAAAAGGAACCAGGTGACCATGGGGTACTCGCCTCCTATGCCGTATCTCTCGAGTATGGCCTGCTGGACCGAGTCGGCAGGCACGACCCGGGCGAATATGGCGAAGGTAGTTACGCTGACCACAGTGCCCAAGATCCTCATGACAAACCAGGATCTGAAGGAAAGCTGCTGCGCGAGGCTTCTGTAGAAGAACCAGTACAGGACCACGAGCTCAGAACGCAGCCCGGTCCAAAGACCTTCGGCCTGCTGGGCCATCTAGCACGGCCTCCTCTGGCAACCCGGACTCCAAGCGCGCGAACTGGACCCGAGCACCTGGTCACAATCTCTCGGGTGAACGACGATTGACCACCTCAGCATCTCGGCAAGCATCGATTCCCAGGCCAACACGGAAGCCCTGACTTCGAATCGCTCTTAACTCTAACATACCTGCGAGTACCTTTCAGTCTCGCGCTTGGAAGAGCGCCTTGCCCACGGTATCGATGGGTGCGGCGAAGTCTGGGCCTCCCGCGGCTACGTAACCCCGGCTCGCTCCTGATTCATCAGGACTAACCCAGAACGAGAACAGCCTGCCGCGGCGTAGAACAGACCGGAAGCGCGAGGTCCTGCCGGCCAGATCCGACGGGACCGAGGCCTCCCGGGGCCCTACCGGGCCCAGAGTGGAGTCGGTCTGCAGGGGATGGCACATTTCTGCAGCAAAGGGTTGCAGCAGCGGGAGGATTCGTTACCACTATGCCCAAGTGGTACCGTTCAAGACCCTGGCCGGGCTTGGGGAATTGGGCTAGAACCGGAATGGGGACTGTGTGCCTATGCTCCTTCGACAGGTTTCGGCGCCAACCGGGCAATCGACCGGAGCGATCCTGACCCACCCCACGATCGCCTACAAACAATGCCGGGGTACGGTGCCTTTCTCGGTGCAGGGCTCTCTCCACGATAGCTGCCACTATGTCCTTAGTCACAATCACCGTCACCATCACCGGTTCGG
>CAYVLA010000157.1:0-7016 GCA_964452145.1 Hadarchaeota archaeon (SeqCode)
GGTGTCCGATCATGCAGACAGGAACAGAGACCCATCCTGTCCTCGAGGTGGAGACGGTGGCTCCTCGGGCGAGAATGCCCCAAGCCATACCGAGGAGTTCGTTCTCTGGCTTAACAGTGCGGTGATGAGGCCCAAGCAAACAAGAGAAACGGCTCTCAGCCCCCCACAACAACCGATCAATCTGCATCACCATCACACAGCCGAGAAACGATCCCTGCACACCAGACCAAGGACACGACCCCTGAGCCAGAAGGACTACGACCTACCAAGAGAACAGAAGAACCTTCCCTTACCACCCTTCGGAAGTACTGGGTCTAGGGCCTAGGGCTACGTAAAGCGTTAAATAGATACTCTTGAGTATAATACTCAGAAGTGTATAATCTCAAAAGGGCTGGACCAATGCAGGGTGACGTGTTTCTGGATAGGGAAAGGGAGCTCTCCCTGCTGAAAGATAGACATCGAAGCGACAAGGCTGAGTTCGTCGTGATCTATGGCAGGCGAAGGGTGGGGAAGACAGAGCTCATAGATCAATTCATAGCCGCGTCCAACAACGGGGTGAGGCTCCTCGCTAGGGAGGAATCGAAAGCATACCAGTTGAGCAGGTTCGCGGCAAAGCTCGGGGAGTTCTTCCACGACGAATTCTTGAAGAAGACACCGTTCGCTGGCTGGGATGGGTTCTTTGAGTACCTGTCGAAGAAAGCCGATGAGCGAATAATCATCGCAATGGATGAATTCCCCTACCTGATCAAGGAGGATAGGGCGCTGCCTTCAATTGTGCAGGATTACTGGGACGGCAAGTTAAGGAAGACAAGAATATTCCTGTTGCTCTGCGGTTCGAGCATTTCCATGATGGAATCCAAGGTCTTGGGGCATCGAAGTCCGCTTTACGGCAGGCGCACCGGGCAGCTCTTGCTAAGACCCCTCAACTTCATCGACATCCTGGATTACCTAGGGGAGATGAAGAACGCCATCGAGTCCTATTCGGTGTTCGGCGGCACCCCCGCATATGTCATGGCAATCGATCCCAAGAAGGACGTTTTTTCGAACCTGGCTGAGAAGATCCTGAGGGAGGATTCTTTCATCTACAGGGACGTTGAATTCGTGCTCAGGCAAGAGCTGGTGGAGCCCAGGTACTACTTCTCGATCCTTCTCTCGATCGCGGGAGGGAACCACCGGATAGGCCTGATTGTGAACGACGCCGGACTGAGCAAGAGCATAGTGAACAAGTATTTGTCAGTCTTGAAGGACCTGCAGCTGGTCTACCACTTGATCCCGGTGACCGAGAGCTATGGAAGCAAGAAAGGCCTGTGGTTCCTGTCCGATAACCTTTTTGACTTCTGGTTCAGGTTCGTCAGCCCTTACATCGACGACATAGAGCAAGGCAGATCGAATCTCATAATCCGCGATCATATCAAACCGCATTTCGCCGACTATGTAGAAAGACACTTTGAAGACATCGTCCGAGAATACCTGGTAGAGATGAACGCAAAGTCGCTCCTCCCCTGTTCATTCACGAAGATCGGCAGGTGGTGGCACAAGGAGAAGGAGATCGATGTGGTGGCCTTGAACGAGCGAACGAAAGAGATCCTCTTTGCGGAGTGTAAGTGGCAAGACAGTGTGAACGCCGAAAGGGTTTTGCATGAGCTAACGGAAAAGGCAGGCTTCGTTGATTGGAAGAAGAGGGGACGGAAAGAGCACTACGCGATCTTCGCCAAAAGCTTCCGGGAGAGAATTGAGGAGGAAGACGTGCTACTCTTCGACTTGGAGAATCTGGAGGAGATCTGGAGAACCCAGTTGCGAGCCTGAAAAGCTGAGAAGCTTGAGGCCCCCTCGGGGACTCGCACCTCTAGCGCTGAACCAAGAGATGGCCATCTTGCCCTCCTACTTACCCCTAACCATGCAAAGGCGGAGGGGCTTGTCGCCACGGCGACCCTCTGGCAACATTCCGAGCGGAACCTGAAGTTGCCTTTCCAGGCGCAAGCAGAATCAGTTGCTTCATCTGCCTGAACGGCCCAAGACTGGGCGTTGGGAAAGAAGGGAGACGCGATGGGTCGAAGATCTTTGGTGGTGATGACAAATGATGACGGTTACAACTCGACAGGCTTGCTGGCGGCATGGCAGGCCCTCAAGGATCAGGCAGACACCCTGATCGGAGCAGAGTACTACGTAGCTAGGCTAGAAACCAGCCACACACCCACCGCCCGACACCCGCCAAAACAAGCCATAAGATGAATTATGTCCCAAAGCCCCTGTAACCACCTCGGTTTCACCACGGGTGTCCAAGGTGACCCCGACCGGAAAGATAGGGCTTGTGATGTGCACAATCAAGAAGGTCGCCAGGATTGGGGCGATGCTTGGCAAGCCGCAGGGAAACATCTAAGTATATCCGATATAACGACCATATTGATCATATTGACTACAGTTGCCGTAAGCAGGAAGACGCAGGAACTCCTCAAGAGGATAGGGCGCAAGGGCGAGACATACGATCAGATAATAAACAGGCTTTACACTCTCGCCAAGCAGCAGCTCTTCTACGAAGAACAACACAGGATACTGAAAGAAGAGGAATTCATCCCCGTTGACCAGATATGAGGTCCTCATCTCCAGGACCGCTTTGAAGCAGTTCGAGTCCCTGGAATCGAAGACGCAGGATCAGATCAGAAAGGCCCTGGACGAGCTTGCTGCGGAACCACAAAGGGCGGGGGTCGGCAGGGACATCAAGAAGCTTAAGGGATCAGGGGATCCGAATCTCTACCGCATCAGGACCGGCGACTACAGGATCGTCCACGCCGTCATTGGGAATGAGGTTAGGGTCACTGGGATGTTTCACAGGAAGCGGGGATACGGTTTCCTGGAGTAGTCCTAGCGGGAACTGGTAGCTCAGCAGGAACCATGCTGCTGGCGCAACATGCCCATCGGTGGCCTCAGTCCCGCGGCAGGCTTGGCAAACACCGTGTCATGGGACTCGATCGAAATCCGCCGATATTCCTAGCAGCTTCTCGAGGTGGAGCCTGCTGATCGCGGTCCCTCCCTTCAAGGGGAGCTTGCTGGCCAAGACGTGTATTCTCCTCGGAATGTTCTAGTCAGAATATTCTTGAGACTGTCCTTTCCGAAAACGGGGACTTGCCATCGGGAAACTGGACGCCCAACAAGAACCCGCATCCCATCCCTCGACGTGCTCAATACCTGCTGTCCGTGATCGTGCTGGGCCAGCGACACGCCAAGAGGAGGCGAGAAGGCCTAACTCGATCGGGCGGTCACTCTATGGCCCTCTTGCCCGCCGCCCCTGATGGATGCATCACAGGGCGTCGCGCTCCGGAATCTAGATCAGAGCAGCTCCAAGAACTCGTCCCTTCGTAGTCCCGCCTGCCTCAGTATCTCTTGGAGGGTACCTCTGTCGATCACCCCATGGTCGGGGACTAGTCCTCCCACTTCTTGTGCTGTAACGGTGGTTCGTCCGGAATCTGCAGATCATCGGTGAAGCTGCCAGGGCGCTGCCGGATGAGGTCCGGTCACTGGCATCCGACTGATTGAGGATTTCTGTCAGAGTATCTGGACGGTTTCTTGCTGTTGGAAGGAACACTTTTCTATCATTTCAGCCGTTAGTAAGACGAACACGCCTCTGGCCTCTCAGGGGATGAGGGAGCATCATGGAGACCCGGATCAGGGAGCGGATGGTCAACATCCTGCTTCTCATGTACGCGATCAGGAAGGTCAGCCAGTTCGGGGTGATGGATGGCACGGTCAAGCTGCAGAAGATTATCTTCCTGGCTCAGAAGGAGCTGCTTGCGCGCAGACTCAAGGGCTTCTCGTACAACTTCTTCCGCTGGAATCACGGGCCCTACAGCGCCGACCTCGCGAACGACTACGGCCTGTTGGAAGGATCTGGATTCGCAGGGGGATGGCCCATCCGGCTGAGGAAGGAGGGCGAGCAGGTGCTGGCCGCCTGCCGTGAGCTTCTAGAATCCAACAGGGCGATCACCGAGGTTATCGAACGCGTGGCTGAGCGGTACGCCAGACTGCCGTCTGATGACCTGAAGCAGGCCGTGTACGACATAACGGTCACCGTGCCCAAGGTGAACGCCCGGCTTAAGATCGGGGACGTCAGGCAGGGGCAGCTCATTCTCTTCCGGCCGCGTGATGAAGCAACGAAAGGCATTTTCAGGCTATCCCCCGGGTGGATGGCAACGCTGGAGACGATCTTCGACAGCGACATGCTGGAGTCGCTGGCCAAGGCTCAGGAGGATGCCGCAGAGGGCCGGGCTCGTGAGTTCAAAGCGATATGAGATCATTGAGCTGGATGCCTTCTCCAGGGATCTGAGGAAGCTCTTCGACAGAGGAGATCAGGAAAGGATCAGGAACGCGGTGGAGGCCGAGCTGGGTGTCTACCCTAAGAGATGCGAACTGCTGGAGGGCAGGATAGAGATCCGGGGAGTCAAGATCCACGGCCTCAGGAAACTGAGGGTCAACGTGAAGGGGCATCGAGGCGGGGCTCGGGTCCTGTTCCGCCTATGTGAGGAGTGCCTGCAGTCCGGTTACTATGCGAAGAGCGAGAGGCGGTGCGAGTTCTGCTCTCCCAACAAGCCTGATCGAGTGGTTCTCTTCGCGGCAAGACCGCGCTCCATCGCGTACTGAGTCGCTGTCGCTTGGATGATGCGAGCAAGGTTGGTCTTGTGCCGGCGTTGCCTGGCTGTCACACTCAGGGTTACGTTGGCCATTGGCCATTGGCCAAAGCATCTTCAGGATCGGGCGACCACTCTCCGGTGCGCCGGACGACGATTCCGCGAGGGACCCACTGAGCAGGGAGCGACGGTACTGCCTCGATATCAAGAGCGACCTCCTGAGACGACACAGCGGCAAGTTCGCACTCATCAAGGATCGCAGACTGCTGGAACCTTTGATACACCTGAGGCTGCTTGTGAGGAGGGACTCGGGAAGCTGGGCAATGTCCCGATGCTGATCGTTCGAATCCAGGAAGAGGAGCCGAAAGAGTGGTTGCCTGCACTTCAGCTGGGGTTGACACACGCCTCTGTTCAAGGGCAAATACTTCCCTCAGGGTGACAGCCCCCCAGCGAACTTCCCGGCAGCTCTTCGCACGCTCGGCCCCGTGGTGGCCGTGCAGATAGAAGTGCCGACGGCTCTGGCCCAGCAAGTAACCAGTTCTGGCGGCACCGTGGCTCGACCCCAGACCGGGTCGACCCTCATCGACAGGGTGCTTCGATCACAGGTGTGCATGGCCCTGTTCTTGCCAGCCTTGGAGTGCATCAGCGAGCATCGGCACCGCAGGAGGGCAGCAACGAAGGAGCCTGTATCCGATCAAGATCGTCTTGCTGCCCATGAGGCTGACCATTGAGTACACCGCTGCCATCAATGTCGACCTGGGCGGCTCAAACATCATAGCACTATGGGGCCGCGACTTTCTGGAGAAGACGCTGCTTCTGTACGACGGTCCCAGCGGCGAGATAACTCTCGCCTACTGAGCCAAGTTGCCTCGTCCACGTAGTCCTGTAACCACTCGGCTTCACCAGGGGCGTCCAAGGTGACCCCGACCGGAAAGATGGGCCTTGTGATGTGCACAATCAGAAAGGTCGCCAAGATTGACACAGATTGCTTGACGCCTGGTTCCGTTAGACATTCCTGCCGTTCCTGGACGGATGCAGCCTTGGGTGCTTTGGGTGGGAGGATGCCGTGGGTCGGATCGGTCGATCCTGAGGTTGGGGAAGGTCTGAGAATCTTCCACGAAGCATGCCGACGGCACAAGTCCTTGGCCTCTGGCGGTGCTGATTGAGAATCTCCGTCGGAGCATTTGGTCGGGTTCTGCCGCCTTCCAGCGAAGCCGGGACGGAGGGAGGGTCGAAGTCGATATTGATGGTTGCGCAGACGATGACTCCTGACCATCCCTCGAGTGCACAGTGCATTTATCTGGTGGGGGCCCAGGGCCGGGCGATGGGATCGTTGAATCTGGTGGTTCGTCCTTCAAGGTTGCCTGCTGCCGTGGCGGGCGCGCTTGTGTTGGTGTCGATCATCCCGGCATGCGCGTCTGCCAGCACGGTGGGGGTGAGACCGGGTGACTGGTGGGAATACGGCACCTCGGCGAGCTTCTCGTCCAACCACCCCGAGGGTCCCGATCCGAGGGAGATGATGGAGATGGTTCCCATCTTCTACCGCGTCGCAGTGGTCGGCGTCTCTGACACGGCCGTGTTCCTGGAAGTGACGGCGGGCTTTCGAAACGGCACCACGGTCAAAGGGGAGGCAACCGGCGACCTCTCAACCGGCACGGGCAACCTCACCATATTGGATCTCCGCACCGCCACCTTCTTATTCCCCGCCGGATTGAGCAAGGGTGACTGGCCGTGGGGGACGATGGTGCCGCAGGATCCCGGGCACACCAGCCCGGGCTATCCACCAGTCCCGCCCATGCACATCAATGACACCCTGTCCCGCAGCTACGCCGGGGCAACCAGAGAGGTCAACGTGATGAGCGGCACGCAGCCTGAGGCATGGGGCCCGGGCTGGTACAGGGCAGAGACAACCATGATCATCTTCTTCGACAAGGTGACGGGGATCGTGTGCGAGATCTCTCTGAACGTGACCAGCACGCAGGGCGACTGGGTGACGACCATGTCAAACACGATGGAGCTGGCGGCGACGAATGCCTGGACTGGAACCGGGATCGGTGAGATCGGAGTAATCCCCGGGGCGGTGGGTCTGCTGTCCGTGATCGTGCTGGGCCAGCGACACGCCAAGAGGAGGCGAGAAGGCCTAACTCGATCGGGCGGTCACTCTATGGCCCTCTTGCCCGCCGCCCCTGATGGATGCATCACAGGGCGTCGCGCTCCGGAATCTAGATCAGAGCAGCTCCAAGAACTCGTCCCTTCGTAGTCCCGCCTGCCTCAGTATCTCTTGGAGGGTACCTCTGTCGATCACCCCATGGTCGGGGACGACAACCGCCCTCTTCCCCTCTCTGGTTTCTCTCACAAGGATGACGTGACTTCCCTTTCTCCTCCTGGGCTCGA
>CAYVLA010000158.1:0-6996 GCA_964452145.1 Hadarchaeota archaeon (SeqCode)
ATCCCCCCATCCCCCATCCGAAAGACTAAAATCCAACCGCCTCAGTCCAGTCTCGAGGGAGTGATACCCTGAAGAAGGACAGGATCGGATGCGGGGTGATCGGCCTGGGCTTCATCGGCAGTCGGGTCCACATGCCGAGCCTCCGAGGCGTGAAGGATGCTGCCGTCATAGCGGCAGCCGACATAGATGAGAAGCTGTTGAAGAAATTCGCCAAGCCCCCTGTCAGGGCTACCACCGACTATCATGAAATCCTCGCCGACCCGAAGATAGACGCTGTCTGGGTTTGCCTACCCAACTTCCTCCACGCCAAGGTGACCCTCGATGCCCTCAAGGCCGGAAAGCACGTATTCTGCGAGATGCCCCTCTCGCACAAGCTGGAGGACTGCAGGGAGATAGTGAAGGTGTCAAAGGAGACCGGAAAGGCGGTGGTCCCTGGTGCCACCTTTAGATGGACCCCCAACTTCGCCAAGGCAAAGGAGCTGATGGAATCGGGGGAAGTCGGCAAGCCGACTATGTTCTACAACCGTGAGTACATTGCCCCCTCCGTTCTTGGCTCGCAGTGGCCGGCGGGAAGCTGGGCCTGGGACAGGTCCAGAAGCGGCGGGACCAGCTTCACCCTGTCGGTCTGGGCCATCGACCTCATGCGCTGGCTTCTCGGCAGCGAGGTCACAAGGGTCTATGCGATGATCGGCCGTATCCCCCAGCCCAAGTATGGAGGGATCACGCCCGAGAACTGCCAGTTCCACGTCACCTTCGCAAACGGCGTCACCGGAGTGTTCGAGAGGAGCGAGAACAGCCCGAGATCCATGGAGGGTGCCGAGCTCAGATTGCTGTTCGATGACAACAAGGCCATCCACGCCATCGACAACAACGTGGTCGAGCTTCACCAGGAGGACTATGACAGGAGGATCTGGAAGTCATTCGCCACCGGTACCCGGGTCTGGGGCCACCAGCAGCTGGACAGGCATTTCGTGAGGTGCCTTGTGGCCGGCAAGACGCCGTCTGTGACCGCCGTGGACGGGATGAGGGCCGTCGAGGTCGCCACCGCCATGGTCAAGTCATCAGAGACCGGCGAGGCCGTCCGACTCACAGGATCATGATGGTGCTACGCAGCGACAAGCATCCTCGATAGCGGGAGCCTGCATCTCGCGGGCCGACGCCCACCTGCACTTAGGCCTAGGGTTACTGCGTAGCTTTGGATTCGGTCTGCCCCACGAGGCGACCGGGACCCAAGCTCAGGGGGCAGCGCCCATCCCGCGGCAAGCCTAGAGCAATGGATCCAGCAATTCCTTGGCTTTCAGAATGTCAGCCCGCTGCTTTTCGCCTCTGATCTCCCTTTCGATGGTAACCGGACCTTTGAACCCCTTCTTCTTCAGGCGGGGCATGAGGAGCCTGAAGTTGACCTTGCCCTCTCCGAGAGGCGTCTCGTGACCGAGGTACTCGTCCCTGTTCGGCCAGACCCCGTCCTTGGCATGCATGCCCTTGACATGCTCCCCTAGTATTTCCACCGCATCCAAGGGGTTGGCCATTCCGTAAAGTATCAGGTTTGCAGGATCTAGGTTCACGCCCAGATTGTCGACTCCGATGTCCTCGATCGTCCTCTTCAGAGTGGAAGGCAACTCCTGGCCGGTCTCGAAGCAGAAGATCTGCCCGTTGTCCTCGCAGTAATGGGCGTACTCCTTCATCGCCTTGATGAACCCCGAGTAGACTGGATCCAGCTCATCGTCCGGGATGAAGCCGATGTGGGAGGTGATACTGTCAACGCCCATCTCCCTGACTATGTCCGAGAATCTCTTGGCGATCTTCAGCCTCATCTTCCGATGCGCGGGTGCAACCAAGCCCATCGTGCCAGGCCCGTCTTTGAGGTTGAAGATCTGACCCTCGAAGAGGAGGAAGAAGGAGCTTATCTCGATCCCGGCCTCGTCGGCTGCCGACCTGACGACCGTGGGATCGATCTTGTCCACCATCCTCTCCGCGGTACAGGCAAGTTGGCAGGTCGGTATCCCGACGTCCGACACGCTTCTGAAACTGTCCAAAGGCGTGTCCGAAACACCCACTATGAGCCCAAGTTTCATCTTGGTCGCCACGCGGACACCGTGCAGCCCTCGGGGCTCGTCAAGATATACTTTTTCTCGTTAGATCTTCTAGATCTCAGATGTTAGATCGTCGAACTGCCAAGCGTACAACCCGCGGCGCCCCTTCGGCAGAAAGATATAAGGTTGGGCAAGTCAAGCGGATGGCGAAGGGATCTCATGATCAATGCCGCCATCATCCTGGCAGCGGGTCGCGGAACCAAGATCTGGCCCTACGGAGAGACCAAGGCCAAGGCTGCCTTGCCCGTGGCTAACGTGCCGATCATCGCTCACCAGATCAGATGCCTCAAGGAGCTGGGAGTCAAGAGCTTCGTCGTCGTGACGGGGCATCTGGGCCAGCAGGTCAGGAGCATCGCACTGCGCGAGGCCACGGATGTGGGGTTCGTCGAACAGCGCGATCCGAACGGTCCGGTCGACGGTCTGCTCTCCGCCATGGACCAGGCGAGACAGGACCCATTTTTCGTGGTCTACGGAGACATCGTGGCGACGATCGAGAGCTACAGAGCGCTGGCCGATGCGTGGGCTCCGGGAGTTGATGCGGCTGTCCTGGTGCACCGGATGGGCGAGGAGGACCCGAGCAACTGGTTCTCCGCAAGCGTGGCTGACGGCAGGCTGCATTCGGTATCTTCGCATTCCAGAAACGCCCGCTCACATCGCATCTGCGGAGTTACCATCCTGAGCCAGAAGGCCGCCTCCTATGTCAGGAGCCACCCCGGGATGACCACCAAGCTGGACGTTGGATCAATGCCGGCCATGGAGAATGATCTCTCCCAGACGCTGCAGGATATGGTCGACCAAGGCGAGACGGTTGCGGCTGTGGAGACCAGGGACTTTTTTGTTGACGTTGACAAGCCGTGGCACCTCCTCGAGGCCAACGGAAGGATGGCCGAGTACTACAACAGAAGACTGGAGAAGGACGAGATCTCCGACGGAGCCAGGATCTCGGAGCAGGCCGAGATTTGCGGCCCCATCAGGGTCGGCCCCAACTCCGAGATAGGCAAGAGAGTGGTCATCCACGGCCACGTAACCGTGGGGGCCAACACCAGCATAACCAACGGCGCCATGCTGGGCAGTAGCATAGTGATCGGGGATAGGTGCAGGATCCGGGACTACTGCCAGCTCGGGCCCCATTCGGTAGTGGGCCACGAGTGCGTAATCGGCCACTGCGCGGAGTTCGGAGGCCTGCTCATGAACAAGGTCTATCTCTACCATTACTGCGAGCTGTCGGGCGTAATCGGCACGGCCACCGACATCGGCGCCGCGACAGTCTGCGGCACGCTCAGATTCGACGATGGCCGGACGGTTCACACCGTGAAGGGGAGAAAGGAGGCGCCCTGGCTAGGAAGCAACGAGACCTACATAGGTGAGTACTGCCGCACCGGCGTCAACGCCATCATAATGCCCGGCGTCAAGATGGGGCCCTACAGCATTCTCGGCCCGGGAACGATCACCTACGACGACGTGCCGGCCAGGACCCTGGTGCTGGCAAAGCAGGATCAGGTCACCAAGGAGTGGGGACCCGAGAAGTACGGCTGGTGAAGACACATACCTCCGCCTGCCGCAGCGGATCGACTTCCGGCAGGACACAAAGGAACAACGAACGGGCCTGCTTCCCGGCATTCCCTGGGTCGTCAGAAAACGACTTCGCTGCCATCCCCCAGGGTGAGAACAAGACGCCCTTTCAACACATCAGCATCGTCAGTCCATGCTCATTAGCAGAGTAACAGAGTAACAGAGTAACAAAAATTAAATAGATCACCGACCGGCATTGCTTCTCCATGCCCGAACAGGTCAGGGTCGGAATCGTCGGCCTCGGAGGAATGGGTCAATCACATGCCCGCGTCCTGTCCCAGATCGAAGGAATGCTCTTCGTGGCGGGTGCCGACCCCAGGCCTGCTTGCCAAGAAGCTGCACGCGCCATTGGGGCCCTGGCCTTTGCCGACCACGCCAGCATGCTTGAGGGCGTCAAGCTTGACGCGGTGATCGTATCGTCCCCCTCCAACACGCATGGCCGGGTCGTAAGGGACTGCTGTTCCAGGGGGCTGCACATCTTCTGCGAAAAGCCTTTGACCACCGACTTTTCCGAAGCCCTCAGCGTCAGGGATTCGGTGAGGGATTCAGAGGTGATCTTCTCCATCGGCCTGGTCCTGCGCCACAGCCCGATCTACAGGGAGGCGAAGGAGATGATTGAGAAGGGCACCATAGGAAGAGCTGCGATGGCTGACTGCCGCTACGCGGGCCACATGCTCGGTCGATACGAATACGTCTTCTCCCGGGAGCTGGGACGGGGCCTGGTGAACGAGCACACGATACACATGATCGACGTCATGCAGTACCTTCTCGGCCCGGTGGAGTCGGTCTACGCCGCGATGGATTCCACCCCCAGCCACACCGAGTACAATGCGTCGGTGCTGATGGTTCACGAAGGAGGAGCATTCACATCAATCTGCGGCAGCGGCGTCTCCAGGCTCCCCAGCTACGCGAGAATCACCGGGCTGGAGGCCGAGATCATGTTGGAGGGCAACCAGATCCTGATCCTCAAAGATGCCTCCGGGGAGCACGAGATCCTGAGAGCCCAGCTGGGTTATCGAGCCGAGCTGGAGGATTTCAGGGATTCCATACTCGGCAGGCGCCGACCGCTGACAGGCATCGACACCGCGATCTCGTGCGCCCGGCTGATAGAGGCCATCTACAGATCGGCTGAGTCGGGCTCCGTGGTCAGACCCGGGAGCCTACCTGATTAGAAAGGCGCGGGCCTCCGCAAGATCACCGTCGACGAGGACCTCGATAACGCACAGCTGGGGGGTCCACAGGCGCAGGCTCCTACCCTGTATCGAGACTATCAGGTCCACCCTCTCGCCCTCCCCTGGGTTTAGGTTCAGATGACCCATAGGGGGGATGTCCCTGAGACGGGGCAGAGAGGACTCCGGTCCCCTGTCGGCGAACACCGCCTTTCCGGTCCCCATCCCGACCTCCAGCGACCGTAGCGTCTGTTCCACATCGTAGAAAAATGCAGGATAGCCCTGGTAGAAACCGGCCAGCTCCCCCGACTGGTCGAAGAGCAGTGCATAGTCCCCGACGGCATTTGGTCTCTGTCCCTCGCCTCCCCCTATCCGGTCGGGCATGAAAAGGTCCTGGACCGGTCCGAGGCTGAAGACGACCAGCCGATGGGGCACGCCCGAGACAACCAACTCCAGCGCAAGCGGTTGGGGAACGAAACCTGCCCCCTCGGCAAGGGCGATGACGTCCTTCAGAAAGGCCACGCCCTGCAGGATCTGGAGGGGATCGCGCTCTTGGCTGTGGGCGCTGAAGGAGCTTCGGATCTCATCCAGTGCCTCCTGGCCCAGGCCACGTAGCCAGTGAAGCCTGACGCCGAGCTGCTGGACATCCCGCCGGGCCAGCAAGCTTGCCACGACCTGATACTCTTCATCGGAGTAGTACATGATCTCCGGGACATTGAGTTCCAGTATGGAAACCGCCGGACTGGCTCTTCGAACCATGGCAAAGAAGACGACCGAGGACCCAACCATGGCTATGAGCAAGACCCCGGCGAGGCTCCTTTCAAACATCGTTGCCACTCCCCGTAGACAGGCCCAGAGAAAAAGGATGCGGAGAACGAGCCGCGGCCCGTTCCCCGACTAAGCCGTCATGTAATCTGCCAGTAGTTCCTGGAGCTCTCCGTCTCTGTAAACCCTGATCACCTGAAGCATACCGGAGTGACCCGGGATCGTCGTGCCCTTCAACGAGAATATCACGAAGAGTCGATCGTCCTTCTTGACGTCCTCATAGGTGACGGTGCCGTAGAGCGGGGCCAGCATTATCTGCTCGTATTTGCCCTCGACCTCTATCTCGCTGACCGCCCTGTACTGCTTGGTGTCTTCGTTGTGCGTTATCGACATGTCCACAATGGTCCTGTTGCGGTTGTAGAAGTAATCCGATACGCCCTCGAAGTAGTAGAAGATCGATCCGTTGGTCTGGTTCAGCCAGACCACGTAGGTCGTTCTGACGTCAAGCGCGGTGTAGTTGGGCGTCACTGCCTTGACGAGGTCCGTGAAGTCGTACATGTACATGTCGAACTTGTGCGTCCGTGTGACGTTCTTCCACTCCACGGTGCCGTTCCACATGTCGACGGGCACTCCGAGCCTCGAGGCCTGCTCCATGAGAGTGGCTATCTTGGGCAGGTTGCGTATCGTCTCGATGGCCGTGGCGCCGGTCTTGTTCGTCGGGCTGACGACGCGGCTCAGCGTGTTGTACCTGACGGTGACGTCCACCAAGGGCTTCCTCGCGATCATGCTGAGGACGAAGGCGTACTTCTGCTCCATCGTTGACAGCTTGGCCGGGTACTCGTTCCTGAGGATCGTAACATCCTCTTTGGCCCGTTCGCCGACGATGAAAAGGGTGATGATCGTCGAAAGCACTATCGCTACGCCGATCACTCCAACAAGGCTTCTGTCGATTTTCATACGCTCCCAACCTTTGCTAGAGGCCCCTCAAGCCATGATTGGCCGAAACGGACCTAGCCCCCTTCCTGTTTGGGCGCCTCGCTCGGGGCTGTCTCACCCTGCGCCGCCCTCGCCTGCCTTGCCGGTATGACGAAGCAGTAGTAGGAGATCACCGCTATCAACACGACGCCGACCACGATCAGCAGAACCGAGCGCATGAGCTTGGAGCCCTTCTCGCTCTTCTGGCTCTGCTCGACCCTGGCCTTGAGCTCTGCCCTTTCCTGCTCCATCTTGGCGAACTCTTCCTGAGCCCTTGCCATGGCGTTCTCGTACTTGGTTTCCTTGCTCCACACGTAGTAGACAGAGTTCTGGAACAGCTTCTTGAAGTTTGCGTCATTGGTGAAGTTGCCGAAGTATGTCTCGTCCGCAGGGTTGGTTGACATCTGATCGGTTCCCGCAAA
>CAYVLA010000159.1:0-6977 GCA_964452145.1 Hadarchaeota archaeon (SeqCode)
TCGGGGGCTCCACAACGAGTTGGACGGGCCACTGCACTATGATCAAGGTGAAATTGCTGCTCGGCCTGTCCGTGTGGTCCGTGGCACGCCCTGTGATCGTGTGATTGCCCAGGGATATCAGTGGATGCAGATCGAAACGCCTATCAAAGCTTCCCTGCAGATCGGCTTGGCCGTTGAATATCGGGAAACCGTCGAGGTAGATCTCGTAGAGTGCATGAGGCGGGAAGTCCATGCCCCGGATCGTAATGGGTGAGCCGGGGTGGGTCACCCCGGGCTCCACCGCCGTTTTCACGGGCCATTGCTCTACCGTCAGCGTGGCGTTGGCTGTCGGAGGACCGCAGTACTGGGTCGCGATGGCACTCACCGAGTGGTTGCCCAGGGGCATCAGCTTGGGCAGGGAGAACGTCCTCGAGAAGAGGCCCCAATCATCCGTCGCGCCGGTCAGGATCTCGTCTCCGTCGAGCAGAATGCGGTAAGCTGCCTTGGGTGGAAAGCCGGAGGCGGACATTCCTACGACGCTGCCCGGCCGCGAAGTTTCGGGGTTGAGGACGATGTCAACCGGCCACTGCGTGGTGGTGATGTTCGTGGACGCCCTGACATCTCCGCAAGTCAGATCTATGACGTGATTGCCAAGAGAGAGGGTCCTCGGCAAGGCAACCAGCTTATTCAACGTTCCGTTGAGCAGGGTTACCCCGGAGTCCAGAAACGCGCCGTCTATGTGAAGGCTGTAGGCCAGCATTGAGGGAAGGCCCGAGGCGGTGAGCCTGACGTCCGCTCCGGGATGGGTGACGTTGGGGCTCAGAGCGATCCAGGGCCCCGCCGCCCAGCCCATCGGCAGCGCAATGCATAGTGCAACAATGCTGCATAGCAGCCACGAACGATTCCTATCCATATAGGCGACCTCCCCGAACTCGTGCGAAGGGGCTGTCTGAGGTGATTAGCTTCTCTTGATAAGTATAATCACCGATCACCGATCGATCGCCTAACGTGGCCTCCGCGAGTTGGGTCCTCGGACGGATATCACAGCCTCAAAGCTATGGCCAGGTTGTTGAGAAGGGGGAAGGCTGCTAGAGCCGCAATACAGACCAACCCTGCGAGCCTGACCTGCTTTATCTTCCTGACCCCACCATAGTCGGCCTTGTCGGCCCGCCTCACCTCCTCCAGATACGTTCCCGCCAGGAAGAACCCCAGAAAGGCCAACGAGATCATTGTCAGAAGGACGAAGGCCCAGAATACCCCATATCGCTGGATTGCCAGAGAGGTCACGGGGTTTGCCTCCGCGAGGCCGAGGACCAGACCCTTGGCCGGGAGGTAGCTGATCACTCCATCCGCCACGCGGAGCGCCACGATGAGGATCACGAGGAAGTATTCGTCCCTCACATGGAGGGTTCGCATGGTCCGGTTGATAAACCCCCGGATATCATGGATGGTAATGCTTCTGATTCAAGGCGGCTGCGACCTCGGAAGTATTCCAATTGCTTTCGGGATCCCGATCAGCTGGGGTGAATACGGCTCTCTGAACACGGAGGGGGCAAGGAGAACTCGCTCAAGGTTTGGAACGTTCCCGAACCTACCCCCTAGGTCAGATGGCTCCTATGAGGAGCAAACGAAGCCCGCCAGCCGGTCTACGGCCCCCGCTCGTTTCTGGCCCCAGACCGGAGAATCCCTGGTCCTAGTGGATGCCTAACATTATATAGTCCAAGGTTCGTAGGGGGCCCGGTTTGGCAGGAGACGAGGCCGTTCTTGTCCTTGACTGCGGAGCCACGAATCTCCGCGCCGTGGCAGTATCCGCCTCAGGCGAGATCCTAGCTCAGGCAAGCCGCCCCAACGCGTCGGTACTCCAGGCACCGGGCTCGGAGATGAGGATCTGGGATTTCGACGAGATCTGGGGCAAACTCTGCGCGACGAGCCGAGAAGCGATCTCCGGGATATCCGACCGGGATATATCCGGCACAATCGTAGCAACCTGGGGGGCTGACGGCGCCCCTGTGAGACCGGATGGGTCCCTGGCCTACCCCATAATCTCCTGGCAATGCGGCCGCACTGCGCATCTTGCCCCGGAGATCGGCAATGAGCTATCTCCCTGGAGGATCTTCAGGATCTCAGGCTACCAAGTGATATCCTTCAATACTCTGCTGAGGCTCATCTGGCTGCGACGCAATGTCCCCGAGTCCTTGTCTGAGGAGAATCGTTGGCTGGCGATGCCGGGGCTGATCGCCGCAAGGCTAGGCGCCAAGCCGCACATCGATCCTACAAGCGCGTCGACCTCCATGGCAATGGATCTGGCCGAGAGGGACTGGTCAAAGGAGTTACTGGCCGTTGCGGAGTTGGGTTCAGGCTTCTTCCCCGAGTGGGCCGAGCCCGGAGAGATCATAGGCGAGGTCTGCGAATCGTCGAGTCGAGAGACCGGCCTTCCCGTAGGTACTCCTATTCTGGTCGGCGGCCACGACACCCAGTTTGCCGTAATCGGGTCAGGGGCACGGAGAGAAGAGGCGATACTGTCCAGCGGGACCTGGGAGATACTCGCGTCCAGGGTCGAACGCTTCCGACCAAACCGCCAGGCGTTCCGAGACGGGCTAATCTTCGAGGCGGATGCCCTTCCTGGGCTGTGGGATCCGCAGATCTTGATGATGGGATCCGGGGTTCTAGAGTGGGTCCGGTCCGGATTCTTCAAGGATCTGCCCCCCGGGGATTATCGCACCCTGATCGATCTTGCCCGAATCATTCCGGCAGGCTCCCACGGGGTTACCTTCGTCCCGAGCTTCGTCAGCGACAGCGGCCCGGCCCGCCGCCACGCGACCAAGGGCACGATTCTGGGACTGGGTCTGCACACCAGGCGGGAGGAAGTCTACAGGGCGGCGTTGGAGGGCCTTTCCTTCCAGCTTCGTATGGCGCTGAAGGTTCTGTCCTCGTCCACGACCGTGGCCGTCAATGGGATCCGCGTCGTCGGTGGTGGCTCGAAGAACGAGCTGTGGAACCAGATCAGGGCAGATGTCTGCGGCCTACCGGTGACGGTCACCTCCCATCAGGAGGCAACAGTTCTCGGGGCAGCAATGGTGGCTTTCGTGGGCTTGGGCCGATACAGCTCGGTGAAAGCCGCCATGGAGGGGGTGAAGATGCAGACAACCTGTTACCTCCCCTCGGATCGGCGCTCAGACTACGACAAGCTGTACCGAGGATACGCCAGGCTGCCAGGCATTCTGAGAAGCTTCTACGCTCCTCCGGTCGGCCACCAGCGCAGAAACGGGGACTGAGGCAGTGCAATTCGGTGTTTCGCTTCCCAACTACGGACACTTAGCTTCGAAGGACGGCATTGCACGGATCGCGGTCGGGGCCGAGCAACTTGGCTTCTCGTCCGTATGGGCGGCCGAAAGGCTCATAGTTCCGGTCCCGCCCAACCAGTCCTGGAGCCAGAGGGACCCGACCGCGTTCGAGCCCTTGACGACCCTGACATACATCGCGGGGTTAACCCGTAGGATTCGACTCGGGACATCGGTCATCATCCTTCCCGTGCGAAACCCGGTGCTACTTGCGCGCGAGTCTGCTAGTCTGGATGTTCTCTCAGGGGGAAGACTCGACCTCGGGATAGGCATCGGCTGGATGCGTCAGGAGATGGAGGTCTCGCTCGTACCTTTCGGTGAGAGAGGCAGGATCGCAGATGAGTACATTCTTCTGATGCGGGCTGTCTGGCAGGGCTTGCCTTTCCAGGGAAGGCTGCTAAACCTGCCCCAAACGCTCTTCATGCCTGCACCCCTCAATGCCAGCGTGCCCATATGGGTAGGGGGCGATAGCGACGCCGCCCTCAGGAGAGCCGCCCGCCTTGGGGACGGCTGGATACCGATGGCGGGCTTTTCGCCTGAGGACCTGAAGGGCAAGGTCGATGCGATCATGGACATGCGGAGACGGCTTGACAGGAAGGGAGTATTCAAGGTATGCTGCAAATGCGGGGTTAAGCCGTCGGACCTCCAGAGTCCACAGCCCCTGATCAACCTCTTGGAGACCTACGGTCAGGCTGGGGCAACCCAGATAGTCCCCCGATTTGAGGCGGATGAGGTAGCCTCCATGGCGGAAATGATGGAGAGGTTCGCTTCCGCGGTCCTGCCCTGTTTCTAGTTCGCATCATCATGGTTCACCGGACAACAGCGAAGCCAGGGTGGCAATGTCGTCCAGGAAAGGCTTCCTCAACGCTGGGAAGCGCATCGCTGCCGAAGGGTGATAGGTTGTCAGAACGAGTCGGCCTGACCGGTTCACCACCTTTCCCCGTGCTCGATTCAAAGGGATGCCCATCAGATTGCTGCTGGCAACCCCCCCGAGCAGAACCAAGACAGGCGGATTGATGACCTGCATCTGTCCGAGCAAGTAGGGCTTGCATGCCTCAAGCTCCCCTTTGTTCGGCGCCCTGTTCTTCGGGGGATGGCACTTTATGGAGCCCGTTATGAACATAAAGTCGCGCCGAAGGTGGCAACGGTCAAGGGCTAGGTCCAGGAATCTGCCCGACCTGCCGACGAATGGCCTACCGCTTGCGTCCTCCTCCCTCCCGGGACTCTCGCCGATCAACATGCACCTGGCCGAGGAAGGACCTTCGCCAGGGACGGCCCTCCTTCTCCCGCGCCACAGTGGGCATCGACGGCATCGCCGGATCTTGGCGGCCAAAGAGCCCAGCTCGTCCGACATCCGGATCACTTTGGCCCGGAAATACTTAAGGGATTCTCCTCGCTGTGCATAGCCGTGAGGGTCAGATTCGGGCCGTCCGGGCTGCCGGGCCTCGGCGGGTTGGAGGAGGGTCTCAGGGCGCTTCGGGAGATGGGCTTCGACGCGTGCGAGTTCGACTTCGTAAAGGAGTTCTGGATCAACAAGACGCTTGCCGCCAAGGCAAGGCAGCTGGCTTCCGGGCTGGACATCGCGGTTCGGGCGCACGCCCCTTTCTACGGAGTCCTCTCTCAGGACGCTCCCAAGAGGGCCGTGATGGCCGTTGCGATGATGCATCATACGGCCAACCTTGTACACTTGATGGGGGGCGACGGAATCACGGTTCACCCCGGCTTCTACATGAAGAGAGGCCGTTCCCAGGTAATGGCGACCGTCAGGAAGAGGTGCGCTGAACTGGAGGAGAGGCTGGCCAGCAACGGGATCGATGACATCCTGGTGGGCGTCGAGAACATGGGGAACAGGGAGGAGTTCGGAGGACGGTTTGACGACATTCTGGAGATCTGCGAGTCCTCGCCCATAGTCTTTCCCATGGTGGACTGGGGGCATATTCAGGCAACCTGCGACGGATGCCTCAGAACTCCTGAGGACTTCGTCCAATACTTGGCCATGATAGAGGGCAGGCTTGGCAGGGAAGGGCTGGAGAAGACTCGGCATCAATTCTCCGAGGTGGAGTTTTCAGACGGCATGGAGAGGCGGCATCTGGGTTATGGCGAGGGCGGGATGAGGCTGGATTATCTATTGGACGCCCTCGAGATGGTGGGGGTCGAGGAGGCAGTCGTGATCTCCGAATGTCCTTCCATGGACGACCATCGAAGGATGCTTGAGGCCATCTTGGCTAGGGAAAGGTGAGTCTGGAGCCGCCGACGGTTCGATTCTCGTTTGGGTTGTTCTGGGCCTGATGGATGATGCGACCGATCTCATCTCTAAGGCATCGGCCCGATCCTTGACCGGCTGCTCGCTTGCCCATATTGTGGTCTTAGGAATGCACGGGAAAAGACTTAATATTTCAATATTCTTCGAAACGGGGCCCGATATAGCTTCGGGCGGAGAACATGGTGCGCTTGCGGGAAGTGAACGGCAGATCGTCCGAGCCCAGGATTTCCCCTGCCAGAGGACTGGGCTTCTTCGAGAGATATCTGTACGTCTGGGTGATTCTGTGCATATTGGCCGGGATACTCCTGGGCAAGATCGCCCCTGGCCTTGCCCAATGGCTAGATGGGTTGGCGATCTACTCCGGGAGTGCTCCCGTCGTGTCGATCCCGATTGCGGTCTGCCTCTTCTTCATGATGTATCCCATCATGGTCAAGATCGATTTCGCCGAAGTCCTCAGGGCCGGTAGGAACATCAAGCCGGTGGGGCTGACGCTGTTCGTTAACTGGGCGATAAAGCCATTCTCGATGTATGCGATATCCCTGCTATTTCTGGGTGCGATCTTCAGCGCCGCGATCGGGCCTGAGGCCGTCGACTATGTGAAGATGCCCCTGGGGCTTGACCTGCCCGTCGGTTCGAAATATGGCGCGGGGGAAGTGGTCTTAAGGGACGGCGTAAGGATGCTGGAGGTTCCTCTGTGGCGCAGCTACCTAGCGGGCTGCATATTGCTGGGCATCGCGCCGTGTACAGCCATGGTTCTTGTATGGGGCTACTTGGCCCAAGGAAATGACGGGCACACCCTCGTCATGGTGGCGATAAACTCACTGACGATGCTCTTCCTCTACGGGCCGCTAGGCGGATTCCTCCTCGGTGTCGGCCGGCTGCCGGTTCCCTGGCAGGCGCTCCTGCTCTCCATCGGCGTCTACGTTGCACTTCCCCTAGTCGCCGGGTACTTCTCCCGAAGGTTTATCATCGGGGCCAAGGGCAGGCAGTGGTTCGACGAGAAGTTTCTACATCTGCTCACCCCCGTCACCATCACCGCGCTGCTTGTAACACTGGTGCTGCTCTTCAGCTTCAAGGGCGACCTCATAGTCACAAGACCTCTGACCATTCTCTGGATTGCAATCCCGCTGTTCATCCAGACCAACCTGATCTTTTGGGTGGGATACGGCCTGTCCAAGCCCCTGCGGCTTGAATACGAGGATGCTGCGCCGTCCGCGATGATCGGTGCTTCCAACCACTTCGAGGTCGCGATAGCAACCGCTACGATGGTCTTCGGGCTACAGTCCGGGGCCGCTCTGGCGACGGTGGTCGGCGTCCTCATCGAGGTGCCCGTGATGCTCATGTTGGTCAAGATCTGCCTTCGCACGCGCAACTGGTTCCCGCGCAGCCCGCCA
>CAYVLA010000160.1:0-6922 GCA_964452145.1 Hadarchaeota archaeon (SeqCode)
AGACGAAGGCCTACCACATGCCCCTGCCGACCTCCCAGTAGGTAAGTATCGGGCTTTGCGGAGGGTATCTATCACTTACCCCGAGCACGATGGAACCTTCCTTCTCCCGGACTCGGTTGTAATCGTGGAGTGGCACCTGCTCCCAAGGGATGTTTCTCACCAGCGGATGGTCCTTGTATCTGTCCGGCACGACCAAGCGGTAGATCTGGCCGGAGTATGTCCACTCCTGGAGGCAGATGACCGGCAGAACATCGGCGACGGGTGAGCTGCCCCAACTGGGGTGGCCCCAGGGTCCGTATCCGCCGAATGACTGGGGGCCCCCGGCCATCAGAAAGCCCAAGCCATGGTCAATGACGGCGTCCTTGAACCAGTTCTGGATCTTAGCAGGAAAGAAGGGTTCGCGGGCATCGGCTATGATCAGGACATCGTAGCCTCCGTGGACTTGACTTGCGACCCGGGGGAAATACACCCTGAGTCCTCTGGCGGCTTCGTCTATGCCACCGAGACTCCAAGTGAGGGCCTCCACCGGCACCCTATCCAAGCGGAGCATGGGATCCTGCACCATGATCGGGGCGACCTTGCCGGACTGCATCTCTGAATCCCCCATGAACAGAACCCTGATAAGTCCGGTCTGCGGGTCCACGGCAACCGCTGTATCGACGATCGCCGCGAAAGCCGCCAATGCGACGAGAGCCAGTATGGGCCTCAATTCATCGATCGCCTAAGGAGAGGAATGCAGGCCGAAGAGGCTATGCTCGGCCTCTGGGCCCCGGATCGGATCACAGGACTCAGAGCCGTCTCGGTACGCGGACAAGCGCATGGAGGGCTACTTCCACTTGATCGTGCATCCAACGGGAACCGTCTCAGCAATCCGGACTGGCCTTCCTTCTAGCAGGGCGTGCAGGGCATTCCTCAGGTCGCGGCTCTTCACCATGGTGGGGTCGTTCGCGTTGTCATCGATTCTGCCGTGATACCTGAGAATCCGCTGGGAGTCCAGGACGAAGACCTCGGGGGTCCTCTGGGCGCCGTAGGCCCTAGCTACTGACTGGGTCTCATCGCGCAGATACGGGAAATTGAACCCTCTGCTCTTGGCTCGTTTGACCATGTTCTCGTAGCTGTCCTCCGGGTATTTCCTCTCATCGTTCGGGTTTATGGCGACCAAGGCCACGCCCTTGCGAGCATAGTCGCGCTGTACGTCCACCATTCTGGACTCGTAGACCTTGACGGTTGGGCAATGATTGCAGCTGAAGATCACCACCACGACCTTTCTGTCCTCGAAGTCAGAAAGGCCAAGCTTCTTGCCACCGACATCCAGAAGGTTGCTGAACTGGGGGGCTTTCTCTCCGATCTTCATCTTTCATCCTCCGAGGCATCCTCGGCGACGATGCATTTTAAGGTTGCCCATTGGGCAATCGGGCCCATTGGATGGGGACCGGTCGATGTCCGAGGAAGCCTCCAAAGAGCTGGCATGGGCCCGCCGGATGGCCTTGCGATACGCAAGGAAAGGTCCCTACTTCCTTCATCCTGACGACGTGCTGGTGGAGAACGTTCTCCAGGGCCTTGCAAGGAACAAGAGGAGGTTTGGCAAGGGGCTCTGCCCCTGCAGACCCGTCAGCGGTGACCCGGCTAAGGACAGGCCCAACGTCTGCCCCTGTGAGACCCACAGAGCGGATATCGAGAGGGATGGGACCTGCGAGTGCGGCATCTTCGTGAGCCTCGGTTTCATCAGGCAGGCGACGAGGGACCGTGCCGAGCAACACACAGAACCTTGAAAGATCCCGAGATCAGAGCCATCTCTTCCCTCTGAAGTACGCCAGCATGATCAGCGCCACGAAGAGCATGGCGATGAGGACCAACGGGTAGCCCCAGCGCGTGTCCAGCTCGGGCATGTAGTGGAAATTCATGCCGTAAAGGCCGGCGATGAAGGTCAGCGGTATGAATATGGTCGCCATTATGGTCAGAACCTTCATTATCTCGTTCATTCTGTTGCTGATGCTCGACAGATAGATATCCAGCATTCCGGTGACCATGTCCCGAAGCGTCTCCACGGTGTCTATGATATGGATGGTGTGGTCGTAGACATCACGCAGGTATATCTGCGTGGTCTTCCTGACGATGCGGGATTCCCCTCGCTCCAATCGGGATATGACCTCCCGCAGGGGCCAGACGGATTTCCGAAGGTAGATGAGATCCCGCTTGGACCGATGGATCATCCTCAGAACCTCGGGCGTGGGGTCAGTGACGAGCTTCTCCTCCAGATCCTCGATGCGGTCGGTCAGCGTCTCCAGTATCACGAAGTAGTTGTCGACTATCGCGTCCATGAGGACGTACACAAGGTAATCCGGGCCCATCGTCCTTACGCGTCCCTTCCCGGTTCTTATTCGATCCCTGATCGGGTCGAAGACGTCCCCGACTCGCTCCTGGAAGGAGATCACGAAGTTGGAGGCGACTACTAGGCTCACCTGCTCGCTGACCAGTTCGTTGCTCTCATCACAGTAGACCATCCTCAGAACGATGTATGCATAGTCTTCGGACTCCTCGATCTTGGGCCGCTGGTCGGTGGTCACGATGTCCTCGAGAATCAGGGGGTGTATATCGAAGTACCGGCCTATCTTCTCCAAGATTCCGATATCCTGAAGGCCATCGATGTTTATCCAGGTGACGGTGGGGGAATTCTTGAAAGGCAGGACCTCGTCGATGTCTTGGATCTCCTTCTCCAAGAATCTGGACTCGTCGTAATCCATCACGGTGATCCTGACCGGTTCGGCCCTCATCTTTCCCATGGGGACGAGGGTTGCTGGCGGGAGCCCAACTTTCTGAGACCGCGTCCGAAGAATCTTGGCCACTGTGATCGCCCGAATCGGTGGATATGCCTCTTCTTGGCTGCGGGCCGATCCTTGTGCCTTCGGCCAAGCCCGCCACGCGGGCGGGACAAGAGGCCATACCACCCAGCCTCTGACGCCGTGATATTTCAAGCTTACCATGGGCCCCCGGCTTCTCGCCAGTGTTCTTGACAAGCGATTGGGCGAGCCGCAAGCTTTTGGCACCCCGTGGGGTTCGGATCGGGCTCCGGCCCGCGAAGAGGTCCGGGTGGGCTAGGCCGATTCCTCCCGGCTCATACGAACATATTGAGCCACCCTCGCCACGCTGGTCCTAGGAGTCACCGGGCTTCCCAAAGACATGACGAACCGGCCGTGCCTCTCGGCAGTCGATATCTGCAGACGGATCTCGGTTCTGAGTTGGTCGGGTGTCCCCTTCTCGAGCACCCCGATCGATGAGAGATTTCCGAAAAGGCACGCCCTTCCATCCACGATTCGATCGATCCGGGCAAGATCTATGCTGAATCCCTTCTTGCTCTCCTCAAGTGAGAGGCAGTCCGTCCCCGTATCAATCAGCAGTTCGATGCGGTCCCCCGGATCTCCACAAGGATAGTATATGCTCTTCATGCCCGCTGATCGGATCCGGGCCACGAGCTCCCTGTTGTAGGGGAGCACGAATTCCTCGTACTGGGACGATGAGATCTCGCTGGCAGAGGCCAGGCACTCCTCGATCCAGATGCCGTGTACGCCCGCCTGGCCGTAAGTCTTTACCAGTTCCTTGCATCCATCGAGAATCCTCTCCAGGGCAGCATGGATCAACCGCGGCCGCCTGCGGAGCCCGACCATCATCTCTCGGAACCCGAAACACTGCGACAATGCCTTCCAGTAGGGCGAGCCCAGGCTGGCAACCAGGAACCTGTCCCAACCAGCCCTCGATCCCAGCAGTCGGATGTAGTCCGTTGCGCCCTCTCTCCGGAGGTCCTCCGCGTGGACCGGCTTGATGAGGTCGCACACATCGCTTTGGTCCTTGATCAGCGCCTCCCCCAGCATCTTGATGTGCTGACCACCGAGAGGAGGGCGGACCAGCTCGGTCTTCTTTCCTTCCACTATGTCCAGTAGGTATGCCCGGTTGCCGTCGATTTCCAGCCCATGGGTCCGCCTCCAGCTCCTAGAGGGACTCAAGCCGCACGAGATCCAGTCAAGATCGAGCTTCTGTGTGAGATCCTCAACAGCCTTGGTCCGGTCCTCAAGATCGGGACTTTGGCTGGCCCACCAGGGCTGCCGAGTGATCTGCTCCCAGTGATCTCTCATGAAGATGTCGGGATAGCATATCACGACCGGGTATTGTCCGGGCAGTCCGCTTGTGATCGCCGAGACCATCTTCCTCCGTGGGCTCATCCACGCGACACTCGGAGCAGTGAGGGATAAATGTTGGTCGCCCTACCATGACGAAGCGCCGGGTTCGGATCAATACTTTCCGATGCACTGCCCCTGCACAACCCCGGGGTCATGATTGCCCGCTGCTCATGACACTCCTCCCCAATGATGGCGCCGCGTTGGGGCGTTGTCCTCAGTCGGGGCAGGAGCAGAGGCACAGGAAGATTAACTAACTTCTGTCTCCGTCGCGTTCAGCAATCACGGTTCCGACCAGGACTGGAATGCACCTGGGGCCTCGAGCACGAGAGGCAAGCCCCCTTCCTGTTTCAGACGGTAGTGGCTGGCAGACGGAAGGGAGCGGCTTCTCAGCGTCCGGCTGGGCGGCGGGCTCCGGGACATCGGAGTATCGCCTGGGAATGGAGGAGACAACGGTGTTCGTTGATGGTTATCTCCTGACCGGGGGAGAGAAGTTGAGGCTCGACTCCGGAACCTACGGGGTCAGGAAGTACGTTCCTGAGAAATGCAGCAACGGGTTCACTCTCTTCTCCCCAGCCTACGGTTACACCGAGTACCTCATCGACATGCGTGGCCTAGTGGTTCACACCTGGAACGTGACTCACAGCGATGTGGCCGAGTTGCTGCCCAACGGCAATCTCTTGACCCACAACGACAACAACTGGCTTGAGGAGCTCGGCGCGGACGGCTCGGTTGTCTGGGGGTGGAACGGGCCGGAGCGCTTGGAGCTGAAGACCCATCACGACTTCTGCCGGGACGGGGAGGATATCGTCCATCTCGCGAGGAAGGTCGAACCAGTCAGGCCCGGATTCTTCCGGAAGGGCGTGGAACCGGATTGCATGAAGACTGACCTGGTCCTGCGCATAGACCGGAGAGGCGAGATACTCTGGGAGTTTGCGCTCAGCGACCACATCGATGAGATCGCCGAGCTGTCAGGGCTTCCGTTGCCCATTCCCTTCGCGGAGCAGACCCCAGAGGGGCCCAAGCCATGCGGACGTTCGGACTGGGCACACACAAATACCGTGGAGGTGCTTCCACCAACCCCTCTGGGGAACCGGGACCCTCGCTTCAGGCCGGGGAACATCTTGGTCAGCTTCAGGGCCCTGGACATCATCGCCATCATAGACCCCGAGAAGGATGCGGTCGTGTGGTGCTATGGTCTGGGCATTTTGGACGGTCAACACCAGCCCACGATGCTGGATAACGGGAACATCCTGCTGTTCGACAACGGCACCTACCGGGGATACTCGGTCGTCAGGGAGATAGAGCCCGATACAGGCAGGATCGTCTGGGAGTACTCCCGAGGACGTGAGTTCTTCTCCCCGTTCAGATCCGGGGTTCAGAGATTGGCCAACGGCAATACTCTGATCTGCGAATGCGATGCCGGCCACATCTTCGAGATCACTGCCCGGAAAGAGATCGTCTGGGACTTCTATTCGCCGTTCGTTGGACAGGGGCCCGTACACTTGGGCAAGAGGATACACCGTGCAACCCGCTACTCCCCTGCCTACGTTGAGCCTCTGCTTCGAGCCCGTAAGGACAGGGTCGTAGGCGAGGTGGACCAGGACGGGAATCCGGTGAGAGACTACTATGAGCTGATCAAGCTTTATGCGTCACGGGGAGCGGAACCCAGGAACGCCAGCCCATCCCCGAGATAGTGGGTCAAAAGGCAGATCGTCGCCTCGCGGTGCAACCTCGGACGCACCGTGATCGACCAGAGCACGGATGCCGCAACGAGGCTGTACTCAGTGACCGCGCGTAGTTGCTCCCGCCGGTAAGCCGCCTGGATGCCTATTAAAACTCAATGACGAGGCCGGGATCGCTGTCCGCGGAGCCGCCCTACGATCCCGTCCATTTCGTAGTCTTGACCTCTCGATAGAGCCTGCGGCGCACCATTGCAGCCCAGAGAGCTGTTCCTGAAAGCATGACAGTGGCGGTAACGGCCAGCCACTCGATTACGTAGATCAGAATAAGGGTCCGGTTCTTGAGCTTCAGGGCATCCATCTCCAGCTGGCCGTACATGTTCTCGATCTTATGATAGTCTTGAAGCACCTCGGCGAAGCGCAGCTCCAGGTATTTCGGGGTGGTAGCTGCCATGGTAGCGTCCACCTCACCGAGCCTATCCATCATCCTGTTCGTGTTCGCTCCGAACAGATCACAAAAATCAAGGAGGTTGAGGAGGAGCGATCTCCTCGTAGCCATGGTGAGCTGCTTGGATCTCACCGAATGGACCATCTCGATGTCCTGGGGGACCGGACGACCGTCGAGGTAGATCATCGCATTGCTGCCGAGATCGTAGCAGTAGTCCCATCCGGTGCCATAGTCATAGCCCCACCATCTTCCGTGGGTGCAGAAACGGTATATCTCACCGGTCAGGGCCAGGGTCCTCGCCCCGTTCTCCAGTTCCCAGGTCACCATGGCCGGGCTATCGATGGCCGTGCTTCTCACTCGGGCCAGTAACCGTCCGCCCTGCTTGACCTCCACCGTGTTGTGGTGGAAATCCCTCATTGAGCTGGACTTGTCGTCCCACGGCAGGCTGCTCATCAGTTCATTATCGAGATCAACCGGGACCAGGATCAGGTTGTTCCGTGGATGCGAGACCCAGCTGCCCTCGACGTCTATCGTTGGCAAGAGTTCTCCTAAGGAGGTGCTTCCCCAAGGCGGGTTATTGTGCCCGCCGAAGCTCTCCCACCCCCCGGACATGAAAAGCC
>CAYVLA010000161.1:0-4734 GCA_964452145.1 Hadarchaeota archaeon (SeqCode)
TCCGCACCAACCGGGCAATCGACCGGAGCGATCCTGACCTACCCCACAATCGCCTGCAAACAATGCCGGGGTACGGTGCCTTTCTCGGTGCAGGGCTCTCTCCACGATAGCTGCCACTATGTCCTTGGTCACAATCACCGTCACCATCACCGGTTCGGATAAGTCTCAGAAGGAGGGGGATGAGGAGACGCTTTTAAGCCCGGATGAGTATGGTGATCGTGCACGGCAGGGGATACAGGCAGGGCCCTCTCGGCGTCCACGCTGGTCATCGCGACCGTTGAGACGTACCCCATTTAGGTTTTGCCCCTGAAGCCCTGAACGCCCTGAAGCCCTGAAGCCCTGAAGGGCCCGAAGAGCCAAAGGATTGATGAAAGATCGTGGGGCATCGGATCTCCGGTCCTGGGTGACGATGGCCTTCGACCCTCCAGCTGTCATCGGTCCGCAGTATACAATGATGTTGACACTTTGCAGACATCCATCATTCTCCGGTGTAAACACATATATTCCCCGACGTCGATTTTGAAGCCGATCAGTAATGCCTGTCGTCAGCGTGCGAGTACCAAAGGAGCTGAAGGACGAAATGGACAGGCTTGACCAGGATTGGCCCAGCTATCTGCGCCAGATGATAGAGCGCAAGACGAGGGAGCACAGGATGTCCGAGGCCTCCCGAACGATCGACCGGATACGCCTGAGAACAGCGAAAGGCAAGTACGATGCCTCCCGCTCGGTGCGGCAGGACAGGGATGGGAGTTGAACCTGGTCATAGACGCCAGCGTCGTCGCGAAGTGGTTCAACCAGGAGGAACTCAGTGACCAGGCTGTGGAGCTAAAGGACGGGCATGTTAGGGCCGAAATCGATCTGGCTGCCCCGTCCCACCTGCTGTACGAGGTCGGCAACTCCGTATGGAGGAATCCCCAGCTCACCGACGAAGACGCCCGAAGCGCCATTGCTGCCCTCGCCGGCCTTGGGATCGCGCTGCTTGGGCCGGAGGGCCGCAGGGCGGCCCGCACGATGGAGATCGCGAGGGAGAAGAAGGCATCCTTCCACGATGCCGCATACATTCAGTCCGCGGAGGAGCTGGACGCGCCGCTGATCACCGCGGACGAATCCCAGCTCAGAGCAGCCTCAGGCATCGTGCGGGTGATCCACCTTCGAGACGCCGGGAAAGGCCAAGGACAACCGCCCTGAGACGATCTCGACGTTCGTTCCTGTCTGCAGGGAGATCCTCCCGGGAGTTCGCCAGTCGCCTGAGCGTCTCCTCCTTCATTCACCGCCCTACCTCCTCATTCTGCCGGGTTCGGAAGGATTGCCAGCCCTGTCTGCCTCAGCCGTGTGTTGTTGTCCGTGCTCTCGCCCGCTGCAGCACCTGAGGCGAGTACATCTGGGCAGCTGGGTCCTGATCTGCTCGATTGACGAGAACAACAAGCCCGCCTTGATCGAGGACTGGGCGCACCACGACGAGATCTACAGACAAGACCGAGGGGTTGGGTTCATGAAGTTGAAGGTCGAACTGGGTTGCAGAATCTGGGCCGACCCGCTGGCCAGGCTCGTCGAATTCGAGCAATCCTTGTCTCAGCCAAGAAGGCTATCGGAGATGAAGACCCGGGGTCCAGGGACTCCCGGATCTCGGCACGGAGGTGTCGACCAGAAGGACCGCCCCGCCGACCGTGCTTGAGTAGACAAGGAGGATAAGGCACCATAGCGACCCGTAGCCGCCTTCCAACCCTGGATTCCAGCGTCTTCATAGCTTGGCCACAGGGCACGAGCTCTTCCGGCGAATGGGGCAGGATCGGCTCCAGGAGGGAGACCAAGAAGGGGAGGTTCGCGGTGTACTTATTCCTCACTGTACCAATAGTAATGCTTAATAGGTTGTCATTGAATATGTACTGAGGTAAGGCCAATGAGTACAGTCACTGTGAAGATAGACCGAGAACTGAAAGAGAGAATGCAGTCCGTGAAGATCAACTGGTCGGAGTGCATCCGGGAGTCCATTCGGCGAAGGGTGGAGCTGGAGGAGAGGCGAGACGCCGCTCTCAAGCTCCTCCGAGATCTGAAGGCGAGGAGAGACAATGTCCCGAAGGATTTCATTAACCAAAGCATAAGGGAGATGAGGGAGGCCCGTTGAGGCACTACGTGATAGACGCCTCCGTGGCCTGCAGGTTGCTCCTGGTGGAGGAGCTATCCGACCAGGCGGAGCGGGTGCTGGAGGACTTCCTCGAGGCAAGCATCGATCTGGCGGCCCCCGAAATCGTCCTCTACGAGGTTGGGAACGCCCTCTGGAAGGCCGTGAGGCTCGGCCTGCTGCAACTCCCGCGAGCCCTCCAGAAGTACTCCTACTTCCATGGCCTCGGGCTGGCCTCCGTCGAGTTGACCGAGCATGAACATGGAGAGACGTTGAGGTGGGGAGCGGAGAGAAACGCAACCTACTACGACAGCGCATACGTGATATCCTCAAGGAGAACCGGGGCAACCCTCCTCACCGCCGATGACAGCCTGTACGAAAAGGCGCGAGGAGAGGTCCCGACCCTCCACCTGAGGGAGTACGGGTGATTGGCAAGCCTGCTTGACGGGCCCTACCGGGCTAGGGCTCCCCACATTCAAAAGGTCTACATCGATCTCCCGATCCTCGATCAGGCTGTCCGAACCTCTTCTTGCCACTTGACGTCCGGTATCGACACGCTCATCAAGAGACTCGAGATGCTCAAGAAGGAGGAACCCTAAAAGCATGCCATATGTGCGAGGAAGGAAAGGTCCCTCCACCCGAACGTTACAAGGCTGGCTGGCGCGATCCAGGCAAGCCAGTTCACTCGCCGACTTCCAGTCGAAATAGAAGATCGTTGGGGTCCCAGAAGAGGCGGACGTGTAGTTCTTCGACGCAGTTTGGGCGCTGAATCTGCGGCTGAGAAATTGGTCAGGCGAGGACAAGATCCGGCTCTTGCGCACAATAGGCAGGTAACGAAGATCCTCTTGCGTGAGCCTTCCAATAGCGACGCCCCGGAAGACTCTATGGTAGTGGGTACGGATCGTGAGGCAGACCTGATCGCGCGGACAAGACGTTTGCGTTGGTACTCCGCGAGATCATCGGGTCTGGCATACCGTAGGCGGGTCATCCTTGCGACGGTGTACTCCTCGGTCACTCCAATGCGAAGCTGAGAGACCTTCATCCTTGGACGGCCAAGCATTCCATCAGATCTCGGCTCCGGGCTTATCACCACCGATATGAATGGATTGGTTTCCGGTTGAGTCTACGGGGTCAAATGCATCTAGGTTTTGATGCCGTTGATTGTCGCGGCTCACGACGCATTGCCGTAGTCTTCAGGTTACACTTGGTTCGGAGCCCAGGACCTCCCCAGACCCAGATCAAAAAAGAGATATGAGGCCTCTCCACTGCCGAGATTGGCTTCGGGAACCCGAGTCCAACTCCGTTCGACGGCGTTGGCGCTGGGGGGCTCATCGAGATGATCAACGGCTTTGACATCGGAATGCGGATTGCCGAGTACCTCCGCGCCAACTTGAACGACGAAGGGAAGCTGTACGATGAATTCGACGGCGAGCCAACTCCAAGCTCACACTACGCCTACACATTCTTCGCCTGGGCAGCCCTTCGAATCGCCACCAAGGCGCGCGACCATTCGTGGCTGTCCTTCACCGAGAGAGCCCTCGAAAAGTATGCCGGGACTCCTGACTCCGAAAAGGGCCACGAGGAGTTCAACGCCTTTGCCTTGCTGGGCCTAGCTGAAGAGCTTCCACGCATCTCGTGTCAGCGGACAGCCCCACTCATCGATACCGTCTGGTCAGAGCTGGGAAAGATGAAGTTTCGCACTGCCTGGGACCCGGCGATCTCGAACAACTGGTTTGCCCTTCGATTGGCCTGTCTTGCGAGAGCCAACCATCTCGGGCACCCCCTTGATGATGATCTGGACCCGGGGATTGTGCTCGACTGGCAGCTCGACGACGGGTTCTTCTCGGATTGGGGTTCGCCAGGGACGGAGAAGGCCCCTGCGACACCTCTGTCTTATCACGCAGCGATCTGTGCTTTCTTGTCCGATTACCTCGCTCACGGGGGCGATGGATCGCTTCGTGCCCCGATATCCAAGGGACTGGATTCCCTCGTCCGATTGGTCTCACCGGAGGGCCGGTCATTCTTCTATGGAAGAAGCTCGGAGAGTCTGTTCGGCTATGCGTCGGCCATATGGGCTCTCGACACCGGATCGCGGTGGTCTCGGGCCTCGGGGAGGGATCTCCGTGCAACTGCCGCATCTCTCCTCTTCCACCTGCAGAGGTTCCAAAGGGAAGACGGAGCCATTCGGCCAATCCCTTCCTCAAGTGTTGACTCTACGCAGGGGTGCGACTCCTACATACATCTAAGCGTCTACAATGCATACGCGGCAGCGATCCTCCTCGGGATCGGATCCCTCCCGAGCGAGTCCAGAACACGGTCCGAGTTCTGGCACGGCGACACTAGCGGCCTGTTGAGTCTTGGCACAGGCGAAAGATTCATCGCAATGAGCACCCTCGGCCAACTCGCCAACTTCTCGCCCCACTTCCACGATCCAAGGTACTACGGCATGCGTCCCCTGCTGATATCCTCACGAGGCATCCCGTTGGTGCCCTCGCCATACCTTGTGAACTCCACGCTGAGGGATTCTGTAGATCCTTCCTCGAGCGACTTCATTCCGTGTCTGATGCAGGACGAGAGGTGCTACGCAGGTCGTAGGTACGAAGGTCTGGAGA
>CAYVLA010000161.1:4744-6905 GCA_964452145.1 Hadarchaeota archaeon (SeqCode)
GGAGCGATCGGGAGTCAATCTGCGTCTCGGCCAAGACAACACCGAGCGCTTTCGAGCCCACTCCGGCTCGCGGACGCGTGAAGCGACGGCTCAGCCGTCTCCGGGGTCCAGCGAGACGCTTTCGCTTGAGAGCTCTGCGGGACAGCAGCATCCAACGTTCCATGATTCTGACGCAAGACATCGACGCCATCGCGCTAGTCGACATCATTCGACTAGAAAGACCTCAGAGAACGACGTACTTGGCTCGCTTTCCGTTCCTCTGCGATCTTCGCGCGACGGGAGCGGACGAGTACGAGGCATACCTGGGTGAGGAGAGACTCACCGTCAGGCTGTCAGACAACTTCCAGTCTTCTCAGACACAGCTCATCTCGGAGAAGTGTCCATGGGGGAAGAAGCAATCCCTCGTCAAGACGGGAGAGATCTCCGGGAGAGTGGCTGATTCTTGCCTCATGCTGGGGTTTGGGGATCGGTTCGATGTCCGGGAACTGGCCAGCGAAGCCTTGGACCTCCTGACGGGTATTCCGCCCGCGAGAAGTGAGCTTCTTGAAGGTCTTGCCCACCGCGCCGCGCCGGTTGACGAGGCTTTTTCAACCGACGGCCAATTGTTGCAATGACGGTGGCGGAAGGAGAGACTCGACCACCAACCGTGAGCATCGTGGTCCCAGTATTCAACGACAGGGCCCATCTCGAAGGCCTACTACGCTTCCTGCTGAAACAGGACTTCCCGTCCTTCGTAGTCGCGTTCGTGGATGATCATCCCACCGATGGCAGCTTCGAATTCCTCCAGGAAAGAACTTCGGACAGAGTGTTGCTTGTCCGCACCGAGAAGAACTCCGGCATCGGCCACGCAAGGAACGTCGGGGTGAAGGCATCCGACTCTGAGTTGATCGCCTTCATAGACTCAGATTGCCCGGCGGAACCGAATTGGCTATTCAGACTCGTCATGCCCCTTCTCGAGAAGCGGGCCGATGCGACCATAGGCCCCAAATACATTCCACTCAGGTCATCGAGAGGTGCCAAGCTGGAATCGACGAGGGTGAAGCAGTACGGCGGCATCGACACCAAGAACTTCGCGATAACACGAACGGCACTGGATCCACTAGTTGGCTTCGATGAGACGCTGCGAACCAACGCTGACTACGAGCTTCACACACGTCTCAAACGTGAGGGCTTCCGGCCCGAACACACCGGCGCGATCGTCAGACACGACTTCCCAGATGATCCGATCCGCCTCATCGTGCGAGTCACTCGCAGAGCGAAGGACGAGGCGAAGCTATACAGGGACAGGCGCTCCTTGCGGAGCCTCACCAACCTTCTCGGTAATCGTGTAATCGAAAAATGCAGAAGAACGCCTCGGATCTTCAGGGAAAGGGACTCGCTCGTCGAGGGATTGGCCCTCGCAGCATACTACCTCTTCTTCCACCTCGCGTGGAATCTCTCGCTTGCGGTTGCGATGTTCCGATCACGGTTGGCGAAGTCCCCTGACTCTTGCTGAGGTCGGGGCTTGGGGTTTGCCCATGGCTATGCCTACCCCAGGATTATCGACATGCAGCCCGACTCGGTGCCCCATCTCCTGGATAACGACAAGTCAACCGAAACAATGCCCTGACGGCTTCCCCAGCCAGACCGACACACCTCGCTGTTGACTGTCTGTCGGTGATCAGGGGCGCCAACTCTACTTGGTCGGACCGTTGGGCAATGCAGAGAGGAAGTAAGTCCAAGAGGCCGGAGGTCTCCTTGCGAGATGGTCGGGCCGTTGAAGAGATCCAGCTCTTCCCAGATCTCCAGCGACAGGACCCATCAACGGGAACGGCCATGGCCTTTCCCTTGGCCGGGGCTCTGAACGATCTCAACAACCATAGTCTGGCTGTCCGACAGGTTCCACGAGGTCCACGGCGCATTCCAGGCATGCTCGCGCAGGCATGGCGGGGGCTCGATCCATCACTTGAACCAGGCATCATCGATCCGGACCTCTCCGGATTGGATCGTGTAGCGAACCTGTGACGCCCCACCCTCAAGCGGTAGTTGAATTCGGGGCCATCCCATCGTTCCCCGCCGTTTGGCACCCCGGACCATCTTCACGATGCCTATCCACCCAAATGTGCAGAGATCCAGAATACACCCCCGGGTCTGCACCGCCTTGCGCCTCTCCTCGAAGTCT
>CAYVLA010000162.1:0-6839 GCA_964452145.1 Hadarchaeota archaeon (SeqCode)
AATCGTGGCGTTGGTCATCTTTCCCTCCTTCCTACGCTTCATCATCCACCTGATCCTCGAGTCGGTTAGCTTAGCCACCGACCCCCCGCAAAGAGAGGGGTGAAATGATTTTCGGATAAGACATGCGTATTTTGCGACCGAAAGATATAAATATGGTGAGATATGCAGAGCTATCTTGAATAAATTCGATAATCGCTGATTCTCTTGGTGGCCGCAAATAACCGCTTCAGAACACCGTGTGCTGTCCTCGCAGCGATAGGTTCTGCCTTCGTCGTCTGGCAGGCCGGGTTTCCTGAAGTCGCCGTGGTTATGCTGTCTGCAACTGCAATATTGTGCACATACTATACCGCGGTCTACCTCTATCTCAAGAACGACTCCATGATGGGTGGTCTGCCCCAAGCTCATTACGGGTATTCCATCGGGTTCGCGATTACGCTGTCTGCGAATGTGCTGCTCTGTGCGTCGTTCATCCTGACAGCTAGTTGGATGGTCTACCTTGGCTCCGCCATGCTGCTCACAGGGACGGCGTGCTTGGTCGGATCCACCTCCATACTATTCAGACACATCGTCAGGAGAGGCCTGAAATCGAACAGCTAATCGCCGTTGGCATGGGTGTCGTCTGCGCCATCAGCGTAATCCAGAATGTTCTCGTGTGGAGAAAGACGGGAAACACACTTCATCTTGTGCAAGCCCCGATGTATATCTTCGTGATAGGTTCGTTCGGATACTTGTTTGTAGCTATGCAGGATCAAGTGTCACTCGACGAAGGAGTAGCATTCTACCTGATATTCACAATGTGCTTCCCCATATTGATCATCTGGGCTGAGGAATCCACGCGTCGCATGGGCTTGATATCGAGCACGGCAGAATTCCAGTTGGGACTGCCGATGCCCTCAAAGTCCTATCAGCTCCTTGGGACCATGGGTAAGTTGATCCAAGAACTCGCTAGGCCCATTGTGGCCGTACAGGGGCCAAGCAGAATAAACCAGAAGATCAATGAACTCAGCAGGGAAGAACCGTTGTTCGGCTATTTCGAGGAAGGATCGGACGGCAGGCTTCGGATTGACCCACGCATTGTTCCGGTTTTCCAGCTTACGGACCGCGTGAAGTACAGCATGGTTTCACTGGTGGACTTCCTCGCAGCCGAGAGTTACCAGATGGCTGGACGCCTACCAAAGGACCAGTTCGGGGAGATTCTCAGAAACCGAGTGGCCAAGATCGTCGGCGATCACATGGATCTCCTCATAGAGTTCGGCCTGCTGGATCGCCTAGCGGGTGGAGCATTCTCCAATAGGATCTCTTCGGGCTTAACCGATCTCGACCTTGCGACAAACGGAGGATACCCAAAGAGCTCGGCGATCCTGCTATGCGGCCCGCCTTCGGATGAGAGGAACCTGATCTTGGATTCATTCATGGCGGCTGGACTGGCCCGGGGCGATTGCTGCCTGTACGTGACGTCCGCTCAACCTCCCGAGAACGTGCAGAGGCAGTTCGGCGGCCTCGCCAAGGACCTGGTCATAGTTGACTGCTACACCAACCGGGTCCAGGAGGTCCCGACCATCACAAGACAAGGCAACGTGATCACAAGCCCCGTGGAGATCAGCGTGGTCTCGGTCGCGATATCGAGGGCGCTGGACAGGGAAGGCGAAAGGACCAGGAGAGCGGTCGTGGACATCCTCCCGACCTATCTGGTCTTCCAGAAGGTTGAGAAGATATACCTCGACCTGATGGAGATCGTGGACGACCTCCGCAAGGCAGGGTACACCTCGATCTTCTCCCTGAATCCATACTACCTGAAGGACGAGGGCGCCATCGCCAAGATCGAGGAGCTCTTCGACGGGGTCGTCCACGTCGAGCGCTCCGCCGATGCCTCGGGGGTCACGGACAATATCTCGGTCAGAATCGAGAAGATGGCGCGCCAGGGCATTTCCAGCTCACCGTTCATCATCAAGAAGCCGGGCGGACAACGACGAAGCCCAGGTCAATACCCGGGCTTGCACTCGATGCGCGCCGACACGTCAGCTGAGGTCGAGGCATAGTTCTCGGCCGACCCCCGGCTCGATCTTGCCTCATGCCCTCTCGACGATCCGCGTGCTCCTGGATTCAAGCTCGGCCTTCACGGCATCGAAGACGGAGTCCCCTCTGTTGCCTTGCTCCATCTTCTCGCCCACGAGGTCCAGTACCTCTTCTCTCGAGATGCCGTACCACTCCGCGATGACGGCCACCCTGGCCTCGAAGTACTTCTTCCAGGTCTGTCTCGCAGACGGTTGCCCTCGCCGGGTGATCACGGCCGATCCTTCCTCCGGGACGGAGATCACTGGCACCCTTTTCTTAAAAAAGGTGAAAGGGACCAGGATGAAAGGTGGGGAAACCTCACGGAGAGTAGATCTTCATGTTGCGGTGGTTGCCCACCGAGCGGGAGAGGTTCTCCATCACGCTGACCTTGACCGAAGGATCACCGAACACCAGGGTGTAGAGGTGGCGCTGGTCGGCCCCCTCCCTGTAGACGTAGCTGAACTTGGGGTAGGCGTCCTTGTTGGTTTTCAGGGCCCGCTCCACTATGTCCCGGGGCTTGCCCCTGATCTCGACGTCTATGCACTCGCCCTGCTCGGAGAAGATGGCCCGGATTATCTCCTCGCGGACGCGGTAGATGTTGGTCCTCCCACGGTTGTCGGTGACCTGCAGGGCGTTGTAGCGGTTGTTCAGAATCGAGAGGATGTGGCGCTCCGCGTCCGGGACGCAGGTCGACTCAAACGGCGCACCACCGTAGCTTAGGACCAGCTTGCGAAGGACCTCGTTGTACTTGGTCCCGTTGCTCGGCACCCGGACCTGGTCCTTGCCCCTGGACGACGCCGGCTTCAGCGAGTCCATGATCTGCCCGGTGATGTCGACCAGGCTAGTGATCCTGCTTTCGATCCGGTCTATCCTCTCCTCGAGCTGCTTGCTCCGGGCCTCGAACAGGCTTGGAACCCTCTTGACCAGATCGTCGGCCCCCGTCTTCTCTCCCTTGGCGATGTCCCCCTGCAGCTGGGGCAGGCTCTGCAGCAGCTGCATCAGGGTGGCATCATCGAGGGAGGGAAATATCATCTTGACGGTTCCGTCCCTCTTCATCTCGACCTCGAGCTTCAGCGAGGCATCTAACCGTTTATCTATGGATCCTTCTGACACTCAACCCACCTTTTCCCGTACAAAGAACCCTATTCCCCGAAGATGTACGAAAGGTCAGATTGTTTTGAAACTGTGGCCGTTCTGAAACCGCTTCTCCCTTAAATCTCTTATGCGTCGCCCCGCCCAGCCGCGCCATTGGATTATGCGGGGCACCCGCTCCAGCGGTCCTGGACCGCGAAGGCAGGGCCTCGGGACGCGTGACCCGCGACCTCCCCTGTAACATGCATATTTGCCCAACAAAAAGGGTCTTCATTAACGATATTTTAATAAGCCTGCAATTCTCTTCAACCGATAGATCGGTGAATGGCAATGTCTGCGGGTCTCACGGTCGACGAAACCCTGGATCAGCTTGAGAGGAGGCTTGACTCCCTAGAGGAGAAGATCAACGCCGCCCTCGAGCAGAGCATGTCGCTGTTGGACTATGTGAGGAACCGTTGCGCAACGACCGCGACGGGTCGTAGCGTCACCCGGCGGATCATCCTGGAGGAGACCACCCTCCTCCCGGACGAGGTCGGGGCCTGACCCTATTCGATTCCGGCCAAAGGTCGCCGATCGGGACATCGGATGCCTTGGCTGTGGTACAAATGAGTGCCAAGCACCCGGCATCGCTTCCCGCCATGCGTCCGAACAGCATCGCAGCCTTTCTACCCAGGCTCCACGGCCTGCTTCGGGCAATCGTTTGGCTGAATTGACCGTGCAAATGTCGGATGAGGGGTACCTGGCAAGCACGACACGCAGTATGGCACGTTCCCAAAAGCGGGCGGTCCTACCTTAATAAGGGGTCCTGACTTTGCATTAGGGACCAACTGTCACGGTTGATGTCTTCATGTCACCCAATCCGGAGGGAAGCCGTCCCACGAGTTCAGCCGACCCCACGATTCTTCATATGGAGAGCCTGAGCACCAGGTTGGTCCACCTGGAGCAGGCCCTTGATAGGCTCATAGATACCCATCAGGCCCTCATGGGCGCCATCGCGGCCAAGAAGAGCTCCAAGAAACGGAAGGACATGCCCAGCCCCAACACCAAGTACTACGACTTCCTGGTCTACCTGGAGGACAACTTCGGGGGGTCCGAGTTCACAAGCGACGAGATCCCACGGCAGAGCAGGCACATACTCTCCATACTGAACACCGAGTACTCGACGCTGGATGTCGTGTCCAAGCGCGGTCGAACCAACGTGTACAAGATAGCCCCGGGCGTTCGCAAGACTTTGAAGGCAAGAAGCCCTGGGTAGAACCCAGCCCGCCGGACGGCTGACCCGGTCGCCATCCGACGACCTTGCATCGATGCCGAGTCTGGCCCTGGGGGGCGGGTCAAACCCGCGATGGGATGCCTTCCCATCGGTTTCAGAACTGCCACATGGATGCCTGGAAGACCCGCACCCGTGTAGCCCCCAGATTTATAAGATGCCCGGCCAAAGTTGGTCCCTCTCAGTGAGAGTCCATGATAGAGATCGTCAGGGAACCCAACGGTCCGGTCACGATCAGAATCTCGGACGAGAACATCGAGGATGTCAAGGAGATACTGTCCTCCCTGTTCAGGGAAAGCAACTTCCTACAGAACCGCATCCAGGCCCTTTCCTCCCGATTCGAGGATCTTGAGGCCTCCATTGGGGAGCTCGTCGGAGTGAACAAGGAACTTGCCGAGGTCCTCCTGCAGCGCAAGGACCAGAAACGGGCACGACTTCCGGCCCAGGGAACGAAGTACTTCCAGAGGCTGTGGCAGCTGTGCGCAGCCCACCTTGACACCAGCTTCACCAGCGATGACCTCCCTGCCAAGGAGAGGCACATCCTTTCGATACTCAAGAACGAATACGATGTCCTCGAGGTCGCCGAGAAGAAGGGCCGAAGGAACTTCTATCAGGTCAAGCCCGAGATCGCCAGACAGCTGATGAAGCTGAAGGGCCACTGGTTCTCGGTGATCGTTGATGCCGAAGGCAGGGCCAGAACCGAATCGCTGGTCTCCCAGGAGATGGGCAGGACCCCGTTCCTGACGGACTCCAGGGAGGGGGAGTCCGGCATGATATACGAGTTCTACTTCCCCGACGTCGAGGCCGGCGAAGGCTTCGAAGAGAAGGTGCTGTCGGGGAGAGCCAAGAAAGCCGAGTAACGGTTCTCACTCGCGCGGCGAGTTGCTGGGGGATGCTACCGGACCGGACGGTGGATGCATCCAGGAGATCGGGCTGTCGGAGCGCATGTTCAGGTGTTCTGTCTGTGGGTTAGGCGATTGTGGGGTAGGTCAGGATCGCTCCGGTCGATCGCCCGGTTGGTGCGGAAACCTGTCGAAGGAGCATAGGCACACGGTCCCTATCCCGGTTCTAGCCCAGTTCCCCAAGCCCCGCTAGGGTCCTGAATGGTACCACTTGGGCATAAGTGGTAACGGATCCTCCCACTGCTGCAACCCCATCGGAGGAGACTACGCCTCGCGCACTATCAGGTTGGTCTTGCTGCCCACGAACCGGCTCAGGTTGCCTGTGATGGAGAGTTGGACCGAGCTGTCCTTGAAGAAGAGCCTGTATTTCTGCCTCAGGCCGTTGCCCTCCAGAAAGGCATACGTAAACCCGGGGTAGCGCTTCTGGTTGGTCTCCAGGAACGAGTCACAGCTCTTCCTATCCTTGCCGCGAATCTCGATTATGTTTGATGTGCCCTCGCTTGCGAGTATCCGCTCCATGATCTCCTTCTTCACCTGGTATATGTTCGTCCGTCCCCTGGTCTCCACGACCTCGAGGGCATTGTACTTGTTGTTCAGGATCGAGAGGACGTGTCTCTTCTCGTCGGTGACCTCGTTGCCCTCGAAGGTCTTGTTTCCGAATCGCTGCACCAGCTCCTGCAACACCTCGTGGTACTTGGTTCCCGCGCTGGGTATCCTGGGCTCCCGGCTCTTGCTCTCGGGGTTGAGCGACTCGATGAGCTGCTTGTTCATGTCGATGAGGCTGGCGATCTTATCCTCCAGGGTGATTATCCTTCCCTCCATGGCCTCTCGACGTTTCTCGACCTCCTGCCCTTGGTCGGCTTGGGCCGGGCCGGCCGTTTCGTGCCTGGATGGCAAAGAGGCGGGGGCTTCCTGCTCCATGCCCACGGATCTGACCTCTATGCCATCCTGGATTCCGGGGCCCCTGGTCTGGGTGGTGGCCGAGATGTTCCTGATGAACTCGGTCAATTGCTTCATGTCGCTTACGGGCAGCTTCAGAACAACGGTCCCGATGTTCCTCAGCTCGATCTCCACGCTTCCGAAACGAGTCGTATTCGCCTCCACAGAGAGCCTCCTTGACGTTTTGATATGATATTTGAGATTGTCTTAATGTTAATAAAGGTTTCCTAACCCTAGGATGCGCCCGCGACGCCGCCCGTTGCGGAGATTACTCGGGGAATGCGCCCCTCCCTTCCACAGCCATGCCCCGCAGCAGACCGTTCCGGGGCATCAGACACCCCGGATCGCAGAAAGGAGGCCGGATATGCCTTTCTTCCTTTCCGGATGAGAGGCGTCCGAAACGTGGCCATTTCGCAAGATCTGATGCGACGCAACCACTGTTCGCCCGAATCTTGCATGCCTGCCAGCCATCCGCCCCGAAGCCCCCCGCTCGACGAAGGGATGAAACGATCCCACTGCCAGCAAGGCACCAGCACCGGTCGCATATGCGGGACAGGCCGCATCATGGGCCCCGCGTGCCC
>CAYVLA010000163.1:0-6675 GCA_964452145.1 Hadarchaeota archaeon (SeqCode)
TTGATCGTGACCTCAACGCCGCGATCAACTTGGAGAAGGTCGCCGCCAGTTGGGCGGAGACCCAAAACGCCTGTCTGAGGCGGGAGGTTCATGCACTTCATCCAGTCATGGTGGAGGCGCAGGTGCCCGCCCATGATGCAGGAATCGAACACCATTCAGGAGATCTCCTAAATGGGTAAGCTTCGAGCAACGGTGTCGGTTGCCAGGCAACCTAGCGCTTGGGGAAAGGGTGATAGGCGGCATTCGATTCACCGGCGCCCACGAAGCACTGGACGCAGGATCGGTGTACATATGCCATCAGCTCGACCGGCACTTCCGGGGGGCAAGGCTCAAGTCACGTCTTGCGATCTACGGGCATGACCATGTTCCCAGGATCTACGGCAACTATCTCGGTCTAGGCTTCCTCAGGGACCCCGTGCCCGGAGTTCCCGAGGCCTCGCGAGGGGGATGCTTCGTTGTGGATGTCGATGGGCTTTGTCTGGATGTCCGCTTCATCAGCTTGGGAGGGATGAAGGCGAGTCCGTGCAGAATCCACAAGGACCAGGCACCTTCTTCGTGCCGGTTGACCATGGGGATAGGTGTCCCATGTGCGCAGACGACGCCAAACACAGATTCTGGTTTCCCAGCTTTCCCGCCGATTCTCCGAGCGGATTGTAGGCCAACGCCCGGGCCCGGCCCGTGCCCATGAGAAATAAAATATATTAGCTGAGTTGGTCTTTCTGGAACCGGGAGCCGCCGCGGTTGAGTAGACTCTATACTAGCACCAGCTTCCGTCCCATCATCGATGAGAGGCTTGACCCGGTCTTCGATCCCAAGAAGGAGTTCATGGTAGTAGGCCGAACCAAGAAGGAACAGAGGCGAGAGGGATCCGACGGCCTTCTGGACATAGGCGTGGTCTGTGAGAAGCAGGCGAGTGGGCAGCCCTTCCATGGCTACAGGGTGTACATGGATGCCAAGTTCCCCCACATAGTCTTCATATGTGGCAAGAGGGGCGGCGGCAAGAGCTACACCCTGGGCGTTATAGCGGAGGAGCTCTGCAGGACCAAGATCGGCATCGGAACGGTGATCGTCGATCCCATAGGCATCTACTGGTCGATGAAGAAGGCGAACCAGAGCAAGAAGGAGATCGAGGAGCTGGGCCGCTGGGATCTGAAGCCCGCAGGCATGGAGAACATATGCATACTCGGCCCCCTGGGGATCTATGAGCAGGGCAGCGACGCATTGGACGGTCCCTTCTCCATCAAGCCCTCGGAGCTATCCTCGGAGGAGTGGTGCCTGGTCTTTGATCTCGACCGCTTCAAGATCCAGGGACTCCTGATCGGCGAGGCCCTCGAGAAGGTCAGAGAAGGCTACAGGGTGAGGAAGGGCCCCAACGAGGTCGAGTTCATCCCGGGCAAGGGCAACGACTACGAGATCGAGGACATCATCGACGTCATGGACAGGGATGTCGATCTCTCCTCCGATGAGAGGGGGTATGCCAGGACGACGAGGCGAAGCGTGATCGCCCGCCTCAAAGCGGCCGAGAGGTGGGGGATATTCTCGAGAGAGGGCACGCCCATTGAGGAGGTCTCCGTGTGGGACAGGGTCACGGTGATCGATGTCAGCCATCCGAGGCTTGAAAACCAGATACGGGCTCTGATCGTGGGCATACTGGCCAAGAAGATCCTGCAGGCCAGGATGGAGAGTTCAAGGAGCGAAGAGCTGGGCTTGGCTGGTGAGACGACGCGGATTCCCGTCACATGGCTCCTCATAGACGAAGCCCATCTGCTCATCCCAAGGAGGGGCCTCACGGCTGCGTCCAAGCCCTTGATAGAATACGCCAAACTGGGGCGGAAACCGGGGTGTGCCCTGGCGCTGGCAACCCAGAGGCCCGCAGCGACGGATGATGACATTCTAAGCCAGGTCGACATCCTGTTAGGCCACAGCCTCGGTCTGGAGGATGACATCGCTGCGCTCCTTAGGCGTGTGCCGGCCAAGCTCCCGGCCCAGATAGCTGATTCCGATTTCATCAGAGGCATCCCATCCGGCTTCGCGATCATGGCCGACCAGAAGACCCAGCAGCGAGGGTTCCTGATCCAGATCAGGCCGAGGCTCACCCATCACTCCGGGAAGGAAGCGACGCCGGCCAAGCAGGTCCAGCCTTCTCAAGCAGCTCGAACGGCGGTGGCTGGCAGCGCGGTTGCGCCGGGTATAGAGAGCATATGGGAAGTTGCCCAGCCAGGCCCCGGATCCTCGCCGGCTGCAAAGGCCGAGGAGGAGTTCGAGATCGTCTCTGCCGGGACGGAGGCGGCCGCCACCCCGGGCGTGTCGCTGGGCGCGATCGCCGAGGAGGAGGGAAGCGAGCCGCCACGCGAGGCTGGTGGTTCCGAGAAGGATATCGAGACGGTACCCAAGTTGGTTCTGGGGATCGAAGGCCTATTCGGGGACAAGGCCTACGCTGATGAGGTTGTTGTGAGAAGCGAAGCTTCGGAGCCCTGGCAGGGGCTGGGGGCTCTGGAGACCGATCTGGAATCAGTTGAGGAGTTGCCGGAGGAGTTGCCCGAGGAGCCGTCCGCAGGCGGGGGCGCATACGATGGGGTGAGCCTCTCGAGCTTATCCGAAATGGCTGCGGAGGATTTCGAGAAGCAGGAGCCAGAAGTCCCAGCGCGAGGGTTGGGCCCCGGTCCGGATCGACTCGACATCGAAGCCTTTCCCGTGGTGCTGCGCCTCGACAGCGCCAAAGGCCTCGCAATAGAGAGGATGAGGACCGGATGGACGGGCAGGCCCAAGGAGTTCATCGAATCCGTCGAATTGATTGACCTGCCCATGGTCGAGGTGACAATGACCGCGACAAGGAAAGGGCGTCTCACCGGCGAATCCTTCGTCAGGTGCAGGCTCCTTTTCGACTCCAATCGGAGGGAGATGATCACGGACTTCCGTGATTTCAAGCGCTCTAAGGGGCTGAGCAAGATCTCAGAGCTTGGTGATAGGCACCTGCGAGTGATCGCCTGCCTGTCACAGGGAAGAATCCCGGAGGAATGCGAAGATCTCGGCATGAAAGGGGAGAGGATCCGAGAGATTATGAGGGAGCTTGCCGATCGGGGCATCATAGTCGCGACGGAAGACAAGAAGGGACGCATGAGAGGGTCCATCTCAAGCGAGATCAGGATTCCGGATAAACCGGAGTCGGTTAGGGGCGACCTGCCCAGTCACGGGCCCGCGAGGCTCACCCATTCCCTGGACTCAAGAATCGATGAGAGGTCCTTGAAGGCGTTGTTGAAGAGCGTCTATCCCCAATACGAGGTGGAATCCCTCCAGCAGGTCCACATGCCCTACTATGAGATAACTTATGCCTCCGAGAAGGGCACCCGGAAGGAACATGTGAACGCCTTCACCGGGCTGTTCGAGGACCTCGGAGTTCGCTAGATTGTTCTGACTCGGGACGAAGAGATCGACACCCGTTCTGGGCTATTGGCGTCAAACCCTCCAAGGTCGGGGGAACCGTACAACCTCGCAACCCGCCCGAACCGATCGCATGTCGCGCAGGACCTCTGCTGCCCGATCCTCGCAACGAGGACAGCGACGGACGGGAATGGATATTTCTTCATCTACTCTGAGGCCGAGATGCATGAGTAACGGTGTCGCGAATCTCCTGGCAGCGTACCAACCGTCCTACGATGTCGAAGCTGGTGTTGAGGCCAGGGACCTCTTGGAATTGGTTCATGCCAAGGCATCATTGTCTGAGGCGAATGCACCCGGCATCCTGGGGATCACGGCTCGGGAGGAACCTAGATCCATCATAGGCAGGTTGAGGTACCTCAATGGGCTGCAGCCAGAGAGGTTCGTCTACATCTCATCATGGGTTCCCTGCGACTACTGGTGTCCAAGTTCGCTTGAGGAGATATTGGGCCTGGTCAAGAGGGTGGCTCAGGTAATCACCGACGAGGAGAGTTGGAAGATAGTGCTCAAACGGACACAGACCCCGTTCCCGGACATCGGGAAGCTGATAGAGGATCTCCCCCGGTGCGTCTCGGGGCCAAGGTCCGATCTGATCAGTCCGCAGAGGATCATCTATGTCCATATGATAGGCTGTGAGACCTGCGTATCCCTACTGGGGATGGACGATATCCTAGAGGTACAGGCCGAGCCATCATCCCTCGTGAGAGTCGGCAGCCGCGAAGTCTTCGTGGAGTAGCCTTTGACCGAAGCGTCCCGACTGGGACGCGTGCCTCCATGACGTCGAAGATCGGCCTTACAGGTCGACGGTCTCACCGGACTCCATTGACTTGTTTGCCGCCATCGTGAGTCGGTGAGTCTTGAGGGCATCGGCGTAAGGTGACCGAATTCTTGACGCGTCCCCGGAGGACACCGCTTCGATGAAGATTTCATCCTCCTTGGCGTAGGGGTCCACCTTGGACTTCAGGATCCTCTCCTCTCCCGGAGTCAGAATCCTCAGGTTTCCCTGGGTGTGTTCCAGCGCGAGGTCCTTGGAGAAGACGGACACCATGACTCTGTATCCCATGCTGAGCATGCAGGTTGAGAGGATGACTCCAGGGGCCCCGGTGACAAACTTCAGGTTCACAGCCGAGGCATCCTCGACATCGATCCCCTCCACGTCGGTCATGCATCGGAGGGCGCCTGAGGCGAAGACCGTCTTGACCTCCCCGGCCAGGCACCTTGCCATGTCGAATATGTGGGTCGTCTGTTCGACTGCCTGTCCCCCTGACTGGGCCTTGATTCTCCACCACGGCACCCCAGGCAGTCCTCCCATCCAGTACCCCACAACAAGGCCGATGGGCCTGTCGCCGAGGATCTCGATTGCCTTGTCCGTCATGTCGCTGTAACGCCAGTTGTAGCCCACGCTCCCTATCACTCCGCTCTTGGATATGGCTTTGGCGATCCTCTCGGGTAGCGACGGATCGGAGCTTAGCGGCTTCTCCACGAAGAGATGCACACCTTTCTCGGCACCAAGGATCTCCGCGCCGTGCGCGTGGGGCGGCACGCAGACATAGATCGCCTGCAGATCCTCCTTGTTCAGCATCTCTTGGTATTTCGTGTACGACCTGCAGCCAAACTTCTCGGCCGCGGCCTTGGCTCGGTCCTCTAGGATGTCGCAGACGGCCGCTACCTGGGCGGAGGGATTCCGCTTGACGTTGTTCAGGTGGCCTTGGGCGATCCCACCCACACCGACGAACCCGACCTTGATCGGCATATCGTGCACCTACATGCAGGATCTGAGATACTTCACCGTCTTGGGAAGCTCGACCTCGGGGTCCCCCGGGATGCCGCACTCCAGGGCCATGAACTTGTCGTAGCCGATCTTCCTAAGGGCTGCAAAGCCAGCCCTGAAATCCGTATGCCCGTACCCCGGAAGGAGTCTTGTGCTGTCTGCCAGGTGGATGTGGAAGACCGATTTGCCCGCATCCTCCAAGCTGGCCGGGATGCTGCGCTCCTCGATGCTCATATGGAAGAAATCCGCCATGATTCTGACGCTTTCCATCCCGACTTTCTCCTGTATCTCTAGGCCGTCCTTGAGCGTGCGGAGAAGGTGGGTCTCGTACCTGTTGAGAGGTTCTAGGAGGATTCGACACCCCACATCCTTGGCATGCTTGCCGAGTTCCTTGATTTCCTTGACGAGGAGCTTCTTCTCGAGATCCACCGGGGAGTCCAAGGGGGTCAGATCGGGTATCCGGGGGCCGCCGAAGATCGGAACCGTTATCAAACCCACAACTCCCAGTTCCGCGCCGGTCTCAAGCAGGATCTTGATGTCCTCCATCGCCTTCTTTCTCTCGTCCTTGTTGGTGTCGAGGAGGCAGCCCCCGTAACCAGCACAAATGGTGGAGGGCCTCACTTTGCTTGACCCAAGGGCCTCCTTGACATCCTTCAGCCGGTCGTGCAAGCCTCTTCCCCAAAACTCGACTCCTTCGAAGCCATAGGCTTCCATCTTGACAAGCTTCTCGGGCAGCGCCTTGCCCGGCACCAGGTTCTCCTGTGTGGCCAGTTTCACAGAATCCACCTTTGGGACTCAGTTGCCATGGGGCGTTCTAATAAAGGTTCCCGGCGCGGGCGCGGCGGGGATTCCGCATCAAGTGTCGGTCTCCTGGAAGGCCGAGTTGAGGTGGCTTGGCAAGGACTTCACCCACCGCCTCGGAAGCCAGCCGCACCGAGATGAGCAACCGAGTAAACGGGCTTCCTCAGCTCTCGTAAGCCATATTAACGGTGGCACCTCGGTGTGATGCCGTGAGACGCCTCAGAGGCATCGATGCCGTGGGCCCCACCCTGATGCTTGTGGCAGTTCTCTCATGGGGAGCGTCCTTCGTCTGGCTCAAAATTGGGCTTCGAGCGCTAACCCCGGGGGTCCTCGCCGCGGCAAGGTATTCGGTGGCCTCTGCAATCCTGCTTGTCCTGACTCTGCTTGTGCCGGGTTTGAGGAAGCAGGTCTTCAGGAAAGACATGGTCCAAGCCTTTATGTCGATAGGTTTCCTGGGGACCTTTCTGCCCAACATCCTCCAGAACTACGGGATGGTTCATCTCACAGCCAGCATCTCGGGGGTCGTCCAGGGCGCGGGTCCGATCTACATCTCGATCCTAGCTGCGGTGTTCTTGCGAGAAGGTCTCGGGCCTAGGAAGGCCCTGGGTTCCCTGTCCGCCTTCGTGGGTGTGATCCTGCTGTCAATCGGCCTGGGCGGGGAGGGG
>CAYVLA010000164.1:0-2635 GCA_964452145.1 Hadarchaeota archaeon (SeqCode)
ACCCAATCAGCTCGGGAAACTTGTGGGGAGCCAGCGACGGCAGACGAGAAGTCCTGGTGTATTGCTCGCTCTCCCCTCGTGCGGCCTGTGTGTGGCCCTGACCCTGATCCGGCACAGACACAATCTCGATGGGCGCAGGACTAGACCGGTAAAGGGGGCTGGGCATGAATGTCTCGGACTCGATCCTCTCTGCCGGTTTCGACTCGGCGGGGTCCCGGATCAGCCCCAAAGCCTTGGCGTACTCTCGGTTCTTCCAGATCCTTCTCTGGATCCTGCGCTTGACCTGACCCAGCCTGAGTTGCTGGCCGTTGAGACTGCGTGGCGTGGCCCTCTCCAGCCTCTCTGCAAGATGGACGACCTGCTCCTCTATCGTCATGTTGGGGAACCTCCTCTCTGATCGACGGTGGAAGACCCCTCCAGCCTATCGATCCTCTCAAGGCTTGCGCCCATCTGTCTCCACATGCCTGCCTCGGCCTTCCTCCTGATCCTGGCTCGGAGCAGTCGGTCGTAGGCCAGGTCTTTGTAAAGCTCAGAATCGGGGCCTTTCTGGGCCCCGGCAGCCATACCTTCGTCGATGAGAGCCTTGAACCAATCAGCGATCTGGAGGCGTTCCTTCTTCTCGCTGCACTCTTTGTCGAGGGTTTCCTTCTCAGTTCTCAGGGAGCGACAGCCGTTCTGGAGGGATTTGTGCTCATCTTCCAGGGAGGCCTTCCTGGCCTCTGTGGATTGGCAATCTGCCTTCGCTCGGTGGGTCTCTTCCGTCAGCTTCGCAAGGAATGCCTCGTTTTCCTTGATCTTGTCCAGTATAGGTTGAAGGGTTTCTCGCTCAAGCCTCTCGGCTTCGGCCTTCACACGGCCTTCCAGCTGCTCCAGCTTTGCGGATAGATCACCTATCTCAGCGTTCTTGGCCGCAATCGCCTGGTCTAGAAAGGATATCTCAGACCATTTGGGCCCAATCACCTGTTCCGCTTTCTGGATCTCGATGACCAGACTTTGGAGTGTTCTTTGCCTGTAGTAGATGGAGCCATCCAGGGAGGATTTCTCTTTATTGAGCTTGTCGACTTCTTGCTGGATTCCTTGCCTTTTTTGATTCCACTTCCTCCACTCCTGGCTCCCAATCTTCTCCAAGGCCTGCCTGGGTGGGCGCCGAAGCCCACAACTGTTGCAGGCGAACAGCGTCTCTTGGGAGATGTAGAGCATCCGGCCTGCGGAGCGACACATCCTGCAGACGTAGTAGATGCTCTTCTCGTGAGTTCGTGCGTATTTGTTCACCTATTGAGCGTCATACTTCATCGAAGCCTTGAGCCTCTCTAGCTCACCTTCAAGGGCCGCTATCTTGGTCTTGGCATCTATGATCTCCTTGGCCCTATCCTCGGGATAATAGTCGTGGGCCGCAAGAGGATTCATGTCAATCTCGGCATTCAATAGGTCCTCTTCGCTCGAGGGCTTGTAGTGCCCCTCTCGCATCTCCTGAACAATCTCCATTACGACCTGTCTCAGGTCGCTTCTACTTCCACGAACAGCCTTGCCTATTGTCTTGATTGGCTGGGGGGCGATCTTCGGAGGCAGGGGTTTCTTCCCAGAGTGGACAAGAATCTTGTCACGGATGATCTGCTCCTGACCGTGCGTATAGCGTGAGATCATCCGAGAACCCCGACTCCAGCCATAGCGAGCTTCCATTTCGGTTGATGTCAGGATCTGGGCTTTCTCTGACGCATCCGTATGTCTGAACATATGGGGGCCAACGGCTTTCCCCAATGCCTGTTTGCTCACCCGCCTCACAAGATTCGACAATCCCCGCTCCTTGTAAGGTTCCACTCCCCCTCTACCCCCGTTTGCACTCTGGTTGTATCTTGCCCACAAGGGGGCATCAGCGTTCTCGCGATCCGGGTGCTGCGCCAAATATGCACACAGGTCGGAGACTGAAGCACAGAGATCTATGCCCCTCCACCCGGTCTTCCCCTCAACGTTCAACCTCGCATATCCTTCCTTTTCATAGACCTTCAGATCCTCAAGCTGGATTGGTGACCCGTCCCGATGACTGCTTATCTCCTGAATCCTCGCACCCGAGTCCTTCAAGACGTGTAGGAATGCTCGTTCCATCAACGTCTGGCATGAATCCAACAACTTCTGGAACTGAGCCGGGGTGATGATATCCTTGTCCAGCACGGGCGCATTGAACATAACCCCGCCCCTTCTGCCGTTCTCCACCTTCTTCTGTTTCAGATGTGTGAGAATGTTCTCATTCGGCAGCCATTCCAAGAATACTCGAAGAACGATCTTTCGAGTCCGGGCCGAGGCTCCTTCAAACTTGGCGATGTATGAATCGAAGTCCTCTCCGGTGGCTTCGTTGAATGATCGGCCCCCTATGTGACGGTCAAACATCGACATCTCCCGGAGATAGCCGTGAATCGTTGTTGTCGAATAGGGCCTGTCGGTGAAGTCGGCTTTGAGGTGATCGTAGAACCTCCGGGCAATCTCCGTATTGACGGGCGAGAAGCCGTGCATCGTCTGGAGTTTACCCTTGGTCTTGATCGGTTCGTATCCAAGCATCTTCCGAATGCGTCTCTCGAACCACTCAGGAGTCATCTTTCTATCGCGTATATGAAAGAGTTCCGAGCTTTTAAATGTAAGT
>CAYVLA010000164.1:2645-6655 GCA_964452145.1 Hadarchaeota archaeon (SeqCode)
AGTAGTAGGACTCAGAGATCTTCCTTTCGCCAGTAATAGCGTTCGATGGGATCCTTGTCGCGGGCATCCTTGAGGCTGTAGGCAAAGGCACCGCCAGCGGCGCAAAGCAGGATGAGAGAAGGTCTGGGCAGGTCGTAGTACTCGCCTTTGTGTAGGAAGACCAAGGCGCTCCACCACAGGAGGCTCATGGTCGCCAGCATGAGGCCCAGCACAACATACTTCTGCAACCAGTCACCCATAATGATCACGCAGAACGGAGTTGTTAACTCAACACCTGTTGGACTCATCATAGCTCGTGGATTCCGTAGCACTACTCGCGAATCCGGCAATGAGCACTGCGGTTGGGAATCGGAACCTGTCCTGACGGGCACCATCCTGTCCTATTTTTCAGGCCGGCATGGAGTGTCGTTGAGTGCGAATCGATCACTACGAACCTGACATGGTGGAAGATATCTGCGCCACCTACAACCGGGCAGTTGCCAAGGTTCCGCACTGCTATCCTGTTGCTCAAGAGGAGTTCGCACACGTCCTCGCAGGGGTTGGCAATGCCAAGCCGAGCCATGAAAGGCTGTCTCGGGAGGCCCTTCTGGTTGCCATCGAGGGTGCTCGTATCGTCGGCTTCGTGCACGGAGCAATCGCTTCACCCAAAGAGGAACGCGAGCAGCCGCACGGATCCATAGTCTTCCTCTCGTATGAACCTGGCCGGAGGGCAGTCGGACAGAATCTCCTCGAAGAGATGGAGAGCCGCCTACTGGGATGTGGAATTGGGGAGATCAGGGCCTATGAGCAGGAGTTCCGCTACCCGTTCTATGGCTTTCGACACGCCTATCTCTCACACCATCTCGGCCACATTCAGGCCCTCCTCGGCATGAATGGATACGTGCGCATCAAGGGAGAGATCTTTCTCGACTGGCCGGGGTTTGAGCCAGTCAGGCCGGATGAGTTGGAGGCCAGAATCGAGATTGGTGTACAGATGCGACAAGGAAGGGGCACGAGGCCCGGAATCGAGGTCAGAGCCCTGAGAGCCGGGGAACAGATCGGCTTCTGCGGTTCCCTGTCATGCGGGGATTTCTCACATTCGCCAGCGGTCCAGGACTGGATCTTCACCGACTCCCTCAACATCAGCGATGAGTACCAGGGCCGTGGGCTTGGCAAACACATTCTCCGCCGCTCGCTTCTAGAAGCTCATCGACTCGGGTATCGTCACGCCGCCATCAGCAACGACTGGAACAACCACCGCGCCTTCCTCTTCTACACCAACTTCGGGTACCACGTAGCCGACTGGACCTACTGCCTCAGTCGTCGGCTTGATGGAACCATGCCCGAAAGAGGAAGCGAAAGAAAGTAATCTCACCGCGTCGCGGCCGTATCAGGTGTTCAAGGTTGTTGAGAAAGGTCGTCATAACCGACAGGCCTCTCCCTCATGTTGAGGAGGAGAGGAAGATCATAGAGGCAGCGGGCGGGGTCCTCCATGTCCACGACTGCAGATCGGAGAAGGAACTGCGAAAGGCCGTGGAGGGTGCATACATAATACAGGTCAACCTCGCCCGCCTAGACCGCGACCTGATATTGAGTCTGAAAGGCACCAAGGGCATCGTGAGATACGGCATCGGATACGACAATGTGGACGTTGCTGCCGCCACCCAGAAAGGCATCTATCTGGCCAACGCGGCGGGTTACTGCGCCATCGAAGTCGCGGAGCATACCATAAGCCTTCTCCTCGCCATGACGCGTCGAATTGCCGAATTCGACAGGTATGTTCGATCGGGTTCGTACAAGGATACATCCGGCTACAAACACTATCTGCCGATCCCTCGGCTTGCAGGCAAGAAGGTCGGCATAATAGGCTTCGGGAAGATCGGCAGGGAGGTAGCCCGCAGGCTGCTGGCCTTTGGCGTTTCCCTGTTCGTACACGACCCCTATCTCCCACGGGACGCTGGTGATGATCTACTGGGACATGTGACAATCACCGACCTCGACACGCTTCTGAGGGAATCGGACATCATCACCATACACGCACCCAGGACACAAGAGACGGAGGGGATGATCGGGGAGGAGGAGTTGGGTATCATGAAGCCGACTGCGCTCTTACTCAACGCGGCAAGAGGCGGGATCGTGAATGAGAAGGCCCTTGCCGAGGCCGTTGCATCCGGCCGAATAGGGGGAGCGGCGGTCGATACGCTCACCGTAGAACCCCCTCCGGAGAGCAACCCCCTTCTCGGCCAGCCAAGGATTCTTGTCACCCCTCACGTAGCGTGGTATTCAGAGGAGGCTGTCCTAGATCTGGAACGCATCGTGGCCGGCCAGACTGCTGAGATGCTCAGAGGAAAGACTCCCACGAACCTCGTGAACAGGGAACTCGCCCAACTTCACTCCGGTTGAGGAACCCAGCAACCGAGCATCCGGGACTTGCCAATGCGATTACCGGTGAAGTGACGCCAGGGAAGCGCTTGCCGCGGATCGGCCCCCCTGCCCCTATCGAACTGATCGGCATCGGCCGGCCAGACGAATTCCGGCCTCGCAGTCTGTGATCGGAAGGCGTTCCTGCATCGATCAGCCAAATCTCGTCGATCTCACAGTTCTGTAAAGCTTCCTTCTTACCTGCAGGCTCCACACAACGATGCCTGAAACCAAGAAGGTGGCAGTCGTCACCAGCCACTCGATGAGATATACCCAGAGCAATGCGCTATCCTTCTCCCTCTTGGCGATCCCCTCAGCCCGGTCGAAGTCGCCGAATGCCGAGAACATCGTGTTCAGGCATTCCGAGAATTCTTGGGCCAGATACTGTTCATCGGCCTTCAGGCGCATGTCCTGCAGCTCCCAGATTTCTTCCTGGATCTTCTGAGTGTTGGCGCCGAACCTGTCGACGAAGTCCTTCAGGGCAATCAGCAATCCCATCCTGTCCGAAAAATCCCTGAAGGCGACCTTGAGCTGGTGGAAGACATCCACATCCTGGATGAGGTTCCTGCGCGTCGAGTAGAATACGATGTTCATTACGATATCCGAGCCGTATGGATTGTCCGGACCGAGCCAAGTCTCCTTGTACTTGATGAACCCTCCACAGGTCACGGTTCTCCCTCTTCCATAATCCCACACTACCAGGAACGGCACCTTCCCATGGGTCGGGAAGTTGCCCATCTGGTATGCCAGTACCCCCGCGCGTTCCCTGGGTATGACGAACCTGGATGTGAGGGCAGGGACGTCTTCCACCCGATACCTGATGAACGGCGTCAAAACAGGGTCCGGGAAATCCCTGTTTATGAATACTCCGTATCCGCCGATTGGACTTTCGCCTCCGCCACCCCTCGCCACCACGGCGGGAGCATCATTGGGGAAGGCCTGTTGGGTTAGGGAGACCGCCCAGGCGGTGTGTTCCTGCGGCACGATGCTGAGAACGCTTCCATCATTGAACCCCCCTGCGCCCTGCTCGATCCGGTTGAGCATCCACAGATCCTGTTTCGGACTGAAGCAATAGAACTCCGGTTGAAGGATCATTATGTACTCGTACCTTTCCATCTCATCATAGGTGCGGGGGAAGTAGAGCCTCACGGCCCTAGCCATTGCCTGCGTGTCCATCAGCCCCTCCGCCCTGCACGGAACCGCGGCGTATGCGATGGAGGGATCCTCGTCGAAGTACTTCTCAAGAAGCGTGTTACCCCATACCGCCCCTACGAGGAGTGCGTTGATCCTCTCCGCATTGCAGATCGGCGATGTGATGAGCACAAGGAGGAGAATGGCCACGCCCGCCGAAGTTTGGCTCCCCATCTCGCTCAGCCGAGACGGGCGCATACAGCTTCCCGCTCCAACATCATGGATATGCGTCACACTCCCTCCTTGCCCAACTCCGCAACGGCCATATCCCCGCCTCCTCTCCCGCTTCCCGTCAGGCGAGTAGCCGCCCCTGCCCTCTTCCTGCTCGCTGTCTTCGTGAAGCCCGGTCATCGGATAGCCCCCGGACCAACCGCAGAGGCTTAAAAAGGCTGCTGTGTTTCTCGTGCTCGGGCGTCGGT
>CAYVLA010000165.1:0-6645 GCA_964452145.1 Hadarchaeota archaeon (SeqCode)
CATGAGCTGGGGCCCCGACGATCCTCAGCGTGACTATCTCATGGGGCGCACAACGCAGGATGAGCGTCCGGCCCAAAGCACGAACCCCTCGCTGAGGTTGCTCCAACAAGTCTGCCCTCCATGCTCGAGCAGGGCGGAAAGGCAGATCGATCCTGACCGTGCACTTGAGTCCCAACGTCTCGTAGCCCCTGATGACCAGATCGCCCTCGGCGATCTTGATGGCCACAAGCTCGAAGGTCTCCGGAATGCAGCGAATGGAGCCACTATTCGGCCTCTGGAATGATGAGCCGGTCACGCATATGGGAGGGGAGTTGAACGAGTGCGCCATTGACACGACGCCGGAACGCCTCCAACTGCCGGCATGGGGATAGAAGCTATATCTGAATGTGTGGTCCCCGTGCTCCCGCGCCAGCACGCAACGGCTTTCCTCGTCTCGATGCTCCAGCCCAAGGCAACGCCTAGCATCCGCGTACCCCCGATAGCTGGCAAACGATCGCAGCACCACCATGTCTAGGCAACCCTCCCTGACCCAGTAGCCCGGGGTGCCCCGGTTGATCAGCGCGGCCCCTCGCGTACCGTCGAAACAGTCGACGAAGGTCTGGGCGCAGAAGTGCTCGTCCTGCTTGCGCCGGACAACCGCGAAGGGAGTCTCGAAGCTTGGTTTGAGTCTTTCCCACGATAGATTGAGGGGGAACCTCACATCGATCATCAGGTCGCCGCCCGAAAAACCCGATAGGAGGGTGACGAAGTCGACCCGCGGAAGGCCGTTGTAGAGCTTGACGGTCTGCATCCTTCTGCAGTTGGCGAACTTGCCCTCGCAGGTCATCCACGATCCAAGATCATCCGTATAGGCCTCGATCCTGGGCGGAGGAAAGTGCGAAGGTGTTGCGATCCGATCGGTGAGGCGCAGTTCGCCCTCCATGTCCGGGTCGTCTTCGCCGATGGCCCGCAGTTCGTTCCCCGGACCGCGAAGCATGTTCCACTTCGTACGCTTGTCGACGATCTCAAGCAGAGATCCGGTATCGGGGTCCATACAAACCCTGATGAACTCATTCTCGATCTTGGGACATTCTATCTTAATCGGCTCCTGGCTTGGTGGGCCCCCCTCAATTCTGAAGGTCCTGTGTCCGAACGCAGGCAGATCCCGCCCGACAAACTCAAGACGGCAGGTGTTTCCCTCTCTCTCGATTCTTGATGGCACGAAGCTTCCCGATTCATCGACCACACCGACGCTACCGTCGCGGGTCCAGGAATCGAGGCTGCATACCTCGGTTCTAGGGAAGCTCAGAGAATTGAAGGCGGCTATCATCCCGTCTCCCGGAAGGCCGCCGGCCAGCTTCATGGCACATTCGTGCGCCAATTCCTTGGACCGGTCCCGCACCCGCGAGACCCGATCCATGGCGCCTTTGTAGACTGCGTCGTGGTGGCTGCCCCCGATGATGTCGTGAAAGTGGTTATATATAAGGTCCGTCCACACCTCGTCAAGGTTCTCGGCAGGGCCATGCCCCCCGAGCCAAGATAGGCTGGAAAGCCTCTCGGCCGCCATCAACCAGGTCTCGGCCTCTCTGTTGAGTTTCTTGAGCTCGATGCGATTGTCGTATGTCCCTCTTAGATCCGGTCCAAGGGGCGGATTGAGATCCAGCGATACTGTCTTTGACGCTCGTTGGTGACGGAGGAGGTCTCTGAAGAAACGATCGGGGGTCGATGCCCCCACCCAATCAACCCCGATTCCGAGTTCTCGCGCTGCCTCCGTCACCACCTCGGCAATCTCCTTGGATCCCTCAACGGGCATCATGATGTCAGAACCCCAAGGGATCATTATCACATTCGCGGTCTTGTGTGCGACGATCGTCGGCAGCACGGCCTTGATGTTGGATCTCCCGATGCCGTAATGCGCCGACATCCAATGCGTCATCACCCGCGAGCCGTCCGGTGATCGGTAGTAGAACTCCGATGGCATCTGGTCCCGGACCTCAGGGGGCATGCCGCGGCTGAACACGAAGAACCGATAGCCTGCCTTGGCTAGGATCTGTGGAAGCTGCACGCACTGCCCGAAGGTATCGATGTTCCAAGCGCACCGAACATCCACACCGAGGCTATTCCTGAACCACCTCTTTCCGTATAGGATCTGCCTGATCAGGCACTCCCCGTGAGGCTCGGCAACCTCGGGCTGCACGTACATGCCCCCGACGATGCAGAAGCGGCGTTTTCGAATCCGATCGTGCAGGCACCCGACCATCTCCTCATCCAGAGCCTCCAAGACCGGTTCCATGATCGTTACCTGGTCCTGGCAGAAACAGTAGTCCGGGTCGTGCCCCATAATTCGCAACGCAGCCGAAACGTCCCTAATCCCGAAGGCCTCAGCGGTTTCCCGCGTCCAGTACCATTCAGTATCGATGTGGGAATGCGGAACCACGTGTATCCTGAGGCCCTTCCTACGCGGCACGCTTGTTCTCCCCATCTGACTTGCGCTTCCGTGAAGTGAGCGCAAACCGTCCCGGTGTGCACGCCTTCTTTCTGCCCAGCACAGTGATGGTAGCCCTGACGTTGGTACGCCCGGTCCAGCCATGTCTTGACCTGCGCAGGCGGATGTCGACCCCGACCGCAAGTCGATCCCCTGGGCCGAACTCATAGATGTAGGCGTCGGGGAACCGAAATCCCCGGAGCGGCTCCGACAGTGTTATGCGGCCCTGTTCCACCTTGTCGATTGTCACCCAGCCTTCACGGTTCCCATCGACCAACCGGGCGCCTTCGTAGTACCCATAGCGCGCAAGAAGCAACTCGGTCTGCGTCCGGACTTCCTTCTCCCCAATCTTCTCCGCCACCAGTCGTCCAATCCTTGCGCCCGGCTCAAGTCTCAGTCGGAGCCCGTTCGGAGTGGGTGCAGCATCGAGAATCTTGTAGCAGCAGCACCTTCTCGCGTTGCGGATCAAGGCCATTCCGCCAACCAGTTGCCGACCACCTCCTTCCAGATTCACGATAACGGAGTCGTCAGCGCAGTCAACGGAGAGGATCTCGCCCTCCAGCATACCATCGACGTTGACCTCAATGCCAGCCAGCTTCAGCCGAAAGCCATCCATGAAGACTTCGGCGGGTCGGCTCATTGCATCCATCGTTGCAACCAGAAGGCGGCCCCGGAACTCTCCCTGCGGGAACCTCAGATCTGCCCGCGGATCCAAGGAGCTGACGACCAGATGGCGCCTATTGTCCTGTTCTATGAGTAGCCCTACGGGGTAGGCCGGGTCGGGACCCTCCACGGGCATTGTCTGGGCAGTGTGCACGCTGGCGGCCTCCCGGAATACCTCGGCCACCGCTGTGAACACGCTGGTCAATTCGGCACCCCTGTTGCGCAGCATGATGTAGTCGAGGAATGGTGGATTCCCGGGTCTGAGGGGTGGATTGCCCCTGGCTGCCACCACCTCGCCTGCTCCGTGGGGAAAGAGGAGTCTGAGCGTGGACCTGGACATCTTCCACTCAGCCAGGAATGGCCCTCGCGGGACTCCGAATCTGACATCATACAGGTAGGAGTAGCCGCTGCCGGCGTAGCTGTGAAACGACCTTGTCTTGTCCGGGGACTCCAGATCAGGGTCATCGTACAGGTAGCCGTAGGGGATGTCCTCCCCGGAAACCGTTCCGGGCCTGCCCCGAAGCTGGACGCCCTCCACGCGGAAGACGCCGTGCTGGCCGTGGACCGAGTAGTCGTGACAGGTGCCCCCTTTGACCCTGAAAATGTCCACAAGCAAGGGCATTCCGAAGTTGAGAAGGCATACGCTCCTTACGTAGAGCTTGGCGTTCGAGTAGGTGCGGTTTGCTGCAACCTCAGCTGCCTGAACCGGGCCAGCGTCATGGAACATGGTTACCCATCCCGCTGCTCCGCTATCCTGCCGTCTCTGATCCACCACGACCGTGTTATGAGAGATCGTATTCCTCTCCCAAGCCGCGGGGGCCTTTGACTCGGCGGCGAACTGGGGATAACCAAGATCGGGCATGGCCCTCTCGCCGCAGCCAAAGACTTCTATCCCAAGTCTGTCGTAGTGACCGTGGCCGTTCATCTTGCCGAAGTAAAGTGAGCATTCCAGATCCCTGGTCCTGAGCATGATCAGCCCATACCCACCCATGCAATCGCTTCCCCGCCTCGCCGCGCTGCGCAGTGATGCCCTCCTGGGCCTTGCAGCGTCCCTCGCTGGGAGGAACAGATCTTCGTAGTAACGGAAGGCCTCGTCTCCGCACCCCCGACCACTGGAGACCGCCAATAGGCGGCACGCAGTTCTAACATCCCTCGAAGAGAGTGCAACCCTGCCGGACGTCACCGATCCGGAGTCGCCGATTGACGGGGTGTATCGCCTCATGCAGACCAACCGATCCGGCACCTGCACCATCCTCTTCAGCTTGTCTTGATCGGGAAAGGTGGCTCCCAGGGACCCGAGGTGTGCCGCTATGTTCAGTAGGTTGGAACACCATGAGACGCAGTACCCCGGTGCGTTCTCGTATGCCATGCCCTCGCGGTAGATGAAGTTATCCATGGCGTATTTCAGGCCCTGATGGATGTAGCCTCCGCCGGGATTGTTGTTGATGAACTCCACGCCCTTCTCGCTCTCCCGCTCTCTGCCCAGCGCTTTTAGGATCACAAGCATGGCGAGCTGATGCATCCCGTAGTTGCCGGATATCTTTCCCCTGTAGATCGCGTTCAGACCTTCGACAAGTATCCTTTCTTCTAGGAATGTGACCAGCTCATCCTGGCCCTTCCCAAACACGGCGGAGGTCTGCTCGTCAATGTACCCCCTGATGTTGGCCACCGACTCGGCCAAAGACCGGATGACGTTGGTCTCCCATATTCGGTTGACGATCTTTCCGTCATAGTCGGGGGCGAACTCCGTCGCGTAACGCGATTGCTTGTTGTGGTCCATCTGAGGATAGTAATCGGCGATCTTGGTGAGCATGAGAAGGCACTTGCGGCCATAGATCTCCTTGCCCGTTAGCAGGTAGGCTCGAGACAGGTCTAGGACGGCGGGTATCAGATACGAATACCAGAGCCAATGGCAGTAGTACGCGACAAACCAGTTAGCCTTAGCATCTCCGGGTTTCTTCCAGCCCCATCCATCGTCAGGGTAGTCGCCGGTCAGAAGCGAGCGGTCGGACATGCCGGAGTCTAGAAATGCCTGAAAGTCATTAGATGGGTATTGCTCCCCGGCCACAGGGCACTTCAGCTTCCAAGGCCTCCTGAATGGGTCCATGATCCATGAGTAGTTGCCGAACTTGAAGAGTTCGGTGCCGTGAACCGGGCATCCATCGAACGAACTGTTGAAGGCGCGGGGAACCTGGGGCGTAGGCATCATCCTGACTAGATCCCGGTCGGACATTCCAGCCCACCGAGCAACCTTTCTCTCGATTCGTGCGAGGATGAGCCTCGCGCCATTGTGCTGGGCAAGGTTCAGGTGCGCCGTCTCAAGCGGCCCCCATATCGAGTTCACGCCCGCATCTCGGCGGCGAAACCTTGAAATAGCTTACTGGATGGTGGACCGCATGACCCTTCCCGAGCTTAAGGCGAAGCTGCAGGCAGGAAGGGCGTAAGCGGGGGCAAGGACACATCATGCCGAGCATTGAAGAGCTTCAGAGAAAGGCTGCTCGGTACTTCCAGGAGCGGCCGCCCAACTTCCCCCAGGGCCGTCCCTTCAACTGCTGCGAAAGCGTTCTCCTGGCCCTGAAGGAGGATCTCGATACAGACTCGGATCTCATCCCCAGGATCGCCACCGGGATCCGTGCGGGCTACTCTCTAAACGGGCTCACATGCGGCTCCATCTCGGGTCCCGCCCTGGTGATCGGTTTGAGGTATGGAAGGAATTCGAGCCAGGAAAGCCCGAAGATGGCCTGGGACAAGACCCACGCCTACATAAAGGCCTTCAAAGAGAGAGATGGGGCGCCGTCACCTGCTGGGAACTCACGCGCTTGGGTCTCAAGAGCGATAAAGACTTGCAGGAATACTACGCCAGCGTACATACTACGCCTGCGCCGAACGCATCAAGTTTGCCATCGCCGAGACCGAGAAGCTGTTGGAGATGTAAGGGGATCTTCCGAGCAGAGGTCATTCGAGTGTCTCGACCGCTTTGAGCACCAGATAGATCACGGCGCCCACACTCACCAGCACTAGGCCCAGAACCGGGCTGAACGGGATCATAAGAAAGCCCCCCGCAACGACGGCCGCGAGAACCGAGCGGTGCCGTCGGTATTCGGTAGGTGCTTGCCAGTGCCCCGTAATGACCGATTGTGCTCTGGGCACCTCTGGCCCCTTTGCCCTTCTCCTCTCCGATTCCCGCTCTGGTGCCCATCCTGCCTTTCTTTGGCCCCCCAGGTACGCAGCAATTCCGAGCACGAAGCCGAATGTTGCCACGGTGACTAGCACTACAACAAAGGCTGCGAAACCGTCAATGCTTCCGCTGAAGTATCCGTGAAGCGCGTAGAGACCAACTGCAGCGATGACCGCGGTGCTCAGGTACCAGAGCCCGGACTCCAGATTCAAGCGAAACACATGGTTGACGCTCCCAGAAATACCTATGCTTCCCACCCTTCCACGCCTGCGTCCACCTAGCCGGTCCATGCTTCACGCGGAAGACACATTTACATTCCTCTCTTCCACGGAGCAGCCGA
>CAYVLA010000166.1:0-6645 GCA_964452145.1 Hadarchaeota archaeon (SeqCode)
CCGCGGCATCGACAGCCAGCTTCGGGCGAGGAATCTCGGCCTCGACCGAGCCCGGGTGGGAGGAACCGGGACCCAGGGCCAATGGTACCAAAACCAGACCGGGTACTCGTAGATGGTCGACGAGATCCCGTGGGCTCGAAGGGCGGATCGGACTATCTCGTTGGTCAAGCGATGCTCATCGGTGCCGATCCAAGGCTCGTGTCTGTAGGGTATGAAGACCTCGGCAGGGCGAAGCCTCTCCAGCAGCTCCCCAACGGCCGCCAGGGCCGCTTCTCTGCAGTCCGCAAGCCGGCCGTTCTCAAAGTCAAGGAACACTCCATCCTCCCGGCCGAGGCCGAGGGTGGCTATCGCGGCCTGGGCTTCCATCCTTCTCATCTGACTCATGCTTTCCGGATCGTAGAAACGGCTGTAAGCCCGCCTGCCATCGGTGACGAAGGCAACCTTCACAGGGGCGTTCTGCATGGCCTTGAGTACTATGGTTCCTCCGCAGCCCAGGGTCTCGTCATCGGGGTGGGGTGCGAACACTACGGCTGGCTGGCTCAGGTCGGATTGCGCCACGAACTCCAGCCCGTCGCGCACGAGGCCGGCCATCGCCCTCCTCGCCGTGATCGTAAGCCGAGAAGAAACCCTCAAGAGCTGATTCCCCCCAGGCATTGCTCGAATTCCTGCGCGATCAGATCCCACGAGAAACGTTCGACCACCCTCCTCCGGCCGGCCAAGCCCAGGGATCTACCCCTCTCGGGGTCGGACAAGATGTGAAGCATGGCCTCGGACAGGGCGCCGGGGTCTCCGCGCTCCACCAGCACTCCGGTCCTTCCATCGTCTACGATCTCGGGAACGCCACCCACCCTCGTCGCCACCACCGGTACGCCACAGGCCATGCCCTCGATGAGCGATCGGCCAAAGGATTCGCAGAAGGAGGGGTTCACCACCAGGTCGGCACCTTGGTAGAACCCGACCACCTCCGGGTAGGGCCTCTGGCCCCAGAAATCCACCCTGTCCTGAATGCCCAGCTGGCGGGCCAGAGCCAACAGATGTCGGTAGTAGCCCGATCTGGATCCTGCAGCGTAGAACCGAGTCAAGGAGGCAACCTGGGGGTCTTCGGCCGGGGCGACGATGAACTCGGGAGGAGCGGAGCCGAGTTGGCCAAGGATCTGGAGGCGGGACTCGGGGCACTCCCTGGCCACGATCTGGAAGGCCTCCAGCAGGATGTGCAGACCCTTCTCGGGAGAAACCCTGCCGACGAAGAGCACCCGCCTGCTTGCCGCTGGGTGTCCAGACCCTCGATCCGCAGGGACGAAACGCCCCGGGTCAACCCCGTTATAGATGGTATGGCATCGATCCGCATACTGGGGGAAGCGTCGTCTGACAGAATCGGTGATGTACCGGCTGCATCCGAGTATGAGGTCCGAGCTGCGGATCCGCCTTTCCATCATAGCGCGGTCGAGCAGGGTGAGCCACTCCGCATGGGTGTGAAACGCGATCCGAGGACGCAGACGAAGGGCTTTGAGATATAGAGGGAGGGCGAAGTCCTCTGTCGCATGGACCACGTCGAAGGATCGTCTAGCGAGATCCCTGATCAGCGCGGCTTCATAGCCCGGGTTGCAGAGAGGAGAGGCAAAAAAGGGCTTCTTGGCACCTCTGAGGGACTGCAAGCGGCGCATGACCACGTCGAAGGGTCGATCCAGCCTGGAGCGGAATAGCCTGTAGTGGATTCCCCCGGGCTCGACCGCATTGGGTGGAAGGGGATGCCGCCAGGCGTAGATCCAGACCTCGTGGTTGCGGGCAACCCGGGTGGCTATCTCATGGATCCAGATGCCGGCCGATTTCTGGTAGGGTGGAATCACCCAGTCCCCGGGAAGCGCTACGAAGGCAATTTTCAAGAGATCCCGATCTCCAGCTTGGGCCTTTTCCTGGCCACGGCAAAGATGATGGGCAGTTGAACAGAAAAACCCTTTATCGACTGTTTCACCGCCCCTGGATCGTCTCGCAGAACCACCTCGCCGGGGCTGTCGCCCTTCGGCCTCGACCCTTCCGATAATGTTTTTATCCGGCAGACGCCTCTGTGCGCAGGTGTTCCGGGCCTCGATCCTGTTTTTCTGCGCCGCCCTGTGCTGGATGCCCGGTCCCGCAGCGGCTACGGTGCCGGGCGTGGGGCTGTCGGGTCCGGCTCAGAACTACAACGGCTTCACCGGGGAGAACATCACCTCCTATATCAGGGTCTATAACGACGGCAATGGGACCGGCAAGTATCGAATAGCGGTGCTGGGCAACGTCAGCGGGATCGCGTGGCTGGAGACATCCACCCTTGTTCTGGGCGCTGGGGAGAACAGGAGGGTCGAGATAGTCTACGTGGCCCCCGCACACGAGGCGCACTACGAAGGAGTGCTCATTGTTTCCTTGGAGGGGGAGCAGATCGTGCCAGGGGTGACGTGGGACATATCCGTCGGCTTCTCGCGACCTCCGGCCAACAGGCCCCCCACCGTAGCAATCACATTCCCCAAGGAAGGGGAGATCCTCACCGGGGACGTTGACGTGGCGGTGCAGGGCGACGATCCAGACGGGGACCCGCTTTCCTTCCGGATAATGATCAACGGAGAGCTGGTGGCCGAGGAACCGACTTACCTGTGGAGGACGAGGAAGTGGCCGAACGGAGAATACGAGCTGAGCGTCGTGGCTTCGGATTCCGACCTTAGCTCCGCGGCCGCGATGCGGTTCGTTGTGCACAACGCCCGGGGCGTCCCACCGTGGGTATGGGCCTTGGGGGCGGTCGTGGCCCTCGTGGGCGTCGCCCTCGCGGGGGCGTTGATGCTTGCGCTTCTGTTCAGGATTCGCAGACGCCGATCACGTAGACTGCGCTAATCTCAATCAGCATTGCGATTCCCCTTGAAAAAGGATTTGAAACCATAGAATAGTTAATACCGTTCCGCCTCCACCCCTCGGCGGTTCCGAGGGGGCCTCAAGACGCAGACTAGGGGCAGGCTCAAACCAATCGTCGTAAGCCTCGCAACGACCGCGATCATAACATGTGGTCTTCCTCCTCTCTCATCCGGCATAGAGATACCCATCATTGCATACATCCTCAACGTGGGGCCGGAACTGCGATCGATGACCCTTCTGGACGACAGATCCGTCTCAACATCCTCGCTTGACCCCGGCGCCAGTTTCGTGCTGGAGGTGAGGTGCCGCGACAACAACACGGTGGCGGATATCTACAGGATCCGGGTTGTGGCATACTCCTCAGCCTCCGCCGAGAACGCCCAGGACACGGCCTCCGGTCACTACTCCTTCTCCTGGGTCAACAGCACCGGATTCCACGGCAGCTCGCTTGAGCTTGGCCAGTGCAGAGCGCCTGCCGACGCCGCGGCCGCGGAGGGAACCTGGCGCTTCAGGGTCAGGCTGGACAGGGCCGCAAGGACCGGGGCATGGACTATTGTGGCGATCGTCGAGGACGAAGCGAAGAGCGAGAGGAAGACGATGTCCTTCATCGTGAACAGGTTCACCTCGTTCAGCCTTTCAACGAACTCCCTGCACTTGGCGGGACAACCGGGCAGCGTGGCGGTGACCAGCCTGAAGATCAACTACTCGTCGAACAACGCCGTGGAGGTGGGAGCCCGTGCCACGACCTTCGTCGGAAAGGAGGTCCCAAGCTTCACCCTCAAACCCGAGGATTTCACCATAGATGACGACCCGTCAACCGAGGCACCCGACACCGGCAGCCCGATGCTCACCCTCTCATCGACGCGACAGGTATTCGTGGGGAGGCTGGAAGGTTCCGGGCAGCTCGACGTCTGGGTGTTCGTGAAGATACCCTCCAGCTTCCTGGATCAGGAGTACGAAGGGAACTTGATCTTCGATGCCAGATCGAGGTGAGATGATGAAGGGAATGCCTGCCTCTGTGGCTGCGGGAGTGGCGATCGTCTCGGCTGCCGTCCTAGTGGCCTGCCTAGGCGGGATCGCGTTGACGGGCCCCGACCAGTCGTTCACCATCCAGCAGGGCGCGACCAAGACATCCTATCTGAGGATCTTCAACGAGGGCGCGCAGACCACGGAAGTCGGCCTCAGGGTTACGGGCCAGGTCGTCGACATTCTCACCATCTCCACGACAGCCCTCCAGCTCGGGCCCGGGGCAAGCGCGGTTGTGGAGTTGTCCTACCGGGTAGCATCCGGTCATGATACTGGTCTGTTCGAGGGAAGCATCGAGGCACTCAGCGGCGGGCCCCTGGCTGCAGGCGTCATCTGGCCGGTGTCGATCTGGGTGATCAGTGCTGGCCCCCAGGATCAGAACAGGCTCAGCCTAGGCACGGGCCTGAACCTGGTGTCCTGGCCAGGCAGCGAAAAGACCTTTGCTGAGGCGTTCTCGTCCAAACCGGTATCGCGGGTCTGGAAAAGAAGCTCGTCCGGAAGCTACGTTTCGGCTGCGTACTACCCCGGGGTCGGCTGGTGGAGCCCGGATGCCGGTTTCACGGGAATTCGGTGCGGGGAGGCCTACTTCATCGAATGCTCCTCTCCGTGTGAAGTCATCGTCGACAGCGCCGGGACGGGGCGGACCCTGAATCTGGTCAAGGGCACGAACCTGATCGGATGGGTGGGCAGCGAGATGCCGCTCTCGGTTGCCTTTCCGCAGAGCTCGTCCAACCACCCCGTCTACAAGATCTGGAGGAGGGATCCCTACGGGGGATACAAGGCGGCGCAGTACCATCCCGAACAGGCCTCCTGGTGGAGTTCCGATCCGTCCTTCACAACCCTGGAGCCGATGAAGGCCTACTTCGTTGAGTGCACCCAGGACGCCGTGTTCAACATTCCGGGGTGATGGCGTGAGATACCGTCTGGCAGTTCTTCTGTGCACCGTCTGCGCCTTGTTCGCTGCGGATGCGGTCTACGCGGATTTCGACGTCAACGCAGTGGCCGGAAACGTGACCGTCGACGCAAATCCCGCACCCTCCGGAATGGTCATAAACATAACGGATCTCTCCAGGCAAGAATGGGTCACCGTCCTGATCGATGGTCCTGACGTTCCCCCATTTCTGCGCGGGCAGGGCAGGTTCGACACCGGAGACGTCCCGATCTTCGACACCGGGGATGAGGTGATGGTGAATTCCCCCGGACTCGCCGGGTCGGCCCGGGTCATCCTGGCGGGTGGTACGACGTTCGTCTGCCTGGATCTTACAAGCCCGCAGGGCCCCGAAGGCCCAGAGGGACAGGACGGGGGGCTGAGGGTCCGGGATAAGACGACCTCACCGCAGGAGTGGGGAGGAGGTGAGGCCAGCGTCTCGCCCCCGACCCGGTTGGGGGAGGTTGTGGGAAGGGCGATGCGAGGGGCCTGCGATCTGGTGGACCGGGTCCTGAACGAGATCAGCGACGCGGTCGGGCTCTTCCTAAGCCAGGCAACGGCCCTACTCGAAGCTTTTCATAACACCTCCATCGGGGCTGCCCTGAACATCGGTGGCCAGCCCCCGATTCTGGATCCATTCTCGCTTATGCTAACCGGGTTGGCGCTCGCATCGGGTGGTCTCGCTGTACTGCTGGTCTGGAGGGAGACCGGGCCCGTCACCCAGGTCATGGCCGAAGAGGAGGAGGAGGCGAGGGTGCCGTTCTGGGACCCTCTTGCACCGCAGCTTCGACACGGCGATTAAAACCCTCGCTGACCGGCCGAGCAGCAAGCGAAGGCTCCCAAACCCGTGACGGCGTCGGGCCGGCCAGGTTTTTCAACACGGAATTGGGGATTGGGATTGGACAGCTTTATTAGAGGCACATTGGCCGGGGGTCCGATCAGATGCCAAAGCGGAGCGTGACCAGGCGCGATTTCATCCTCGCGGGAGCGGCGGGCGCCGGGGCCCTTGCGGTGGGTGCCATGGCCGGCCGCAGCGGAGCGTCCCTCGACAGCTTCCCGGCACTCGGCCTCGCCCAGGGCTCTACGCTTGTTGTGTCGAGGAGAAACGGCACCGTGGCCCAGATGGTGAACCAGGCCGTGGCCGATCTTGGCGGGATAGGGGCCTTCGTGTCGTCAGGGATGAAGGTAGCCGTGAAGGTGAATGGAAGCTGGGACATGCCCTCGGCGGACACCAGCCCGGAGGTGGTGAAACAGGCCGTTCTTCTGATTCAGAGCGTGGGGCCCTCCAAGGTCACGGTTTACGATCACACCATCGATGGAAACTCGACTTACCCTAACAGAGGCTGGAAGGACATCGCAGCAGCAGCACAATCGGCCGGGGCCGAGGCGGTCATGCTGGGCGATGATTCCTCAAGCTATGTCTCCAAATCCATCCCTGGAGTTGGGCTGAAATCCGCCATGGTCGCGAAGATACTCGACTCTGCGGACGTTCTCGTCAACGTTCCCAAACTCAAGACCCACGGCCAGGCCTCGGTCACGGTGAGTCTGAAGAACCATCTCGGCACCGTGCAGGACAGAAACGCTGTGCATAACGCAGGCGGTCTCGGGCTTCAGCAGGGCATCGCCGACCTGAATACATGTCCAACCATCAAGAACAAGCACCGGCTGACGATTTGTGATGCCATTCAGCCCATGGTGACCGGCGGCCCCAAGTATGGAACGTATGTAGATTACAACGGCGTCCTAGCCGGCTATGATCCGGTCGCCACCGACTACATAGGCACCCAGATCATCCGCAGATACAACAGCTC
>CAYVLA010000167.1:0-4180 GCA_964452145.1 Hadarchaeota archaeon (SeqCode)
TGCACGCGGCTAGGGCCAAGATGTTCGAGGTTGAGACTAAGAGATCGCTGCTCCTGGCTCTCTTGGATTTCTGCGAGTCCTTCGGAGCCAGCACGCGGAGCATCATGCCCAGGTTCCAAGAGATAGATTCGGTGATCGCCGAGGCCCTGCCGCAGTACCTTCAGCTCCAGTTTGAGGAGATGCTGGAGAGCTACCGGGTCGCAGACGGGATGCTGGCCAAAGCCGAGGAGGAAGCGGTAAGGCTGAAGAACCGCACCCTCCTCTGGGTCTACGTCATAGAGTGGTTCAGCGTCACAGGCGTCGCCATGATCGCCGGGTCCTTCCTCTGGATGGTGATGATCAAGCGCAGACTGTACAAGGAGACCGGAACCACAAGGATCACCGAACCAGCCTGAGCCCACCCGGTCAATTGACTCTGACGGGGGGCAGCCGACGAAATCACATCGTCCTCAGCGGTGACGTAGGCCGCGGGAGATATGAGTTGAAGAGCGAAGAAAAGAAGAGACGAAAGTAGCCTTTAAGTAACAGCCCGGATTCAGCCAGACCCGAGAGGAGAAAGCCTGAGACACACCCACCCCAACGGACACAGGAGATCAGCAACTGGATCACAGGAGCTAGCTCGTGGGGCCCCGACGAAAACGGGCCGTCGAAGGATCGAGGGTCTGACCGCTCTTCTCTGTCCGGTTGTTCTGCTGCTTGCATTCCTTCCCGTCCATGGCCAGGCAGATCCACCCCGGCGAATCGAGGTACTTGCCATCGGCGCAACGATGCCTCAGATGACGCCGGTCGTGGCCTGGTTCACCACGGAACCCTCAACGTCGGTATCGCACGTACCTACCAGGGGCTATGGGGTGGCTCTGACTTCGCAGGAGTACGGGCGAGCCGTGAGGCTCTACCTGCCGCGGACCTATGAGGCGATGCTCGACTACGACCTCTTCGTCTATGTCGGGGGCTCCGTTGACTACATTGGCCCATCCCAGATAGAGCTTCTGAAGAGGACGGTCAGGGAAGGCGGCAGGGGGGCGCTGGGCGATCTGGGCGGCGTGTCCGTCACCGAGGAGATAGTCTCGATGTGGATCAACTCGGGCATGTGGGAGATCTTTCCCAGCGACGCGCCGGGCGTCGTGGCCACAGGCGACTGGGGGAGAGGATTCGTGCCCTTCACCGTGGAGATCCTCGGAGGCAGGGACAACAACCCATTGGAGCCCTTTCGCACCCTGGGGCTTGAGAAGGTCACGGGCAACTACGGCAGGCTCATCATCCCTAGGCAGGGAGCCACGATCTATGCGCTGATGAAGGGCATCTCGTTCCAAGGCACTGAGGAGCCACCCTTCCTGATCGCCTGGGACTATGAAAGCGGCAGGACGATGCTGGTGGCCGAGTTCTTCAACCTCCAGTGGTTCCTGACCCCGCGAAGGGGCGGGCAGAACAATTACGTCCTTGATGTGGTCGTCAACATGGTCCTCAACACGCTTCGCAGACCGGTTCACCAGGACATCGCCCTCCTTCACCTCGCGCGCCTCCGAGCGGAGGACTTCCATAACCGCTTCGCCGTGGTCCTCTCGACCCTGGACTTCATCGAGAGGTTCAGTGCCAACACGGGCAGGCTGATGTCAGAACTCAGGGGCATACAGCAGATGGGGAAGGAGGCAGAGAGGCAATACCTCAGACAGGAGGTCGAGGAGGCAACTGCCACCTGGGGTAGGTGCATCGAGGAGACGGAGATCGCCCGCCAGATGGCGATGGATCTGAGGAACGCCACCCTCTTCTGGACCTACCTCATCGAGTGGCTTCTCGTGACGGGCACCCTGGGGATGTGCAGCACGCTGCTCTACACCCTGATGATCAAGAGACGTCTCTACAGAGAGAGTTCCGCCACGCGACTGGACGCGGCCCATCCCTAGGGCAGAGACCGATCGCCCGTCTCCGACGACGAAAGCACAGGAACCGGGATCACCCTGTCCCAGACCACCATTCAGGTGTTGAGCTCAACGACCTCCAGACGCGTAGCCCGGGCATTCCCTCGAGACGGCACGGGTTCCCGGCCAGAAGGTTGAGGTCATTCCTGATGGTTGTGGCCGCGAGAGAGACGTCCTGAATGCCATGGCCCGAGGGGCCTCAGGAACGTGATTCAACATCCCCCCGCACGAGGATGGCCATGTGGGGGGAAGCGGGTCTTGACTCATCGCACACTTGCCGTCTGGAAGTCTTCTTGACAATACCCCCCGGAGGGGGCTGTGACGGGCCCCCTCGGGAATCGCCACCCCACGCTCTTACTCCCCGTCGGACGATGGGCACCACCCGGCGGGCTTCATTCAGCGTGAGTGGTCCCATCTTGCTCGGACGCCTCCTCCATGGTCAGACTCAAGCGGATCGGACTGACCCACGCCCTCCTTCCGAGGGCATCCTCCAGGACGATCACAAGGCGATCCTGAAGACGATAACCCGCGACGGCGAAGTCAAAGACAAACCGTTCAGCGAACGCCTCGCCCTGGGGCGGGAAGACGCTGCTCCCACCCGACCTCCCTCCAACCGACCTGAAATGGCAGGCCACGCAGGGCGAAGAGGACACGACCAGCTTCCCGTCTTCCCGGAACTCGATACCCACTATCTCGGGGCCCTCCGATGCATAGGTGCGCCCCTCTCGCATCGCCTCCAGGATCCCCCGCACGGAGAATTCGCGGGCAAGTACCCCCGTCCAGGCTGCATGGGACACTCCTCCCCAGCCGGTGCTCGCCAGGTCCTCGTGGGGGCGGTGAGCATCATCCGTTCCCAGGGCAATCAGGGATCTCCCATCACGGAGCAGCAGGTGCCAGATCTGGTCCGATCTGCCGGCATCCCCCCCCGACCCACGCGCGCTGCAGTTGAGAACCTCCATGCCATCCAGTCCGGCCTCGCAGAAAAGGTCCAGATCCTTCCAGGTGTATCCCGATCTGATGGGGTGGGCGAGAACCGCAATCCCGCCTGCTTCCTTGATCCTCCGGATCGTGGTGGCCGTGTTCTCGGCCATATCCCCTCCCCGTTCGGGCTGGGGAATCTCCTCCAGGCCAAAGGCCAGGACATGACCGGGGCCGGAGATCTCCGCCCCCGGGACAACCAGCATGTCGGGTGGTGAACCTACGGGGACAACCATGTGGGGCCAGCCCGCCGCAGCCCTTGGCTGGCCATGGGCCCTGACCATGCGGAGGCGCGCCCCGCCGAAGGAGTAGACGCCGATGCGCCCGAGGTACGGGAAGTCGGCCCTAGCCGTGAAGGCCCCGTGTCGGCCGACCCGAACCCGAAGCTCCCGGCCCTTCGTTCTCACGCTGGCACTGGTCCAATCAGGGGAGGTGGCGGGAACCCTGGCGACGAGCTCGAGGGCCTGGATTCTGAGGTACCCGGAGTCATCCATCTTGGACAGGCAGGCCCAGGAGTTCTGGGCGCGGCTTGCCTGTCCGCAGTTGGGGAAGTGCAGGAGGTGAAACCTGGAGGGGTGGGTTGCGCCGAATATGACCCCGGCGTCGGAGTGGGGCTGGAGGGAGAACTCGAGGTCGAAGCCCGGGCCTGCATGGAGCTCACCTCCCAGAACTGCGTAGTGATGGCCCTGCATACCCTCTCCGTCGGCCCGCAGCATCTCGCCGGTTACCAGCAGCGAGTTGTCAGGGCCATCGAACCAGTCGCCGTTGTAGAAAGACCAGCCCCTCTGCCGGGAGATCGAGAGGTAATCCGAAACGCTGGGGTGCTTCGCATCCCGCCCGGGTGGTTCCCTGTTCATGGCTCGCCGCCTACCTGCCCGCTCTGAATCTGATGGTCATGGCCTCCGTGCAGGCCGACCGGCGGATCACGAGGGTCCAGTCCACCCCTCCGGTCGCGCAAAGGGCGCGTTCGCAAATACCATTACCACAGCAGGTTCTCGCATAGAGGAGCCACGAGATTGTCATCTATTATGTATGTTGCCTCTAATACATCTAATAATGATATATTATTGAGAGAGGAAAACAGAGAGAAAACGAAGCCTGGACCATGAGCCTCGCTTTAATCTGGACATGCGCTATCTCTCTATGCTTACAAAGGGCGATTTCTCGTCTGATGTGTCCGATGTTATCTGAACCTCTTTGCGTGTCGCTATATCATACATGTAGATGTCATAGTTGCCGTTTCTGTCATCCTGCCAGACTATGACGCCATTGCTTATCGAAGG
>CAYVLA010000167.1:4280-6597 GCA_964452145.1 Hadarchaeota archaeon (SeqCode)
CCAGACTATGACGCCATTGCTTATCGAAGGTCTTGATTGATTGGCCGGATTCTTTATTTGTGTTTTTTTGCCCGCTGAGATATTATACATGAAGATGTCCCGACTGCCATTTATACTCTCGCTCCAAACGATAGTGTCCCCATGTATTTGGGGTGGTCCCATGTCCTCCAGAGTGGTTGTTATTGTCGATTTTCTACCTGTTGTTAGGTTATACAGGTAGATGCTGCTGCCGTTTCCGACATCTAACCAAGCTATAATACCTCTCGGCTGTTCTTTCTGTGTCGGCGGTTGCACGAATAAGACCAATAAGAGCACAACTAGTATCACCGAGACTAGTACTATGGCGATAGTTTTCCTGTTACTTCTTTTGGTATCATTTCCCGATGGTTTGGGGAGATACTTGCAGTTGTGTTTTTTCGCTGGTAAATGGTCCTTGCATAGCACTAGGCCACACTTTCTGCATCGCTGCGACTTCCAAATGATTTTTCCACAGATAGAACAGTCAAGTGTTGGTTCTTTTCCAGAAGATAGTGTCTTATCTTCCTTTCTATTCATCTCCATAACTCCTTTGGCACTTCGCCTTCAGGCAGGGCTTGCTTCCCTCCCCAACGGTCTCGGTTCGATGCTTTTCGCATTTCATGACCAGGCCTTCTGCGTCTTCCCACCCGTGCCGCCACGGTCGAAGCACCTGATTCGCTGCCGTCGAATAGCTGAGATCCTTTCATTTTCCCTTATCCACTCCTGAGAGGGTCTCGTCGGATTCTTCAACTCCTGACGAACCAAGATAATGAAGAATGCGCCGAGAAATAGGAGAAGAAAAAAAGCGTCCCAGAGAAGCAAGTTGAAAAGCTCGTTCATTTCTTGTTGCCCCCCTTTCGGCGTGGACCACGGGCAAGCATTTCATACTTGTCCATCTGTACAAACTTCTCTGCCTCTTCGTCCGAGTATATCGGGCGGTCGCCGAGGGCTTCGAGAACTTCAGCGATTGGGTCGCCCTCGGGCTCGGGCCAATCCTCAAGACCATCCTCAAAGAAGGGCTCGGTGGGCGGGATTCGTATCTCATATTCGTGCGAGATAGAATCATTCATGCCTCTAATGAACTCAGCGACCAATTTTTGAAGCTCATCGAAGGATAGAAGCATGGCCGCGCGGTAGTATCGGGCGTGAAGATATGTCAACAGCCTTCGCTGTCTCTCGGCGTCCGGGCCGCGAAGCCTGCAGAGGATCTCGACCTCGCTCAGTATGATGAACTCGAACTCGATCAGGTTCGCATAGCTTCGAGGGAAGTAGAGACGTATGGACTTCATCAGATCGGCGACCTGCACGCCGGGCTCCTCCCTCAGGAGAACCGGCGTCGGATCCGTCAGGGGATCCGGGAGGAGAAAAGAGAGGGCCATGTTGATGATGCCCGGCTTGCCCATGACTAAGACCTTCGCACTGTCCCTCTCGCAGGAAGCCAAGGGCACCGGGATGCAGATTAAGACCAGCAGACAGAACACGTGCATTCTGCTGCGCACCCTCAAGGAGAGGTGGGACTTCCTATTAAGCATAGTGTATGGTCCATACTCCAGGACTTCCTTGGCATCGGTGGCCACGCTGCCGACGTTCATGGGAGGCATGGGGCCCTCGAGGGCCTTCTTCTGCCTGCATCTCTGCCCTTCTCATAGATATCTCAGCATTCCTTCCGGCTCAAACTCACGATGAGGCAAGGGTTTCGACGATAAGCCAGAGCTGTGTGGGCCTTGGGGAAGCGAAGGCGGACCTGCAGGGGCCATGACCCGAGATCGAATACGAGGCGTTAGATCAAGAGAGGATAGCTGACCTCCGCTCAGGACACAACGAAGGCGAAATCTGCGGGAAGCTTTTTCAGGTCCGTGGTCATGAACCTTGCCGGGGAGGGCGAGAGTGATGCACGGACGTTCCGGTCAGCTTCCCGATGGCGTGATCTGCCGGCTGGCCGTTCTTGCTCTTGCATCAGGCATCCTGGGTTCTCCCGCAGTCTGCGCCCTTGAGGATGGACGGATCGGCGTTCTATACGTCGGCTGCATCGCCCGTTCCCGGCCCTTCTGGGACATGAGGCACGACCCCCTCTTCACCATCAGCTTCGTTCAGGCAACCTTTCGTTCATCGGGAGCATGGGCCCCGATACAGCAGGTGACGGAAGGGGGTCAGGTGTCCAGGATGGTGAGGCTGTACATGCCCCGCACCTACTCCCGGCTGACCTCCGGTTTCGACGTGATAGTCCTGGCCAACGCGAATCGATTCGCGGTGGGCCTGGGGAACATCGAGATGCTCGCCCGGGCAGTCAGGGAGGGAG
>CAYVLA010000168.1:0-6527 GCA_964452145.1 Hadarchaeota archaeon (SeqCode)
CCCGCCGCCCGTGACCACGAGCCAAACCCCACCGATCTGCCCTCTTTCGTAGTCATGGCAGTGACCGCTGAACATCACGTCCATTCCGTTCTGCTGAAACAGAGGCAGCAGCATCGTCCGGACATCGGGATTGCCATCGTAGCTCTGGAGTCCCCATCCAACGCAGAAACCGGGCTCGTGACAGAAGGTGATCCTGAACTTTGCGCTCAGGTATTCCTTCCGGGCCAGCTCACGCATAAGCCAATCGTGTTGTTCGCTTCCGGGATAGACTGGCTCATAGTTGTTGAGGACGATGAACCGGCATTTGCCCCGGCTGAAAGCATAGTGATCTGTGAAGCCAGGATGATGGAAGTACTTGAAGAACCATGACAGGTTGGCCTCGTTGCCTCCCCCAGCCTCGTGGTTGCCCATGACGTGATAGGACGGCACGTGGCCGAGCAGCCGACACATGTGCTTGAAGTAGTCATTCCATTGGGAGTACAGCCTGCCGTCCGTCGCCGCGTCGCCGACGTTCACCACGAACTCGGGGGAGTCCTTGAGGATGTTGTCGGCGATGCGCGAGGCAATGGGCCTTGAGTGGGTGTCGCCCACCACGCAGAATGTGAATGGTCGAAGGTCCGCAGGAGGGGTTCTGAAAGTGAGGACCTCCGAATAGGTACCGCCGGACATCACCCTGTACGAGTATTGACTGTCGGCCCCCAGGTTTCGCAGCATCACCTTGTGTATCGTCTCTAGGCCGGGGTGGGAACAGGTATGCCTAAGTACACCATCCGTCCCGTACTCGACCGTTCCGTCCGTAAGCCCGCTTGTCTCCCAGAGGACTGTGACGGAGCTGGGCCCGGGATTCTGGAGGTAGGGCCGTTTCTGGAAGGAGGATTCACCCATTTCCACCGATGGCCTGAAGAGGAAGCTCTTGAACGCGAAGATTCCCTGGCCTCTGCAGCATAGCCCGGCGGCACCCGGCTTCAGGTCAGAGACAGCGAGATCCCACAGCAGCACGTCGTCGTGCCAGACCCTGACCCTCTCGGAGAGCGCCTCAATTCTCAGGTCCTCTGTGATCCTGAAGTAGATGTGCGTGGGTATGTGGTCCGATTGGTAGGAGTCGCGACAGAGCTCGTGTTCACTGCCCTTCACGACCCTGACCAGACGCCGATACCGATCCGACAGATCCCGATAGTTCTTGTGTTCCTCGTATCTGAGATAGTTGTCATCGTCCACGTACCCGAAAACAACCCCCACCGCACCGTTGCCGACATCCCCTAGTTGTCGAATCTGGGCCTCCAGTAAGAAGCTGTCAGCCGGGTTTCTAAGAGTCGGGTCCGCGAGGAACATGGTCAATCCCACACCATTCCGCGGGTCTCGCCCATCTTGGATTAGGAGCCCAACCTTGGTTTTGTACCATCTCGGGACGTAGCCGAGGTCTCTCTTGACCCAGCCATAGAGGGGCTCGCCGGGTGTAAACCCGTCGTAGGTGAACGCAGTATGGTCCTTGCATTCCATCATGATCATCCCTTCTTTTCGGGCGCCTGCCAATACCCGGATTGAATAATGTACCGGGCAGCCTCACGTACCGGTAGGCCTCATTGCCGCCACCCGACGCAAACATCTTCAACGACCCGTGCATTGTGCTTTCGTAGTGTTGGTATGCGCATCCTGTACCTGGATCTTGACTGTTGTCGGGCCGACCATCTGGGCTGCAATGGGTATCCTCGCCCTACGAGCCCCAATCTAGACGCCATAGCTAGCGAGGGCGTTACGTTCACCCACTGTTATTGCTCCAACTCTCCCTGTCTTCCATCCCGGGCCAGCCTCTTCCTCGGTCGCTTCGGGTTCAACACGGGCATAGTCACTCATCATGGCCCTGGCGAACAGCTGAGGTGGACCGACATTTATCGAAGTAGCTGGTGGGACCGCGAACGCCCAACGCTTCCCATGCATCTGTGGACGAACGGCATCAAGACCATGACTTTCAGCTGCTTCCACCACCGGCACAATGCCTACTGGTTCACGGCAGGCTGGGAAGAGCTTCACACATTTACGCGTAAGCGAGGGCGTGAAAGGGCGGACGAGGTGAACGCCTCTTTTCTGCCTTGGCTAAGGTGTCACGGCGCCGAGGACAACTGGTTCGTCCACGTGCATTACTGGGATCTGCACAGCCAGTACCGGACCCCCCAAGATTGGGTCGACAGATTCAAGGAGATCCCGGCGCCCAGCTGGCCAGACCAAGCTACGATCGACCTGCACCAGTCGCTCTACGGGCCCAGGTCGGCGGTGGATCTTTACACGGGCTACGAGGGGATCGCAGGCGGCGGATACGCTAGGCCCGTTCCATACATGCCGGATGCGATAAGGACTCGGGACGACTTCGAGATGCTGGTCGACGCATATGATGGCTCCTTGGCCTACCTCGACGATCAAGTCGGACATGTCTTGAGAGTCTTGGACGATCTTGGGGTACTGGATGATACCGCCATAGTCGTCAGCGGCGACCACGGGGATTCCTTCGGGGAACACGGCCAGTACATGGATCACGGAATCGCCAATGAGGCGGTTCACAACGTACCTATGGTCATCCGGTGGCCAGACATTCGTCCCAGAGGTCGATGTGATGCGATGATCTACGGAATGGACCTCGGCCCCACCCTTTGCGACCTGTTGGGTCTTCCAACTCCGGCCCGTTGGGATGGACATTCCTTCGCTCAAGCCCTCGAAGGTGGCACGTTCGCAGGTTGGCCCTACCAAGTTTGGGACCACGGAATATACACATTCACTCGAGCTGTTCGGACACGCGAATGGCTGATGATCAGGATACTTCATCCCGGCCTGTATCCATACGATGAGCCTGTCATGCTGCATGACATGGATTCGGATCCACACCAGACAGTGAACCTAGCCCGAGAGAGGCCGGATGTCGTGGGCGAGATGACGCGTCTGATGGAAGAATGGCGCCAGGAGCAGATCCGGAAAGGAGGAGGGCCCGATCCTTTGGAGAGGATGGTGCCCCTCGGACCCTTCCTTTACTACTCTCCCGAAAGCATGTATCATCGACTGGAGAGAACCAGCAGAGGCCATCTCGTTTCCGAACTCAAGGCCCGTCTTCAGCGATACTCGAGAGCCAACCGAAGCGAGACCGACACATAGCTTGGAGCCGCCGATCTTCGACCAGGAACCCAACGCGATAGGAGGTTCACGTGATGACAGGGGAAGAGGTAACTGGAACGGAAACGGAGATGCAAGACATAAATGTCAAAGGTCAAGTCTCGATGCTTGTTGAGGAAGCATAGGTGGCGTTCAAGGAAATAGTTTCACAGATCTACCTCAGACCTTGGTACGACTCTCTCGAAAGCCCCGCCGATTCCCAGGCCGCACTGCTCGAGAGGCTGCTTAAGGGGTATTCCGAGACCCAGTACGGAAGGCAGCATGGCGCCTCCGACACATCGAGCATGGAACAGTACCGAAGGAACTTCCCGCCTGCCTCCTATCACGACCTTGCCCCATGGATCGAGCAGGTGAGACGAGGTAACCACGCGGCGTTGCTGCCCGAACGTCCCGAGGTTTGGGTCATGACTAGGGGCTCAACGGGCAGGGCCAAGACCATTCCCGCCACAGCCCAGCACCTGGAGCAGGTTAGAACCTGCGGGGCGAGGGCGATCTGCAACTTCGCAGTGCGCCATCCTGATTCCCGAATTCTGGACGGCAAGGTCCTGAACCTGAATTTCCCATCCGTCGTCGACGCGATGACGGTTGATGGCAAGACTATTCCCTACGGGTACAGCTCCGGCACATACGCCAGGCTTAACCCAAACCTGAATCAGACGTCCCTCGTGCCCAAGCAGGAGGAAATCGATGCCCTGGGACCGGGCTGCAGTAAGAGCGATTGGCAGGCCCGATTTGAGTTGGCCTACCGGAGCGCCAGAGACACAGATGTGAGAGCGGTGATGGGCGTCACGCCAGTCATAGCTTCGTTCGCTCGGTATCTGCGAAGGACCCATGGCACTCAGCCTAGCACAATCTGGGATATGAAGGCCTTGTTTTGCACGTCCGTGCCCAAGATCCAGAGCAGGTATGCCCCCCGGCTGAAAAGCCAGTACGGCTCAGCCCCCGTGGTGGAGATGTACACCGCAACCGAGGGAGTCTACGCGCAGCAGATCGATGATCTCCCATACGTTTCGCCCAACTACGACACGTACCTCCTCGAGGTGGCCATGGGGTCCAGAGCCAAGACGCTGTACCAGATGAAACGGGGTGAGTGGGGAAGCCTCATCATCTCGTCGTGTCTGTTCCCGAGGTACCGGATCGGCGACCTGATCGAATGCATGGGGAGACAGTACTTCAGAGTCTTCGGGCGAGACCGGCCCAGCACCACCGTGGAGCACAGAATCTATCGGGCTCTGACCCGCTGGTTCCTCTAGGGAGGTCTGGGGTTCTTCTTCGTCTCCGACAGGCCGAAGACCACCATGGCGATTCCGACGGCCACGATGATGTAGGCCCACCAGTGCTCAATGCCGATCACTCCGCCCAGGCCCACTGCACATAGCACGAGGCCGCCTATCAGCGGGGCGGTCCTTGGTCCCTTGAAGGCGGAGGTGGATCTCATCAATGCGAGTAGCAGCATCACCGATCCTATGCCGAAGAGGAGATATGCCCAGAAGTCCTCGGAGTATATGTAGCCCCGGTCCTGAAGCAGCAACAACACGCCCAGAATGATCACGATGAGACCGCCCACGATGCGGCCCGAGGTGCTCTCTTCTTTCTCGCCCTTCTCTGATTTCTCCTGCTTCTCGCTCTTCTCATCCTTCTCGTCTTTCTCGTTCTTCTCGTCCTTCTCGCCCTTCTTCGGGGCCGCCCCGACGGCCGTTCCACACGATGGGCAGAACTTCGAATCCTCGCCAATTTGGGTCCCGCATTTGCTACAGTAAGGCATGGGTTTCGCCCCGGTGTCAAGAACCGGGAGCCTTAAAATCATTACTGCGGGGCCCGGGCCGGTGGGCGGCAACGACCAGACCCTGCCTCCCGCTGGACCTAGGCGCCTTCAACGATGAACCCGTGATACCTTCCCATCCAGTAGGGCATCAGGAAATATGCACCATCCCCCTCGGTTCGCCCACCGCCGCCCCAATCGAACCTGTAAGGGTTGGCATTCCACCTCATCATGTTGCGGTCCTCAAAGGTAAGGGTGAACAACTCACCGGCGGCAAGCCTGGCCTGGACATCGGATCTGTGTCCGCTGGGCACGAGCCAGTCAACCAGATCCGGGGACATGCCCTTCAATTCCTCAACTGACTCCTCCAAGTCGAAGTCGGCCCCGGTGGCTGCCCCGTAGACGAAGTTGAAGAACGGGCTTCTCTCCGGCCTCTCGATCTGCCAGCTCCTCTCAATGCTCATAAGGTATACGGATCGAAGGTAGGAATCATCCTCATAGAGCATTAGAGGGTAGTAGGCCAGGAAGGCCAGCTCATCGTCTGAGTGATTCACATGTCCCGGGGGAACGATCTTCTGCTCGATCGTGTTCAGATGGTAGTGGTGATCATGTATCAGCGAATTGTAGGCTTCCCTGAACCGATCCAAGTTCGTCATGCGTATGGCAACCTTAAGATGGGATAGGATCTCGAGCGCGTTGAGGCCGTGTTCCTCCGACCACCTAGGATCGTCGTTGATCTCCTTGGGATTCCACACACCCCATGTCGTTCGCTTTCCATCGAGATCCACCAGATAGAAGCCGTTGTCAATGATGTGGTCGGTGATCCTAGTCACCAAGGCTGCCACATCCTTCTTCTCGGCCTCGTCCGCAACCAGATCGTAGTAGATCGCATAGGCAAAGTAGTGCCCATCGATCTCATCCGAACTTGTATCGCCCTTCCATTCCCATGATGGGTCTACGCTGCTTAGGTGCCATTCTCCACCCGACTTGGCCACGTTCACGGAATCCTTCCTGACCGCGGCCCGGGCCGGGAAGCCCGAAATGCCGGTGAGATGCTCCAAGCGCTTCAGCGCTTCGTAGGATTGCTTCGCGTTTGCCTTGGCCTCGGGGTCCCCGGTCACCGCATACCGGAAGCTCTCCGCAGCGAGATAGATGCTGGTCCAGAGCCCATCATTGTCGCTGGCTTCGTATGTCCAACTTGAAAAGTCGCCCGGCGCGGGCAGACTTATGAATTCGATGTAGCCGTCCCTCTCATGTCTCTGTCGGACGATTTCGCCTATCATTTTGGCCTTCTGCTCAAGACTTATCCACCTCCCGTATATCCTGGACAGTCCGTCTGCAGTCCCGATCCAGATCGAATCGTCCGAAGCCACAGCGAGAGACCTCACATCATCGTTGGGAATCCAACGCCGGCCAACATAGTAGTGCCATCTTCCCTCCCTCAGCTCACAAAGTCCTATCGAACACCCCACCCACACGTTGCGGCTCCTGTCAAGGACCAGACACTGTGCATCCTGATAGGGTAGCCCATCTGCGCCCGTGAAGGAGTGGTAATAGTCGTGCCCGTCGAAGATGCTCAGACCCCCGGCCGAGCAGATCCACACAT
>CAYVLA010000169.1:0-6479 GCA_964452145.1 Hadarchaeota archaeon (SeqCode)
ACACCGTGGAAGGCCTGAAGGCGCTGAAGGCGGAGTTTGGCGAAGGCTTCAAGCAGTTCATGATCTCAATGAGCGTCGAGTCAAGACACAAGGCGGGCAAGATCCTGAGATTCGTCAGCAGTTGACGCTTCGGAACTGGGGCTGCATCGGCAACGGGCGAGGATAGAATCGTTGTTTCTGATTCCCATATGACCCAGATCCCGAGCCTCGGAGTGCTATTTGACGATGTCGTTGTCCTCGTGTCGTAATGGCTAAGTACGACACCTGAGGGTAATGATGAGAGGGGTGAGATTGGTTGAGAGTGGTTGGGTTGTGATTGGCAAGGAAGAGTCTGACGCTTCGACCGCTTTGGTCGATGTGAGCATGAATCTGCATCAAAGAGTTGTTCCTTCTCCCCTGTTCGTGTCAGAGATGGCCATGTGCCTTGTCGGATCGACCGGCCCGAAGAGGGGGGTCGGAAGCCATCTTTGCGGCTACGAGTCGTTGCTCGCAGCCTAGTTGCATCCAGCGCACAACCTCGTCTGCCTCTCTGGCCTTGGGTCCAACCGTCCCTACTTGCGGGGGCGTGTCCAAGTATTGAGCGAGCCGTTTCCCGCCAGCATGCGGGTGGACACGGTTCTTGCAGATTCGCCCGCCCAACCGAGCCTCTGGGCGGGATGAGGGAGAGGGTTGAGCGAGAGAAAAGAGCGGAGAGCGGAGAGCAGAGATACCTTATTATAGTACTATCCGGTCTAGCTCCGGGTCCGGCGGGAAGCTTCGGAGGCCAAAAAGTGGGTGAAACAAAGGATTTGGAGGCCGTGGGACGGAGAAGGCTACCCCCCCGCACAATCGGCATTGTGGTGACATTCATTGCCATAGGGTCTGTGGTTTCACTGTTCACCTGCATGCAATCGCGTGGGATGGATGTGCACATAGAGAATGAGACGGATGAGCGGTATGGTAACTGGGTCAGGACGACGTGCGACGTCATCAACTACGGTGATCCCGGAAACGTCACCATCTCGGTGACTCTGTATCAGAGTGGCAGGGAGGTGGACTACTGCGAACAGGAGATTCACCTGAACAAGAATGAGGCAACGGCGTTGGCCTTCTACCCAGAGATTGACCAAGAAGGGCCCTACACCTACAAGTTCCAGGCCACGGAAGAGAAACCTGATTGAAGAACGCAGGAACAGCCTGACCTAGCAGAGGTTGCAGGTTCTGTGAATGGAGCGGAGTGTTGCGCCCATGGCCATTGGGCGGCCGGGGGCATATAGAGTTCCTCATCCGGCATCCGGCATTGCATGCCTCGTGCGTGGATCTTGATTGAACAGTTACCTGATCGACGCAGGCGCGAACATTGCGGCAACGTGAAGGATGTGAACCGAATCCCGCGGAGACCCTTCGAGCATTGCTGATGCAGCCATTCGAAACGGGATCTTCTCCGTGTGCTCACCGTGCACCCCTCGTTCGCCCTCCCAGGGATATCAACACCGCAATGCCCAGGACCAGCATGTTGTGGGAGGTGTTCGGCTTGCCCGGAATGGAGCGAGCCACGCTGGTGTATGTCAGGCCCTTGGTGAGACCTTGAACGTCACCTCCGCCCCGCAAGGAGTCGGCGATGACGGACGACCGATCCTCGATGCGGCGCTGTGGGACTTTTACGCAGTAGCCCACGCAGGGTGGCAAGCCCCTGCGAATCTGGGCCAAATCCCTCTCCATCGAGGAGGTGCTGGCACCGCACTTGCTAGGAAATCCATCAGAACCGATCAGATCTGTCGAGGCCGAGCCGCGTGGTGACTACCTCCCGGTAGAGTCTGCGGCGGACCATCAGGGTCCAGACCACAAAACCGCAGGCAAGACAGGTCCCAGTAACTGCGACCCACTCCGTAAGGTAGATCCACAGAAGCGCCCTATCCTTCAGATCCATGGCTTCCTTCGTCAGAGATGCGAACCTAGACATCGCCGACTCCATGATCTCCGCGGCATCGGCAAACTCGTAGGCCCGATACCTCTCAAAGGATGCCGCCCTCATCCTGTCTGCTTGCTCCATCCGGGCATACACATCACGCGTGTTGGCCCCGAACCTGTCAGCAAAGTCAAGCAGGCTGATCAACAACAACCTCTGAATGTTGTAGTCGGAGTACAGCCTGCGCAGGCCGTGCAACTGGAAGACGTCCTGTGGCAGCGGGGCTCCGACGGAGTACAGGAGGATGTTGACGAAAACATCGCCTGCGTACTCGTTCTCAAACTCGCTTCGGAGGAAGATCGGTGACCACCAAGAGGAATCAAGGTCGTCCGCTACGACCCAGAAGATACCGCCCGTCGGCCCGACCCGCCAGGAGACCAGCCAGTCACTTTCCTTCCCGAGACCGAGCGTGATGCCCTTCTGGGGAAGCCCCACGACCCTCAACCTGCTCCAGACCGTTGCGCCGGCCCTCGTGGTGAGATGGGTGAAGGCGGTGGATCCTCTTGCCCTCTCGATGCCCAGGGGCACGAACATTGAGAGGACTGGAGGATCTTCCTTGACGATCCTGATGCTGAAGACGGATCTGTCTTGCTTCATCTCGGTGTTAAGCTCGACCGGAAGTATCTCGTTCAGCACCGAGTGCGCCCAGCCGACGTAGGCGGAGCCGGATGTGCTGGACAGATCGCCTCCCATCGTGACAAAGCTCCCCAGCCCATTCTCTATGGCGTACCTCATGTCGGCTATCTGGGACGGGAGAAACGGATCCAGGTTTCCATCCGGGAAGACGAAAAGATCGAAACCCGCCACCAAGGATTTCCTGTTCCTGGGGAAGTAGATCCGGACGTACCTCTGTGCCTCGGTGATACCGAAGCCTCTCATGCTATCCGCGTCCGTTGGAACAAGCACGTAATCGATGAGAGGGTCGGCATCGAACCAAAGCGGAATGGGAGACTCCTTAGGCAAGACCTGCCCTATGGCCAGTACTCGAATCTGACCCGTGCCCAAGACAACCGGCAGGAGAAGCGAGATGACGCAGAGTGCCAAGCCTACCTCCCTCTTCATCCGCATCGGCATGCATCCAACCCTCAGGAGATGTCTCTAGATCTCCCCCACCATGGGGCACTAATATCTTGCTCTCCCGTCTCCCGCCTAATGGTGCAACCGCGTTGTCCCAGAATCTTCCAGGGCACCGTTATGCCATCGTCTGCAATGAGGCTTCATCCCTAGGTTTGTCTCAGACATCTTCCTGTGAGGGGAGGCCTGATGGGATTCAGCATCCACGAGGAATCGATGATGGTTCAGGAGCTGAGCTCGCATAGCATCTGCCGAGCACCTTCGAGGAGGGCTGCCTCCAGATTGGGTCCGAATCCAAGCGTTTGTGCTATGGCGGTCTCGTAACCACCTTCGTCGAAGGCCCGCTCCGTAGGCATGTAGCCCATGTAGTCGTTGGCGAGCTCAACGATGATGGCCTTCAGTCCTTCGGCCTCCGCCATCGACTTGATCTCCAATCCTATCTCAACGAAGACCTCCCCCGGTATCCCGACGAGCACTAGGTCATCGATCCTTATGCCCTGCAGCTCCAGGCGAATCATTCCTCGGTCGACCGATTCAAGGACCCTCCTCCCGAAGCTGAGCTCCAAGCCGTTTCGGTAGAGCTCGTCGGGTGCTGCCCCAGAATCTGCGAGGCGCCTGAGGCGATCTTGGAGGCCGACGACTCTTGCGGCGATCTGGTCCCTGGGAGCGGGAGGGTGAACCGGGAGTTCGAGAAGATGGCTGGCGCACCTGAGGAAGCCGCTCTCCCTGAACTCGGTATGCCGAAGGGCATCGAGGGCTTCCTGGGCTATTGTTTCCCCCAGCATCCGGGCCTCATCGAAGCTCCCTCCCGTCCTGTCGTATACATCCTCCCCCATCCGCATCCTCCTTCTCAGAGTCTCGGTTAGCGGGTTTATGTCCCCACAGGCACCGTTGGTGAAGAGGCAGATCGAGCCGGTTCCCTCCTCGATTTTGCCCATGACGTATCCAGGATAGTCGGCCGAGATAAGGGAGTTGTCGGGGCCGAGGACCACTGCGTGGCAGGAGAAGTTGATGAGATGAGCGACCCGCCCGCCCGATTACCAGGCGAGGGCAACCAGCTCCGGGTCAACAGGTCCCCCCTGCGGTCTTCGACGGTTAATGGTCAACCCTTGAATGTCTCGGACTGCGTAGGCGAAGGTGGACTCCCGCAGATCCGATGCGGCCCTGGGGATCGCCGAGGAGACTGTGGACGATATTCCCCTCATGTAGCCATCCATGCCGCCGTAGCCCAGGTGGGGTGTGGGGCCCGAGTGGGTGTGAAACGCGCAGACCATCGTGTTTGCCTCCGGTATGCCTAGCCTTCTGGAGGCCGACCGTATGGTGTTCGTCATCTCGGGCAGCACGCCGATGAGGTCGCACGAAACCATCACGGCTCGCGACCCGCCACTGTCCAGAACCATTACGCGGGCAAAGAGCTCATCGTGGACTCCGGTCGAGAAGGACCTTCGATTCGAATAGCCAGCGAGAGGGGAGCCAACCCGGGGAGTGATCTTCACCTTCACAGTCCCTACTCTCATGCTCCTCGTCCCCTCATTCTGACAGTATGCGGTCCTAATATCTCCTACCCCACTCGTCTGGTCGCCCCCCGGGCTGAGGGGAACTCACCTAACGCTTGATTCTCAGCGGAATTTTCCGATTGCCGGCGAGGCCTCGAACAGCATGTGCACGGAGACCGGCTTTGCACCGGGACTGCGAACTCTCGGGGGTCGAGCAATGACCGAACTTGGATCGACTTCGTGGACGGCCTTGATTAAGGGGCCGTAGAGGAGGAGAGAAGATGCTACAGCAACCATCATCGTGCTTCTCTCCGCCCCACAGCCTCCCCATCAACCCCTCGGCGGATTCTTGACAGACCCTTGGCGGAACGCCGTAAGATATAAGCATCCATACGCCGGCTTTCTTCCGGAGGAGCTCCAAAATATGTCTGAAGAAGATATGAAGGGCGCTGTTCGGGGCCTGAACGAGGCCATCACTAAGACGGATGTCGATGGGATTCTATCCTTCTACGCGGAGGACGCGGTGCTGGTCACCCCCGAAGGCAGATTCGAGGGAAAGCAGAAGATAAGACAGTACTGGAATTGGCAGCTTGGGCGAGTGTCTGAGGTGAGTAGCACGGAGACCGAGTTCCACATGATGGTCCAAGGAAACAAACTGGCCGCCGAGCACGTCATCGAGGCGACCATGACTAATGGCGCGAAGTGGAGCGCTCCCGTCTCGTGCCTTTACGACTTCGGGGAGGGAGGAGTCAAGCTTCACAGGATGTCCTTCGACAGATTGACCCTCGCCAAACAAGCGGCCAAAGGATGGCTACCGAAGAGGATCGTGAATTCCATCGTGGCCCAGATGGAGAAAGGATTGCGCTAGCTATCGTGTCATGAATGCTCAGAGTGGCTAGGCTTCCAATTACTCATGGAATGGAGAAGGACCGCCCTATCCTTCCGACCCTACACCCGACAAGCGGGTGGTATCCACACCCCGGTACAACCTGCGCCTCACCATGAGGGACCACAGGAGAAGACCTGCAAGCATGGACGTCCCGCTCACCGTGAACCATTGAAACAGATACACCCACAGCATCGCCCGGTCTTTGACCCCAATCGCGTGCTGGGTCAGCCGCTCAAGGTCGGCGATGGCATCCAGATAGCCCGCCCTAGCCTGAAGATACTCCTGCTCCAGGTAGAGTCCGTCGGCCTTCCGCCTCTTTTCCATGATCGCTCCCAGCTCCCCAAGCACCAAGTTCATGTTCGCTCCGAAGCTCTCGGCAAACTCCACCACGGCCAGAACCAGGAGCTCTCCGCTCCTGAACTCCATCATCCTTGACCTTATATCGTGAAGCATCTCAACGTCCTCGGGCAGATTCCTGCCCGCGCTGTACAGGACCATGTTCATAATCATATCTAGGCCGTAGGGATTCGCAAATCGATCCTGCCACCAGTCCACGAGCGAATCGTGAGTGGTCCAGGTGATGCCCTTTCCGTACCTCCATGAGATGGTGTGGGGAGTACACCCCGGCTTCTGGGTCGCCCGATCCGCGAACGGACCCCTTATCCAGGACCAGACAACCGCTCCCTGACGCGGGATCACCAGGGCGCAGCGGTAGCTCGTCAGGTACCACTGGACATTCTTGCCCTTGAACATGGTGAGGACCGGCGGAAGCCCGGCCTCTTCCTCCAGGATGATGAGGGCGTCTCTTGGGTAGAGCGACCAGCCCCCGCCGAGGAGAAGAACCGCCTCGACATCGTTTGGAAACGCCTTCTGGGTTGCAGAGGCCTCCCAATCCACGCAGTATGCCGTGCTGAGAAGCGATCTGGAGTTCAGGCCCCCCGTGCCCTCCAGGACCGCATCGTGCATCCATCTCTGCTGGACGGGGCTGAACATGTTTATGATGGTGCCTTCGAAGAAGATGAAGTCCTGAATCTGCACCCCTTCGTAACTACGGGGAAAGTAGATCCTCACA
>CAYVLA010000170.1:0-6412 GCA_964452145.1 Hadarchaeota archaeon (SeqCode)
CTTTGGGACTATGTATCATGTGCTCCGGGGCCCTCCCTCATGCCCCGACCCGGTCCACAAGCCGGCCACTATCCCGTCGTCGGATCGACCTAGACGCGAGTGGCACGATGTGATGGGAAGAACTGGAACAGTCAGCTTCTTCTCATCCACGATAGGATGGTGGGAGCAGCCCCCGTGGTTGAGGTGCACTCCGGTCCCCGCCTATCGGACTCGCTCTACACGGTGGCAGTGACGGAGAGGGGTTAGGAGAAACCGGTTCGGGGCTAGACATCGACCCTACGCTGCGCCTCACGCCATAGACGTGCGCTTCCTCTTCTCCCTCCCTATGAGCTCGATCCAGATGCCATCCGGGTCCTTGACGAACGCGAGCCGATAGCCATCCTCGGAGAAAGGCCGCACCGCCACGGAAGCACCGTTGGTCGTCAGGTTCTGGAAGCTTGCATCAACATCCCGAGCCCAGAACGCGAGGTGGTCCAGCTCCGCCCCCTCTTGGTACGGAGAGTGGTAGGGCGAGTCCTCGGGGTACCAGTTGAGCTCAAGGTGTTGTGTCGAGCCCGGGCTCTTCAGGTGGGCATATTCACCGCCGGTGGACCTCATCCTGTCGCGGAGTATCAGCTTCATTCCCATCACCTTCGTGTAGAACCGAAGCGAGGCATCCATGTCTCGCACACGTATCCCCGTATAAGTGAACGTCATCCCGGCCATGCTCGGCCTTTGACAGAGCCGGAGAAATACGTTATCTCTTGCACCGGCACGGTTGCGGTTGGACGAAGGATCTGCCGTCGAAGACAAAAAAGTGCCCGAACGCTTCGCCCAATCGGTCACCAGACCCGGGGCGCCACGGAGTCCAGGCGCCTCTGCCACAATCCGGGGGCACTCACTGCTCGAATATGTACACGGGTTCAGGCGTGAGTTGAAGCTCCAACACACCGTCCACGGCTACAAATCTGGTTCTCGAGACCTCTTCTGACAGCTTCAGTTCCTCGACAACCACGGAATCCGATGCGACGCTGATCGGAAAGATCTTGCTCGGAACGAGGTCGTCGGGGAGGTAAAGCCGCTGATAGGCGTACCACGCGATCAAGAACTTCGTACCAGCTCTCTCGACCCTGTACAACCTCAGATCTCCGTTTGTGTGTATCCTAGTGATGGATGTGTAACCATTGATGTTGGCCTGGAGTTGCTGAAGCGCGTAGTAGGCGGGTCTTCTGCCCGTCACGGTGTTTATGCCCTTAACGAAATCGGTCTTGTAGTCCACCATCCCGCCCCATCCACAGTTACCCGCGGCGGCTTGGAAGATCGCCAACGCGGCTCCCGGAATGTCCCCGGTGAAGGCCGTATCGATCAGAGCCACTCCCTGCTCGGCCGCCATCACAACCCTCTGCACGACATCCGAAGCCAGGTATCTCCTGAGCCACGAGATGTATTCAGGGTCGTTGTTGATGAGCCTCTTGAAGTATTCAGCCAGCCGACATCTGTCGGCCTCTGTGGCGGGTGGAAGCATGACCGCGAGCCCCAGCCCTTCGCACCTCGTCGCTGACCCCATACCGGCGAATGAGGTGGGCGCCGTGTCGCTGATGATGATCGGCTTTGAGTATCCTCTCCTACCGGTCTCGTAGTCGAGCCACCTCACTATCCTCTCGATCTCGTAAGGCCACCCCAGGTTATGCACGTTCAGGACGTCGAAGAGGTCGGGCCTGTCCAGGACCTTGCGGATGTCTGACAGCTGCTTGCCGCCGGTGCCGACCAGATTCTCGGCAAAGGCCTTCTCGTAGTCTCCCGGGCCGGGGTCGTCCCTAAACACGGGGGTCAACAGGAACGCGGAGTGGCCAATGAGAACATCCCCACATGCCCGGTGCGCTGCCCGGTATCCCAGCTCGAGGGTTTCGAGATAGACATCGGTGGGCTCGGGTTGGTAGGACGAGAACTCGACGCCGATCTCGTAGTGTCTGATGGGGTATAGCAGCCCGGGCATGTCGTCATGGCCATCCATGTCGTACCTCTCAACAAGCGAGCCCACCCAGTCGGTGTATCGGTCGTGATATTGCGGGTCGACGGCCTGCGTCTTGGGATACCTTTTGTCGACCATCCAAGGACTCTTGATCAGGTCGGATTGTACCCTAAGACCTAGCACGATGTGTTCAAATCCGCACGCCTGGTATTCCGCAACGTAGCTGTCCGTGACTGAGAAGTCGATGGAGTCATCCGGGCCTTTCTGCATCTTGTCCCAAGAGAAGGTCTCAGGCAGCGGTTTCACCGCCGAGATGCCGAGGTCGCTCAGCCCCTTGCCAAGCCCGTGGACGACGTACTCGATGCCGATGATGATCTCATCGGACCCCTTCGGTTCCCCTTCGCTCGGCTGTCCGGGCGATGAGCTTTCATTCTCGGGAGTGGCCGCATTCCTCAGGACCCTCATCGTCGTGCCAACTGCAAGAATGGCGATCAGCATGCTCAGGAACCACTTGAGCGCTCGGTTCAGCGCGATCAACTCCCAATCGGTTGTAGGCACGTGTGCTGGGTAGGCGTCTTGTCTACAGAGAAGATAAATGACGCATGAGCCGATGCTTCAATAAGAGGGGATCGCGGCAATCAAGTCGACAGATCAAATGGCCCAGCGATGATCGAGACAGGGCATTGGTGTCCAGGTGGGAATCGCCACATTATGGAGTCACCTGCTTGGATCGAATGGAGGGGGAGGACTCACAACATCCCGGTACCGTGAACCGGATCAAAGGCCGGATAGCTTTATCAGATGGCTATCGATCCGAGCCGGAAAATGGATATCCCCGCCGACCTTGCTGAGACGGCGGAGAGAGATACATGGAGCGGGAGCGGCGATGAATGAGCTCACAGATGAGCAGAAGATGCGGCTTCTCCCCTGGAACTTCGCCAGCACTGCGGCTAGCAGCGTCTTTGGCTCACTGACGTACTTCGGGCCCGTCTTCGTGCTCTATCTCAGCGAGCTCGGACTCGCCAAATCCAGGATCGGCCTGCTGCTCTCCCTGTTGCCCTTCGCCGGCTTGGTGTCGCTAGTCCTTGCCTCGTGGGCGGCCCGAGTCGGGGTCAAGCGCGTCTTCCTGATATTCTATTCAACCCGCAAGTTCGTCACCGCCCTCCTTCTATTGGCCCCGTGGGTCATGGTGAGGCACGGATCCGGGGCCACGTTCGTCTACGTGTCGGTGCTCGTGGGGCTGTTTGCCCTGTGCAGAGCCATAGCCGAGACGGCCGTCTATCCCTGGTTCCAGGAGGTCGTCCCAGATCAGTTCAGAGGAAGGTACAACGGCACCAGCTACGTCATCGGCCTGATCGCGTCGTCACTGGCCTTAGCCGCAGCCAGCCATGTGGTTGGCAGGGGCAACGGGCTGGATCGCTATCTGGATCTGATCGGGGCGGGGGTGATCTTCGGGTTTGCCTCAGCCATACTTGCCACCAGAATCCCGGGCGGAGAACCAAACAAGAACGCGGAGAGGGCTCACTTCCCATCCCTGCGCAAGGCCCTCCAGGACCCCAACCTGCGTCTGTACCTGATCGGCATGGGGCTGGTCGCTCTTGCCCACAGAACGGTCCTGACCGCCTTTCTTCCACTGTTCATGAAGGAGCAGGTCGGCTTGGCTGACAGCCAGATCCTTCTAGTCCAGGTTCTAGGCTCGCTGGCGGCCCTGCCGTCTGCATACCTATGGGGAAGAGCGGCTGATCGAGCGGGCAGCAAACCCGCGCTTCTTGCAGCCCTGTATCTGCTGCTCGCATGTCCCTTGATATGGCTGTTCATGCCACGTCAGCAGGCCTTGGGCTTCGTTGTGGCGGGGCTTGCGTCGACCGTGCTCGGCATCGCCTCGGCCGGCTTCACGGTGGCCGACCAGCGACTGCTATACGTCGACGTCGTACCCGATGAAAGGAGGACAGAGTACATGGCGGTCTACTATGCTTGGATGGGATTGCTAGGCGGGCTGGGCCCCCTGCTTGCGGGTTATTCCCTGGATCATCTGCAGGGGCTGAGCCGGTCTTGGTTCGTCATTCCCTTGGATCCCTACTCTCCCCTGTTTCTCACCGCCCTCGTCCTAATCGCTGTGGGCACGCTCTTCCTAGCCAGGCTGGGCGAACGATCGACGCTGGAATGAGGCCGGGCTACCCGGATCGTCAACGATTCATCTGGCGAAGGCCGTCTCTCAACTTCCCGCGCCTCTCGATCTGGCATTCCGGGCAGACCTTGTACCCGCGAAGAGTCTCGGTGTGCTCATCGCAGATAGGGGTGTGACACCTTACGCACTCCGTCAGCGTCACCTTGTCGCAGTAGGAGCAGTTCTTCATCCGATGGCGACCCAGCTTCAGGAAGTAGGAGGGCAAACGCATGAGGAAGAATCTCTTCAGGAGCGTCTCGATCCCGGGCTTGCCCGCTCCCGTGTTGACGTGCTGGACCAGGGCCTTGACGTGCGAGTTCCAGGTGGGGATCCGGAGCACATTGCCTCCCTCCTCCAGGGTAAGGGTGTAGCGGACCATGGTCTGCTCAAGCATGATGTGTAGGATCACCGGAAGTAGCGAGGCTGCGATGATGAAGGTCTCGACATTCCCCTGTCCGACGGACTCCTCGATCGTCTTGAAGGCGGTCTCGAGAAGCATTGACCCGGGAAGCGAGAACAGAACAACGAAGTGAAGGGCGATAGCGCCCACGAATACCCAGGCAGGAAGGACCATGTAAAGAGCGAAAGGTATCAGAATCAGGGCAAGGGCCAAGCCGACCAGTTGGATCTGTGTTGGCTCGCTGACCTCGGTGGTGACGAAGAACATGGAGAAAACTAGGATGAAGAGGGCGTAGGCGAGGTAGAAGATGCGCAGGGATTTGCCGGGCCGGGATGTGATGGACGCCTTGGTGCCGGGTCTTTTGAGCACCGTACTCTTTCCCCACTCCGTCGGGGTCTTGGAGCGGATGGTCACGGTGTCCTGGCCCACGATGACATCGTAGTCCCCGAGGTTATACCTCTTCTTTGACCTTTCCCTCTCCACCCAGTCCAGACGGTCGCTCGTTCCAGATCCACCCTGATTGCCTTGCTCCAACGGGCAGGGATGCGCGGATCGTTCTGGCACAATCGACAGATAAAGCCTTCCGGTGTTAGGGCGGCTGTGAAAGGCCGCAAGCCAAACCGGCCGAGCCACGAGGGCACATGGTCCACCAGGGCCCGCATTCTCTGCTAGGCAGGCTATTGGATGCAAGTTGGGATAAAGCTTTCTAACCCGGATAGGTGTAGTCCGACTGCAACAGAAGGTGGGAGAGATCACTGCCCAAGCCGTCCAGAGTGACCTCAAGGGACTGAGATGATGCGAATCCTGTTGAGGAGGTCCCAGATCACGCTGGACGGGCTCCAGAGAGCGCTGTCGAAGTTCTTCGAGATTGTCAGAGTGACGGAGGGAAGGCATCACTGGCTTGAGGGAAGAAGGGTCGTGCCCTCCGTCGACGCCATCGTGACGGAAGCCATTGCACGCGTCGAAATCCCGTTGGCCGAAAGGCTGATAGAATCCGCCGTCCAGAGCTTTCTTGCCCGCTTCTCCAACCCGCTGTACCACCTGCGCATCACCGGCCTAGATCCATCAACGCTGCTTGACCTGGCTCGCGAGTTGCAGGGTGCGGGTGCCGACCTAGGCTTTGAGGAGGAGATCCCGCCGGAGGCAAGACACTGGTGGAGCCTGGGCGGGAAGCGCATCTGGTGGCCGAGTGACAGGCAGGCCCAGCTGGACACCGCGGCCAAGCTGCGCCGGATGGAGGCCGAGATCGTCCTCGTCAAGCCGCTTCTCGACCTGGATTTCTTTGTGCTCTCGCTTCGCAACGTCACTAGGAGGAAGCTCAGGACCTTCGCATTGGTGGCCGTAATGAGCATCGTGTGTGCCAACTTCATCCACCACGTCACCTTCTCCATCAGCGAGGGCGGGCTTGCCTTTGTCACAGTCAGGCAATGGGAACTTCCCCTCGCAGCGGGGTTCCTGGCGCTGATCACCTATCTGAATCTCGTTCAGATCTCGCTGTACGAGAGGCTGGTTGAGATAGGCACCATCCGGGCTCTCGGGGCCGAGACGACGACCACGCTGCTGATCTTTGCCACCGAGGGTATGACCATCGGAGCCATCGGGGCGATGATGGGTTACACGATCGTCGTGGCGATCAACTCGGGGATCAAGTTACTGGGAGTCAATCCGGCGCTCGATCTTGCGGCCGCTTGCAGCCCGGCCAAGGCAATTCTTGGGCTTTTCTTGGGGATCGTCGTGGGGTTCATAGGCAGCGTTCTGCCCATCATTCCGGTCGTCTGGATGGCTCCCGAGAGATGTCTCGCCGGACCCAAGTGAGACCCCGAAACGTCTCCCGAGACGGATCGCCGGTCTTTGCTCCGCCAGGTGATCGTGGATGGTGGGGCGTGGATGGTGG
>CAYVLA010000171.1:0-6295 GCA_964452145.1 Hadarchaeota archaeon (SeqCode)
AGACCCACCCGGCTGGACGAGTCTGGGTCGCCCCAATGGAGCCTGAGGTGCCACCTTGCGCGATGGGACGAACTCTGGGCATCGATCTGTCCGCCCCGCCGAGCGAATCCGGAGAGATCTCGTCAATCCATCTCCCACGAAGGTGGCCTCGAGGATCCTTACCCACCGAATCAGGCAATTCAGGACGCAGCCAAGAACTGTCAGGTTTTAACACTGCACTCGGGCTGGGAGAGGGATGCACCGGAATGGGCCGAGAACCCGCCCGGGGCAGACTACCCCCATCCCAGGCCCTGGGAGACCGACCGCCACCTACCAGCCGATCCGGAGGAGTTTGCCCGGGTCCGGGACGAGGCACACAAGCTGGGCATGAAGTTCGTTCCGTATCTGAGCCCATACTATTCCAACGCTCCCGACCTGCTTGCCGAGATGAAGCGGGTTCTTGATGAGTACGGGGTGGACGGCCTCTACTTCGATGGCTGGATCGGGGTCAGAGACGACTTCAGGCCGGGCTACCATCTCATGCGTGGGGCTAGGGGGATTTTGGGGGACAGACTGCTATACCTCCACTCCAGTACCGAGCCCTTCGGTACCTGCAGGGTCTACCTTCCCTTCGTCTACGCCTACGCAGACTTCGTGCTCAGCGGGGAAGCAGGCCGTTCGGGCCTCACGATGGAGGAGTTCCTTCGCTACTCGGTCGGCCAGAATCAGATCAGCAACGCGATTGGCGTATGGTGTCACTACGGCTCATGGAGCGATGAGGAGGGCTACCACAACATCGTTCCCCGATCCGAGCACGTTAATATGGCCCTTCGCAATCACGTGCGCCTCTGGCGGCAGACCGTTGCATGGTCCAAGTTCCCACAGGATCTGGAGAGATTTGACAGGGAGTATTACGGTCGGCTATCTGGCACTCAAACCACCAAGGGGCGGCAGGCAGCCGCGAGGATTCCCCCTGAAGGGTCTATCAACCAGGGGGCTTGATGTCTAGACCGCTTCACCCGCTAGCACGTTTACGCCCATATGCCCAAAGGAAGATTTTAATCCGGCCTGATCCACGCTGGCCTAGGCGGGACCGGAATGCTGTCCATTCATGTTAATTGACGGAAAGCAGCTCCGAGGGTTCCAGCCTGCGCTTTCTTTCGAATTCTCTGGCCGCGCCCGGAGCCGTGCATCTAGATGGCCAAGGCTATCGAGATAATGAACCTCGCAAAGATCTTCGTGAGCAAGGAGCAGGGCAAGAAGAGGGTAGTGCGGGCTGTAGACGACGTTTCCTTGACCATAGAGGATCGGGAGTTCGTTGGCCTTCTGGGCCCCAACGGCGCCGGGAAGACGACCTTGATCAAAATCCTCGGCACCCTCATTCTACCAACGGGTGGATCGGCCATGGTGGGGGGGTACGACGTAGTCAAAGAGCCCGACCGGGCCAGGTCCAGCTTCGGCTGGCTCCACGGAGAAACCGGAGGAAGGGCGCTCTACTGGAGGCTGACCGCCTTGGACAACCTGAGGTTCTACGCCTCCCTCCAGAACGTGCCCTCTGAGATTGCCAGGAAGAGGATAGACATCCTACTGGATTTCTTCGATCTCACCGGCGACCGGGACAAGATGGTCAAGGACTTCTCGACCGGAATGAAGGTCAGAGTGATGCTGGCCCGTTCCCTGCTGGCCAACCCGCCCATCCTGCTGATGGACGAGCCTACGGTTGGCCTCGATCCGATAACCGCCGATGAGACTCGGAGGCTCCTCTTGGCTCTCAACCGCGACCTGAAGAAGACCATCCTGTTCACCAGCCACAATATGCTGGAGGTCGAGAAGCTCTGCCAAAGAGTGGCCATAATGCATAAAGGCAGGCTGATCGCGGACGAACAGCCCGAGGTCCTCGGCAAGCTATACAGGGAGGCCGAGGCGATCGATCTGCAGCTGGAATCGGACAGACCGCTCGAGGAGGTGAAGAAGGCCATCGAAACCCTTCCCCAGGTGGTCAGCGTGCTCGATGCCAAGGTCTTGGGGACCGGTTTTGCTTTTCAGCTACGGGTCAAAGACGAGGATGAGGCCATCTACGAGCTTCCCGGCGAGCTCAGGAAGATGGGGATCGGGGTCGGCGGGATATCAAGGTCCAAGCTCAGCCTGGAGGAGGTCTTCCTCCGCCTCACAAAAGCGTGATAGCATGGCCAGGGCCACGTCGGGCGACGTTGTGGAGGTTCTGAGGCTGGATGCCCCCAGGTCCAGATCGGATCTCAGGCAGACCTGGGCCGTCTTCGTGGCCAATCTGAGAATATTCCTCTCCTACAAGACCTGGGTGGCAACCGAGACCATCAGCACATTCGCCTCGGTGGTCATGTACTACTTCATGGGCTTTCTGATAATGCCCGACAAGCTCGCCCTGGCCGGCTACGGCGACAGCTACATAGGATTCGCGCTCATCGGCGTTGCATCAACCAACTACCTTTGGATGTGCATTAACCGGCTAAGCCACTCGATGTCTCACGAGGTGAGAGAGGGCACCTTTGAGACCGTCATCTCATCGCCCATACGGCTGCGATCGTATGTGATCGGCATAGCCATCAGGGGATTCTTGGTGAGCTGCTATTTCATGGCCGGAGCCTTCTTCATGGGCTATCTGGTCCTGAGGGCCCCGCTCGTGCTGAACCCCGCCACCGTCGCATCCTCCCTTGTTCTGGTCCTGCTCCTGATAACCAGCCATCTGGGGATCGGGATAATGGCCGCCGGGATCATCCTGGTCTACAAGAAGGGGGATCCCTTGACCTTCCTCTTCACCGGTCTGACGGAGTTCTTCGGCGGGGTCCTCTTTCCGCTGCACCTTCTAAGAGGCTATCCCCTCCTGTGGGGCTTTGCTTGGGCGCTTCCGTACACCCATGCATTGGACGCCCTCAGGAAGGTCCTTCTGACCGGGGAGACCCTGTACAACCCCCAAGTTGCCGCGGCCATTGTGATCCTGTTGGTGTACACGGCAGTCCTGCTGCCGGTGAGCATGGTGTTCTTCAGGTGGGGATACGACAGGGTCAGAACGGAGGGCACGACCACCACCTATTGAGGGATCGGGATGCACGAGGAAGCGCTTGTCCAGAATCTGAGCGATGACCCACGCGGATACCAGTCGGTGGGCGTCCTGGCCAAGCTGCGGGAGTTCATCCTCAGAGACGCGCGCATATGGTGGACTTACAAGATGTGGGTCATTCTGGATCTGACCAGCACTTTCACCTTCGTTCTGACGTACGCACTGGTGGCCCAGATAGCATCCACCGACAGGCTCATAGCGGGGGGCTACACCCGGGGCGGCTACCTCGCCTTCTCGGTCATAGGGATCGCCTTCCAGCAGTACGTCTTCTCCTCCGTCCTGGGCATATCGGAGGCCATCAGGGACGAGCAGTGGTTCGGCACCATGGAGACCATCCTCTCCTCCCCCACGAGCTTCAAAGTCTTCCTATTTGGTGAGTCAACCTTCCGTTTCCTGATCGGCACGGTCTTCCTTCTGGGCGCGCTGGGGCTGGGCGTTGCCCTCGGAGCCGCCTTCTACCTCTCGCTGGGTACCATCCTCTCAGTGGTTGTCCTCTCCCTGCTGATGGTCTTCAGCCATCTCACCATCGGCATAGCCAGTGCGGGGGTGATAATGAAGATCAAGCAGGGCGATCCCGTTGCCTGGGCCTTCTCGTGGCTGACCCAGCTGGTTTCGGGCGTCTTCTATCCGTTGAGCGTGCTGCCGTCCTATATGACATGGGTGGGTAGGATATTCCCCCTCACCTACTCCCTCGACGGCGTCAGGCTCTGCCTGATGGGTGGGACCACCTTGCTGGATCCGCGGGTCAGCATGAACGTGCTATGGTTGTGCGTCTTCATCCTGGTCTCCCTCCCTGTATCTCTCTGGATCTTCAAACTCGGCTACGACTCTTCCAGGCAGGATGGGTCGTTGGGCCAGTACTGATTGCGATCCTGCTCTGCTCGCGCGGCGACATATTTAATAGAAAATACCCGGTTCCCCCTACCGGATGGCGAAGAGTCAGGCCTTCGTCTTGATCTCGGTCCGCATCGGAAAGACCGTTGAGGTCCGGGACAAGCTGCTGAAGATTGGCTCAGTGAAGGAAGCCTTCTGCGTCATGGGGCCCTATGACGTCATCTGCCGCATTGAGACCGCTGCCCCTGAGGAGATCCCTAAGGTGGTTTTGAACTCCATTCACTCGATAGATGGCGTTGAGGACACCCTTACGGCCACCGTCTTCAGTCCCTAGTTCCGGAGGGTTCCTGCAAATGGCTTACAATCTCTTCGCATGCGAGAGCTGCTCCCTGGAGATCGCTGTGGATTCGAAGGTGAAGGAGAAGCCCTTGGCCTGCCCACGGTGCAGGGGGATGCTTGTCCTGGATCGCCGGGTCGAAGAGACTGAGGGAACGAAGGTGGATTGTCCGGTCTGCGGCAGCTCCTTCGTAACCAAGCAGCCTCCCTTCAAGTGTGCCTTCTGCGACCATTCCTTCCCCCAGCGTTTCGGCTACTTCTGACAGCATCCTTTCCTCGCAGGGGGGCGATGAGGAGGGGTCTCGAAATACCCTTCTACATCATTCCGGGGCCCATCCCGCCCATTCCCCCCGGTCCCATTCCGCCGGGTCCGCCGGGCGGCATCCTGGGCCCCTCCTTCTTGAGTTCCTTGGCCGACACGACGTCATCAATGCGCAGAAGCATGCAGGTGGCTTCAACGGCCGACTTTATGATCTGGGTGTTCACGTCCAGGGGTTGGACGATGCCCAGCTTGTACATGTCGGCCATCTTACCCCTGAAGATGTCTATGCCCATCTGGTTTCCCTTGGTCTCGTTCTCGGCAACGAGGTCCTGCAGGATGTCGATGGGATCGAGGCCCGCGTTCTCGGCCAGGCTCTTGGGGATTATGCGCAGCGCCTCCGCGAAGGCCGAGGCCGCAAGTCCCTCCCTACCGGACACGCTTGAGGCGTAGGTCTTCATGGCCCGGGATAGGGCCGTCTCCACCGCGCCGCCTCCAGGCACGATCTTGTTGTTCTGGAGGACGTCCCTCACGACGCAGACCGCATCGTGCAGCGCTCGTTCGACCTCGTCCACCACGTGCTCGGTTCCGCCCCTGATGAAGATCGTCACCGCCCTCGGATTCTTGCAGTTTTCGACGAAGATCATCTCATCCCCAGCGATCTTCCTCTCCTCCACCAAGCCGGCCGTCCCCAGGTCTTCCTTGGACAGGTCACTCAGGTTTGTGACGATCCTAGCGCCGGTCGCCCTCGAAAGATTCTCCATGTCGCTCTTCTTGACCCGCCTGGCGGCCAAGATGCCCGCCTTGGCCATGTAGTGCTGGGCAAGGTCATCGATCCCCTTCTGACAGAAGATGACCTTGGCGCCGACCTTCTTGAACTTCTCGACCATCTCCTTCAGCATGTGTTCTTCCTCGCCGAGGAAATCCTTGAGCTGATCGGGGGTCGTTATCTTGATCTCCGCATCGGTCTCGGTCTCCTGGACCTCAAGCTTCGCATCCACCAGTGCGATCTTGGCGTTCTGAAGGGACTTCGGCATGGCAGGGTGAACCACCTCCTTGTCGATGATGGCACCCGACACAAGCTCGGTTTCCAGAACACCCGCACCCTGCTTCTTGACCATGCTGATGTAGTCGATGTCGACCTTGGTCGTCTCGCCAACCTTCTCGGCGACCTGCATGGCGGCCTTCACCGCGACCTTGGCCAGATGGGCCCTCGCCTTGTCGGCCGCTTTGCCGGTCATGGAAGTTCTGGCTATGCTCTCCAAAGTCTTGACGTCCGTGGGATCGATCTCCTTGGCGATCTTGCCGAGTTCCTCCAAGGCCTTCCGGGCCGCCGCCCTGTACGCGTTAATGATGATGCTGGCATGGACATCCTGCTCCATCAGTTCCTGGGCCTTCACAAGCAGCTCTCCAGCAAAAACCACGGCGGACGTAGTTCCATCGCCGACCTCCTCATCCTGGGTCTTGGCGATCTCCACCATCATCTTGGCGGCTGGGTGTTCCACATCCATCTCATCCAGGATGGTCGCGCCATCGTTGGTTATCACGATGTCCCCGAGGCTGTCCACGAGCATCTTATCCATGCCCCGCGGCCCTAGGGTGGTTCTCACCGCCTCGGCAATGACCTTGGCGGCCAGAAGGTTGTTCGCCTGAGCGTCCTTGCCCCGCCGTCTCTGGGCGCCTTCCCTCAGTATCAGTACAGGTGTTCCAGCGAGCTGAGTTGCCATATGGTCACCTTTGCCTATCTGCTTTATCGGTTATATATAAAGCTTTTCAACCTCAACCTCAAC
>CAYVLA010000172.1:0-6238 GCA_964452145.1 Hadarchaeota archaeon (SeqCode)
TCTTTGGGGAAGGGTGTCTAGCCGCTCGATCAGGTCCTTGCCTTCATATACGATCCTGTAATGATACCCCAGCATGGCCGCAACTTCGCTGATCTCCGCCTTTCTCTGTTGCAGAGTGGTCTCGGCCCTGAGTCCGTAGTGGTGAAAGCCATCCACCGCCATAAAGACTACTCTCACGCTGACCCCGGCAGATGAAGCTCGTGCGATCAGCCCGCCGGGCCCTACCGCCTCATCGTCGGCGTGGGGGGATATCACCAGAACGCGTCGTATCGGGTTACTTCCGAGCATCTGCGCCACGGGTATCCTGATGGTTCTTGTAGAAATCTGCGGTTTCTAGGATTATCTGGTCCAGACTCTGCTTCGGCGACCAGCCCAGGGCCTCGGCAGTCTGGGTGTTTGGGAGCTTTTCGAAGCTTTCCGCCTCATAGTAGAAGGGTCCATAGATCGATTTTGGGTCAACATGCTCTATCCTCGATTTGCTGCTCAACAGACGGATTACCCGTTCGGCCAATCCCCGGATGGTTGTCGAGTTGTCGGGATTGCCAACGTTGTAGATCTTCTGGTCGCCGAGAACTCCGTCGTCCACATACTCACAAAGGAACTCAGCGAGGTCTTTGACGCCCAGGAAGGCCCTCTTCTGCTGACCGGATCCGAACACCGTCAATGGTCGGTCTCCGAGGGCCTGTTGGACGAAGGTCGGCATGACAAAGCCCCCCTCACGGCTCTGACGCGGCCCGACGACGTTGAAGGGCCTGATAACCGTTGACCTAAGCCCCTGCATACAGCTGTTGAGCACCATCGCCTCGCTGGTGAGCTTGGCCAGTGCGTACTCTATGCGGGCGTTGTAGTAGGGCGGGACCCTGATATCGGAATCCTCCTTCAGGATTCCGCTCCTGCCGTACACCTCGGCCGAGGAGATGTATACGAGGGGAACGCCTGACCTAAGACATGCCCTGATGACTTTGGACGTATCGGAAACGATTCCTTGGCCGATGGTTCCCTGGTATCTTATTATGGATGCTGGCCCCACGAAGCTGGCAGCGTGGATAAGCAGGTCTGCGCCCGTTATGCCCTCACCGTTTGAGAAGAATCCGTCCACGCTTGTCTCCACGATGTCCACATCTGAGCGATCCCGAAAGGCATCCACATCCACGACGTTGGACACCTTCGAGTCGATGATCTTGACATGGGAGCCCCTTTCCACGAATCGCTCTGCGACGGCGGAGCCGATGAAGCCTAAACCCCCGGTTATGACGACTGACTTCTTCCTCATCGGGCTCTGATGCCTCGGGCCGACTTATTAAGGTTGGCCGGAGAGCCGGTTTCTGCCTACGCGACGCCATGGATCGGCATCCATGGGCCAATCGAGACGGTTCGGAGCACAACTATGGGATGAGCTCAAATGCGTTCAGGTATTGACGTGCGATCGCATGCCAGTCGAACATCATCGCCCTTCTCCTTGCCATCAACCCCATCCTCCGCCGCAGATCCTCGTCATCGATGAGGCCCTCGATGGCATCCGCCAGCGATCTTGGATCCCTTGGCGGGATCAGCCGACCCGTCCTCCCGTCATCCACGACATCGGTGACCCCTCCGCTTCTGGTAGCAACGACCGGTCGGCAACACGCCATCGCCTCAAGGAGCACCTTGCCCAGCGCCTCCCTCTCCGAGGGTAGCACGAGCACATCATGCGAGGAGTACAGCCGAGGCAAGGCGGCGTGGGATACCGGTGGGGAGACCCGAACTGTGTTCTGCAGGCCCAGAGTCCCGATCTCGCTCAGAACGCTTCGGTATCCGTCATCCTCGGGGCTGCCGCCGATCAACAGGACCTCGATCTCGTGCTTGTTCCTCAGCTGATCGACGGCCTTCAGCAGGTACCGTAGACCCTTTCCCCGCGAGAACCTTCCCACGTAAAGTACCCTGAACGGAGGCCCGACGGGGCGCCCTGACTCTGAGAAGACCTCCGTCTCCACCCCGGAGGCTATCACCTTGATCCTCCCATGATTCACCCCGCTCATCTCAAGCTCCCTTCTTACGAAGCGTGAGACGGGAAGAACCAGGTCCACCTCGGAGGCGAGGCTCAGCACGAGTTCCCTGAATTCGTGAACATACAGCTTGGAGACGGAGGGAATGCCGCCGATCCGCCCCATCTGATCGATGGTGCTGTGAACCGAGAGCGCGAACTTCGCGGGCAGCCTAGTCCTCGATCTAGAATGTAGCCAGCCCAGGGGCAGAGGATTCATGGAGTGGACGATGTCCGGGATCTCATCCGACGCGGCGATGGCTTGGCATATCCTCACGCCCGCGAACGTGCGAGCCAGCGGAGGTTTCTCTACCCTGACGATCGGAAGCCCATCTTGGATCTCGCGATCCGGCTGTCCGGGTTCCCGCATCGTGTAGATCGTCACATCGTGTCCCATCTCGGCCTGGATCTTCGAGAGATAGTAGACGTTCGGCATTAGTCCCCTGTTTATGCCTTCGGCACTCGAAGGGTACCTCTCCACGACCCTTGCGATCTTCATACTTGTCCTGCCCTTGGTCGGCCTCTGAACGTGTTGGGCTCATGCAGTTATTATAGCCTATCCCAAGGCTTCTGGGCCCGGGTGTGTTCCATCCTACGGCATCTCCCACGCAAGATATGCAGTGACCGTGGCCAGTTCATCCGACGCCGAGCATTCGGCCGAGTAGGTACCCCGCTCGCGGATTGGGATATGGAAGAGGACCTCGCCCGACGATACGTGTACCGGCATCACGTTGCCGGAAGCGAATCTGACGATTCCCCCGTCAACGCTAAGGAGGCATGTCATTTGGCCGCCCTCTGGCGGGTCCACCTTGAAGGTCACATAGCGAAGGTCGTATATCGTGTTCGGGTCGTCTAGGAGCACCCTGATCATCGTCGCGTCCCTGCGAACATCCAACAGCTCCATCCGGACTTCGGGAGGTAGGTTGAGGATATGGACCGTTGCCTTCACTTCCAGAGTCAAGTCCTGACAAGGTGGCTCCGCTGATGCCTGATCAGGTGCAGGTGATGCGCTGTTGGATGGGTCACCGTAGTCGATCAGACCGGCTCCCCCGGTCAATAGGTATGCGCAGATCACTAGTCCGGCCGGGATCGCCGTCTTCTTGCCGACGATGCCATCCAAGCGGGTCAACATCAGCCCAATCTCGCGCCTTCGTGCTATTAAGGAGCACTTCGGTCAGTTCCGATGCGTTCAGATCACGCCGAGGAAGGTCGAAGCGTCAGGGTGATGACTCCCTCATAGTCCTGATCCAGGAAGGGATGGGGGATCGTAACCGAAAGCAGGAGACGGGCCTCGGCGTTTCTGCCCGACTTGAGGCCCTGCAAGATGGGACGGCTTTCCGCAGATAGCGAGATCGGTTCGCCGCCCTCGATCGACAAGGAGAAGGCAGAGGACTCAAGCTTGAAGCTGGAATCCTGGGCTCCGACAAAAGGCGTTGCACGCGCCAGCAAATCCACCTTCTGGTTTGAGGTATAGAACAGCGCAAGAACGGTTGTGGGCCCCTGGACCGCACCGGGCAGGATGGAGATGTTCAGGTCGGATCGCCGGGCAATGGCAATCGATACGTAGCTGTTGACCCAGAACATCGTCACCATTTCCGAGGATGCTTCCTCGTCGGAGACGATGGCCTGGATCTGCCAGGATCCCGGCCGGGCATCACCCGGCAGCTTGGCGGCGAAGAGCCAGGTCCCGGCGGACCTCTTCAGATCCTTTGGCACGCTCGAAGCCGTGTTTTGAACCTCCCCGTCCCCCTCCAGTACCTCGAAGCCACTTCTGGTCCAGAGCAGAACCAGCGGTAACTGAGTCCCCGACGCTGCCGAGAGCCGAAGCTGGATCCCGGCTACGTCCAGGAGGGTGTTGTTGTCCTCTGCCTGCACCTCTATGAGGAAGAGCGAACGCGGGTCCACGGACTGGTCAAGGACTCGAACTCCCGTGATCCGGGGTGCCGAGTTCAGCACGGTCGTATTGATCGGAATATCGATGGAGGAGCTGAAGCGGACGAACGCCGCCACTAGGAGGAACAGCGCCGCAGATGTGGCTGCCCGGCGTGTTGAGCGTCTTGGCCGAAACAAGATGTCTCATTGGGCTCCGATCTGCGATATTAATACTTCCACCGAGCCCTAGCCGATCAACTGCAATGAAAACCCCGAGAAAGGCATGCCTGAGGGTTTTATATGCTCGATGGCGAACGGTTAGTTAGCTCGGTGAGAACATGGCTAGCAGGGTCACGCGGTTTCTGGGGCTCGTGCTTCTCATGGTTCTGATCCTGCTTGCTTTGCTGCTGTCCAGACCCATCTCGAGTGGCTCCGCGGAGCAGGCAGTGGTCCCTCTTCTGCCAGGTGCGTCCCTCGCTATCGGGTCTGTGATTGCCCTCCTCGCGACAAGGGCGGGGTCACGCAGACGGGTTTGAGTCTTCGTCCTCGCAGGAATCGACTGGACATAGTGGAACGATGAGTCCCCAACCGGGTTCGGGCTTCTTCGCGGCTCGGTGTGCCCTGACTATGCCCGATCCTAGGACACGAAGCCATCCCTGCACAACTCTGCCATTACCGCTCCAACTGGGGACTCCAGTCCCCCGGGGCCGGCAGACCTGCAGGGGCCGTGAATCATGGATTGGGAGGTCTCGACAATCCGGGAAGGATTGTTCATTGCTGGCTGGTCGGCATAGGCCACGGACAGGTCCGGGTAGTCCTCCTCCACCGTCCTGATGGAGGGTATGCCCATGGCGTAGGATTCACCGAGCATTCTGCCCCACCCGATGTAGAGATCCTGCTTGACCACAGGCGGGTATGGAGTGAAATCCAGGAACCTAACCCGATTCGAGACACTCGACAGCCGGACGGTCTGGCGGTCCGGCTTGCCCAAGATGGTTACCTTCGTACCCGCAATGCCGCGCAAGATGCCCTTGGTGATCTGGCCGACCCATACCGGACTATCGTGCCCGTTCGGCCTCAGGAGGACCCTAGGGCTCCGTGCTTTGGTGCGTCTGAAATGCCTGACGTAGCATTCGTTGAACCCGGCAAATTCCACGATCTTCTTGGAGGGCACTCCGCTTGCCGCGAGATACGCGCGGTCCAGGAACCTTGACGCAAAGATCCTGTCACACAGAGGATAGCTCATGGCCTCGATGGCCAGGTCCCCCGATGATGCGCCGTTCGCCGCGTACACGGTCCAACACGGTATCCCTAAGCCGAAGGCGGTCCTCACTGCGGAAGGATCTAGATCGGATATCAGGATATCGGGTCTATGTCCCCGAACCCGCCTCGATAGCCTCAAAACGCGATCAGCGTATCTCTGCGCAGTATCCCTGGCTTTGCTGGGCACGGAGACGCCCGGGACCTTGTGGAATCGGAGTATCCTCGCAGGTCTTGGGTCAGACGATGTGGTCACCAGGATCTCGGCGTTGCCGGCGATCTCGCTCGCCAGCGTTGACAGCATGTTGGCCTGGCGGATTCCCGTCACGTCTATCCATACCCGGCTCATCCGATGACCTTGGTCCACGCTTCACCGTGCGTTGGCTTATAAGGCTTCCCAAAAGCGCCGATCAGCGTCGTCTGGAACGAGTTCAGCTGATCGATTCATGATGCGCCCAGTACCTAAAAACACGACTGTTCAGCCTGAATCCGCCCATGGCGCGCCTTCGGGAAGGTTCGCGCAACGATTCGAAACGCCTAGTCGTGAGGCCGAGGCGCCTCAGCCGAGGTGCTTGTCTAGGTTAGCTGCCATCCTCTCTATGGGATTCTCCATTTCCCCGATAACACGGCCTGCAACCTCCTTGTATGCTGCGATCGCTTCCTTGTCAAACAGGAGGCTTTTCGCGACCTCTGCGGCCGTGTCGGGATCGGTGGCATGCGGGATGTGTCGGTGCAGTATCTTCATCGGCATGGTCATGGACCAGTATATGCAGCTTAGCGCCGGGGTCCCAAGGGTGAACGCCTCGCACAGCATGGATTCCGCCGATCCCGCCACCAGGTCTGCAAAGGCAACGGGGGTCTCCCTGAAGGGCTTGTCCACGATCAGGGCCCCTATCTTCTCGAATCTCTCGCGCTGGTCCCGGGTCCTGGGAAACACCACGACGTTGGCATCCACGGAGCGGACCAACTCCTCCGCTATCTTTGGCAAGATGGGCCTGTATCCCTCGAAGAACACCGAGAACTCGAATTCGGGTCGTATGAGCATCGTGGGACGGCTCTCGTCAAAGCCCTTCACGGCATGGA
>CAYVLA010000173.1:0-6236 GCA_964452145.1 Hadarchaeota archaeon (SeqCode)
AGGGGGGTGCCAGCAGGACGGCGACAATGGCTACTCTTATTGGAGTTTAATGCCTTGTTCTCGGCTTCCAGTACCCCTGAAGGGCCCTGATTGGGCGGATCACCGTTTCTTCCTGTGACCGATTTCGTCAGTCTGTTCTGCCTCGCGTTGGCGAGCTATCCTTTGGAGTATCTTCTCGTGGCGGGCCTCGTCCCGCACCTCCACTTCCTTCGAGTCCTTGTCTTTGCGAAGCGTACTCCTCAGTATGCTGTCTACCTTCTTGCTCCAGGCCTTTGCATCATCCCTCGGCATTACCAGTCAGCCCCCAATGGCTACCTTTCTCCTCGGCCTGTCCTGGCGGATAGGGCTTCCCATTCACGGAGCAGTCCGCGTGCTGCGCTGCGGATTCTCTCCATGGTGGGCCTCCTGCCCCTGATTATCCTGGCTGGCTTGACCATGCCCAGCAGGGTTTCCACGATTTGTGGACTGGACACCACTTCCCCAAGATCACTGTACGCCTTGATCAGGCCCTGAAGATCGGGATCCTCAACAATCCTTCTCGCACACAGGGAGAGATCGTTGCCGAAATGCTTCATCAGCGGGACCAACACTTCTCTCTCAACGGACCTCCTCCAGTCCGACTTTCTGACCTTGGCCTGCTCGTCCTTGAACTTGGAGTAACTGGTCCTCCGATCCGTCTCCTAGCGATCAATCTCCCGGCAAGCAGCCTCCCAATCAACACCCACCTGGTAGCCGCCACCCGCCTCCATGTTCGCCAGATCCTTGACCAAGAAGACAGCGCCACCCGGATGCTTCACGGCAAGAGCCTTTGAGCCCCCGCGTGCCAAGACACGATACAGCACCCCGTTGGATTCCAACTCGTCTGGTGCAGGGCCTAGCTCGGCCAGCAATGAGATGAACAAGGGATCGTAGGAGAGGGCTGTCAGCCACTCAGCGTCCTCATCCTTCTTCCGGAGGGTTACTCGATGGTTGCCCCGTACCCAGATACCTCCGGTTTGCTGTCCGTAGCCTGTGGCTATCAGGAGCCGCTCAAGTGCGTCTTCCTCGGTCTTTCTTCGTTCTTCCCAGCCACCTCCGAAGCTTTGGAGTGAGAGAGCCTCCTCGAACAAGCGGGCATGCTCCCTGGCAACCTTCCAGCCTTGCTCCAATGAGCCCCAATCCGCGTCCACATCCTTGTTTCCCAGCACGACGTCTTTGATGAAGTTCTCAACCAGAACGGGCTGCATGGGGCCAATAGCCTGCTTGAACAGGCCCAGCCTCTCGACACACCGCTCGTACACATCCACCTCGACCGTTCCTTCAGGGACCAGCACACCTATCGAGATACGGGGTGACTCCTGGGTTATCCTGTCTATCCTCCCTATGCGCTGCTCGATCCTCATAGGGTTCCACGGAATATCATAGTTGATCACCGCATCCAGGGCCTGTAGGTTCAGGCCCTCAGAGGCGGCGTCAGTCGCCACCAAGAGTCTCAGCTCCCCCCTCTGGACCTTCTGCTCCACCACCTTCTTGTCGACAAGCTTCCATCGAGCGTCTTCCCAGATCTCTCCTCCATCGCCGTGATGCTTCGCCATGGAGGATCCGAACTCGTAGCGCAGGCTGTTGGCGACGGCATCAACCGTGTCCTTGTACTGGCTGAACATAAGCATACCCCTCCGAACTGGCAACAGGTCCCGAAGATGGCTGAGGAATGCGTCTCGCTTCGCATCCGTCTCCCTCTCCCGTAGATCATCCAGGTCATCCAGGAACTGTCTGACCTTGTATCGTTCCTTGTCGGCGACCTGTCGCACAGCTTCTAGGTCCATCTTTGCCTTTCCGGGCTCTGGGAAGTCGTCTTCGATGCCATCAAGCTCGGCTTCCCGGTCAGCCTCCCCTGCCGTCTCGCTCGCCAGGTCCTTCAGGCTCACCGATCCGAATAGATTGGCTACGCTTTGTGGGCCCCAGTCGGCCAGGGCCTGTTCAAGCTTGGAGAGCCTCCTCCTGAAGCTTTTCTCCAGGGCCGCCCAGCTGGAGGCCGCCCGCTTCCTGTAGATGGTCAGTATGAAGCCTACGCCGTGTCTCGGCAACCCGGCCTTGGCATAGTCCCGGTAGAAGGGTCGCACATACTCGGACTCAATCGCATCGTAGAGCCGTCGTTCCAGGCCGGTGAAGCTTACCGAGACGGGGTCCTCCAGGCTTCTTTCAGGGACCCTGATCTTGGTCACTCCTCTGTTTCTGTAGAGCCTCAGCAGGTTCCTGGTGTTCCTGCACGTCAACTGATAGATGGGACTCATCCTGTAGAGGGCGATTCTCAGAAGCCTCTTCTCAGCCGCTGACAGGTCTGGGATCTCGTGGATGGCTGAGTTCTCCACGATCTGGAGCAGAGACGGTGTCCTTCATATTCCTGATGTTGATGGTCTTCGGAGCCATCTTCGAGTACCCTCTCCTCGCGGGCATGATCTCGAGCTTGGGACTCGTCAGCCCGGACTTCTTCAGGAAGAACAGGCCCATTGCCGTGATCGGCATCCTGATCATCGCCGCGGTCATAACGCCCGATCCCACGATGATCAGCCAGATCGTCGTTGCCGTGCCCATGTACCTTCTCTACGAGGTCGGGATACGGGTGTCCTCCCTGACCTACCAGGGGGATGACGGATCCGGGGATCAGAGGTAGGAGAGATATTATGAATAGTGGGTTGGGTTAAGGTAAGGTATATCTATTAGTGGGGGCGCCCTCTCCCGGTGAGTGGGGCTGGACGCCGGGCAGATCAAAGATGCTTGGCGGCGGCTGGTTGAGGCGAGGCTGCGCCACGAAGAAGACGGCTCAACGATCCCCCGGGGCCCGGCGGCGAAGAGGACGAAGAGGAAGAGCCCCCCAGGAAGCCATGGCTAGAGGCAAAGGAGCAGTTGAACATCACGGTCATGGATGAACGCAACCGCGCCTACTTCGCACACCATGACGGCGAGAGAATAGCATACACCGACACAGTGGTGGACGACGCGGGGCTGGAGTGGTCGCCCCAGGTTCTCCCCGAGTACGAGGGCGCGCCGGTCCCGGTGGTCGGGGTGCCACGGGTCGATTACCTCGCCCAGGCGCCCTTGCTGGAAGCCGATGGAGAGAAGGGAGAGGGAGATGCAGTCCAGCATCTGCGTCTCAACGAACTCAGGGATGCTATCAACCAGATCCTGTTTCCGTATCTGACCACCATCACTCCGTATGCTCGCATGGCTTCGTGGATTCTCTGGGTTCTCGTTCAGGTTCACTCAGAGATCGGTGAGCGAATGCCCTACTCGGAGTACCGGGAGAAGTACCTCAGGTACTACAGCGTGCTTGCTGCAGCTGACATGATCTATGCGATGTCGAGTGTCTCGGAGCACCGCGGTCCGATCGGAGTAGAGCTGTCTCGCAGATCTTCCAGCCCCTCGCCTCGCAGACCGCTAACAGAACCGTCCTCAGCGTGGACTGGACCGCTGGCGGCAGCGGCTTCCGGTACTTGGGGCACCACACCACGTGATAAGCCACCTCGTAGACCGCTGATGACGATCGGCGAACAAGAGACCCTGTAAATGTCCGAGTGGGACTAATCCGACGTCGCCCTCAGGCGGGACACCTTGACGTCCCGGTACAGCTTCCGGCGAACCATGAGCATCAGGAGGATGTAGCTGGAAACCAGTAAGGTTCCCGTCAGGGCAAACCATTCTGTTACATATACCCAGAGGAGTGCTTCGTCCTTGGCCTCACCCGCTTTGGACCTGAGTTCCGACTGTTCAGCTTTTAACTCCATGATGATAATCATGGCATCGGGAAAATACCCTCCCAGATACGCCGCCTCTGCCTTCTGCCTTTTCTCATCGAGCAACTCCAACCGCTCATGAAGCTTCCGGGTGTTCCCCCCGAAGTTCTCGACCCACGCCAGCATTGACTCGATGAGAGAGTTGGCCGCATTATGTTCGATGAAGCCGTTGATTATGCTGATGAAAACAAGGGGGTCGTCGGGCAGGGATTTGTCCGCGACCCTGTAGGTCATGTATATCATGGATTGCGGGAACAGCGGCCAGTCCGAGGCCCATACACGGACACCCGCCGGGAATTTGCTGGCGAAATTCAGCACAGCGCCCCTGCCTATTTCCCAGTACGTCATGAGCGGATATTCCCCTGGGATTAATTTGGCCCAGTATTCACACCCCTCTTTGGGAACCTGGGCATTGACGTTCATCAGGGCCGGGGCTTTTTCCCAGGGGAGGGCCTGCATGAGTTCCTCGTCGTAATCCAGAATTTTCATGAAGAATGCAGAGATAATTGTATAAACCCCAGATCGCTCACTTGCGGGCAGTATCTCGGCAATCGTCGTGCCGCCCCAGCCTGCCAGGTTCGACTCGGCCGTTATGCTGCCTAACCAGAGCATTCCAAGACCACCGTCAGTCACGGAGTTGGATAGCCAGTGTATCCACTCAGTTTTGAACACCAGAGGATCAGCATCGCTGAAGATCAACTGCTGATACCCATTCACCAAGAGTTTGTATGTACGGGGCATGTAGACTCTGAGATTGCGCTGGGCGTTCTCGAAACCTCCGATGAACTGGGGAACCGAGGGAATCAGCGTAACCTGGATGGCGGGATCGTAACCGATCACTGTGAAACTGTTGTAGGATCCGGACTGAACGATAACGTCTCCCAGCAGAATTGCCCTGACCCTGCCACTCGGATCAACTCTTGCACCGGTTCCCGTGCCCGTGATTACCAACGATAGAAACACGAGGGCTGAATATGCTTTCCAGTCCCAGCTTGATTGGGAGTGAAGGGACACTAGTGGCCATTCCACTGCCTAAACCTCTTAAAGGTAGCAGGATGCATTGACATAGATATAATATAATATAAAGATATTGGTCGGGGTCGGGCCTCGGGCTGGCCGTGGTAGTTCTGTGGACTATATCACAGGCTCATAGTCATGGGCAGCCTATCGCAAAGTTGGGGCATCATTCCTCTTGCCGGGGTTCTCGTAGAGGGATTCCGGCTTTCACTTCTCTTCTGAGGCTGTTGACGGTTTCCCTGTGGATCTTCTCTCCCTGGTAGTGCTTGTTCACTGGTGACGGATGGTAGAGCACGAAGCATCGGTATCTGCATCCTTCCACCTCGCATTCCCTGGGGCATCCCTTCATCACTTCACCTAGCCTGTCGAACTGGAAGAATTACTGGGCGGCATATCTGCCGAGGATTATTACCAGCCTGGGTCTTACGACATCCAGGGCTCTTGGAATGTATTTCGATGAGCAGTGCTGGAGTGCGTACTCTCTCCCCTTTTCGACGTAGCAGTTCGCTCTATGTATCCAGAAGAACCTGTTTCGAGCCCTTTCCGGCTCTATCCCGAGCCAGTCACAGAGCGTATTCGCTACACCGCCCTCGGTGGAGAAGAGTTCTCCCTCTCCCCATTTCTTGCCCATATCTTTTCTCCAAGCGGTTTCAGAGGGCCCTTCGCTGACGACCAGTATGTCTGCCCTGGGTGATCCGTATGCAAAGGGCATAGCCTTGCACCGCACCTCGCAGTCGGTGCAGCTCCGTACCTCTTCTAGTAGTCCTTCGATTCGAGTCAACCGTTCTCACATCCTTCTCCTTTTACAGGCACGCTCTTGCCTTTCTTTGTCGGCGCGGCACCTCCGAGTATCAGCCTCACTAGATCCCGGGCCCCAAGATCTCCGCTGCCTGTTGCCCTAGGCATTCGCGCAGCTACCTCTCCAACTCCCGGATCCTGGTCAACATTCCCCGCTTCTCCTGCTTCAGTCGCTGGTTCCCGTACCTGCCGTTGGAGCCTCTTGAGTTTCTCGAAAAACCCGCGGATCAAGGAGCTTGGCCGCCAGCCTTCCTGAGCCCTTAGGGATATGGTTACCGATGTAGTGTCGTTCGGTGTCCTCTTCCAAACCGTCTCTACACCACCGATAGGTCTGTGCATGCCGGGGGATGTCCTCGTGATCACGTTGTCCTCCTCGACCCTGGCCTTGACCTCCCCGGTCCTCTCGGCCATCTCTCTTCTCTCTTCTCTCTGCCCTCCTCTCAAGCCATCCCCAGACCGAGATAGCGAAGATGGCTACCCAGACGTAGACCACGTAGTTCCCCACGGTCGAGAACCATAACCTGGGTGTCTGTGTGTTGACCCATGTCCACAGACCTGTGTAGAATGCTAGGGGCTCCATCACCAAGAAGTCCAGGGCGACAGGCGTGGCCAGGCCGGCTGCCAGCCCCTTTCTCTGGTACATCTTCC
>CAYVLA010000174.1:0-6227 GCA_964452145.1 Hadarchaeota archaeon (SeqCode)
GCCTTCCGTGACGCTTTCGGTTATGTGGGTTCGGCTGGTCACCTGAGCCCTGCCTTTCCCTCCTTGTACTCCTCCATGAACTCGGATAGACGCTCCTTGAGACGGACGGAGATCGAGACGAGTAAGACCCTTCGGGTCGGAAAGGTGTGGGTGGGCAGAGCTTGGCCACAACCGTGCATGCAAATTCGTCAGCCGGCTGCAGGCGTTAGGAATGATCGGGGAAGGAAGGCGCGAGCTTGCAGCCTACGCGGAGCTTCTCGTGTTCCCGGAGCTAGAGGACTTGCCGGCCCGTCGGCCGGTACCCCGGGGTCTCGCGTTCACCCTCGAGCACCCAGATGTCATTGTAGAGGGTTCCTCCGAATCCGCCCATCAGCCACAGCGTATCCCCATGGACCAGACACATGGGCTCGTGGCGCGGGGTCCACCCGGCAGTCGATTGTGCTTGATGCCACTCCTCCCCGTTCTGGGAGCACCAGCAATCCCCCAGATTGCCCATTCTGTAGCCAGCGATAACCCAGATCATTCCGTCGTGGACGATGGAGGAATGGAACCGCCTGGGCCCCCACCCGGCATCGCGGTTGACGGGCCCCCAGTCGGAACCGTCCTCAGAGCTCCAGATGTCCCCGAAATCCACAACGGTATTGCAGGGCCATGCCGTGTTGTAGATTCCTCCTCCCAGAATCCAGATTCTGTCATCGTAGACCACGGCGCTGTGCATGGCCCTTGCATTCCACGGAGATGACTTGCTTACCTGTTCCCATCTACTCCCGTCGTGCGAAAACCATACATCATCGTAGTGAGCGAACCCGTCTAGGTCGAAACCGCCGATGATCCACATGCCATCATCGCGCGCCAATGTGCAGGCAGCTCCTCTTGGCCCCCAGGGGGCTCTGCGGAGAACCTCCTCCCAATTGCTGCCGTCAGTCGAGAACCAGACATCGCTGAGGCATCCCCTGCCATCTCCTCGAACTCCGCCCATGATCCACATACCGTCCTTGAACACCACGGCCGATGGGAGATTCCGCTCCGGCCAGGGGGCGGATATCGTTGAGGGCTCCCAGACAAGGCAGTCCTGGGAGAACCAGACGTCGTTGACCCTTTTGGGAGTATAGCCTCCCAGGATCCATGCCTTTCCGTCGAAGACGAGTTCACCGGCAGAGTCCCTGGGACTCCATGGGGCCTTCTCGCAAGCCAGTTCCCAGGACACCTCAAAGCCCAAGTCGAGCGCTCCGAGACCGGGCTGCGCCCGGCTGACCCTGAAAACCGTCGGTGTCTAACGGCGTCATCGACGGGCCCCCCTTGCTCTGACCAGAAGCGACACTGCAGCCTTCACCCTGAGAACCTCGTGATGGCAACCAGTCTGTATCGGGCCCTCCTTATCATGAGGGCCCATAGCACCCAGCCCGCCAGAGACGCGGCCGAAGTAATGACGAGCCATTCTGCGGCATAGATCCAGAGAAAGGCGGCGTCCTTGGCCCTGATCGCAGCGATGTTCAGGGGCTCCATCTCCTCGACTAGCCGTGTGATCTCGTCCACGCAACCCGGATAGTCCTGGTCCCTGTAGAGCTCCTCGGCCTGGGCTCTTCTCAGATCCAGGTTGGCCAGCGAGTCGTGAACCTTTGGGGCACTTCCACCCATCCTGTCGACGAAGTCCAGCACGGATAGAACCATCATCCTGCCCAGCTCGTATCTCTCGAAGAGCATTCGGATCTGGTGAACGATCGAGGGATCTGGTATCTCAAGTCCTGCAGAGTAGTATACCATGTCGGCCGAAAAGTCTATGAAATACTCCCATCTGACCAGGTCGTCTCCCCATGGTCGTCCCCACGTCGACATGAAGGCCAGGACGGATCCTTTCCCCACGTCCTGATATGCCAGCAGAGGCCTGTCCTCCGGCTGGGTATCTGCCAGAAGCTTGGCCCCCTGCCTTGGGTTGACGTTATTGATGGCGAAAAGAAGGGGCCCGCTCTCCCAATCGAAGGCCGAGAGGAGTGGATCGTTCTTCGCCACGGGTCTGAGATGAAAGGCGAAGTCCCGCTTCGAATTGGCCGGGATCGTCTCGACCGGCAGCAATTCCCCGACGGCCGTGGGTCCCCAGTCCGGGTATCCATACCCGCCGAAGGAACAGTAGCCCCCGATCATCTGGAGGCCGATTCCCTCCTCGGATGCCGAGGCTATCCATGTGATCCACTCAGGCCTGAAGTAGTATGTGGGAGTGTTGCTGAGCATGACCACGTCGGTTGTGTCCAGAAGGTGGCGAAGAGTCCTCGGCATGTACAGGCGCATGAACCGATTGATTTGACTGTCGTCGACGGCCCACTCTTGTATGGACGCAGGGACCAGTCCAAGGGAGATCAAGGGATCCAGCTGCAAGCCCCTTGTCGGCGTCTGGACGGCCAGGCAATCCCCTATGTACTTCAGTCTGATCCGTCCGCTAGAGGCGTCCCTCCTGGGTTCACGCGCAAGCCCTTCGGGAACCAGCACAAAGAGGATGGCCGCGAGGGCAACCGCCGTCTTTCCGTCCACGGTATCCGGCGAGATGCTCCACGTTTATAATGCTAACCGGTGAGCAGCAGCAGCCAGCAAAGATCAGCCAGACATTCCAAACGATCCCGCGAGACAGAGAAACGGGACAGAAGAGCTCTGGAGGAGGCCGAAAGGAGGTGCTCTTCCGGCCATAGTCTGAGTCATGGCAGAGGGCTCACTGTGGGATCTCTTCTGCACCGATCGATGGTGGACCTCCTCGGAGAGGGCAGGAGGGAATATGCAGGAGGATAAAGACTAGAGGTTCGAGGGACAGATCCTGTCCCCATTTCCGGGCCCGATCAGCGACGGCTCCTTGGGCCCGACACAGCTTCGACGCAGTTCATCATCTCTTCGCGGACGGCCCGAAGCGTCTCGCCCAAGTTCTGGGGTATCTGCTGGTAGTTCATGACATCGTCGACGAACCTGGGAATGCTCACCTCGATCAGGCTCCTGATCCGGGCCTTCGCTTCCTCGCCCGGGCAGGCTCCTGGCGCCTCCAGAGATGTGCGCAGGGAGGCCAGTATGCGGTAGTCCTCTATGCCCTCTCTGACAGCCTCCCAACGGCGGCTGGTAACCGGGCGGGTGCGGCCGGGGTAGAGTATCATGTAGTCATATCCCTCGGTGCGGGTCCAGGGGTCCTCACTCCCCATGATCGATGTCCAGAACCCGGCGCCGTTGATGGCGTATCGGAATGCGAATATGGCTGCGGCGCGGTACTCGGCCACCAGATCCGCCCCCTTGAGGGTGCGGCCTGCGGATGTGCAGTTGCCGTAGGAGCAGTTGTACGACCATATCTGCTTGCCCGGTGCGGCCATGATCGCGGTCTTCTCAGGTTCCTGAGCCACTTGGATGAGGCCTGGACACCATATATCGGTCACTGGGGCGAGAGCCTGGTACATCGCCACATCTCCCCCGCCGTTGACGTAGATCTTGACCAGCGGATCGGCCTCCTTGACCATCTTGCCGAACTCGACCAACCTGCGGACCTCCGGCCATCCGATGCCTCCGGGCTCGTCAACCGGGTAGAGCGCGTAACGCTCGCGGTCGAAGCCAAGTGATTCCATGTGAGCGACGAGGTCGGTGAGGTATTCCTTGAGCGCCTCTTTGTAGGCCGGGCTTGCGAAGCCATTCACGCCCTCTCCGGGGGTCAGGGCGGGATATCCCTGGACAAGCACGACCACGTCCTCTCCCCGGAATCGGCCGATACGTGAGTCGAGGGCAGCATAGTCCAGGGAGCCTGCGAGCCTTCCCTTCAGATCGTAAGTGGCTGCTGGAAGGCCTCCCGCGGTGTAGACGTTGTTGCCGTGGTCGAGCAGATTCCGGTACGTCGCATCGGCGTAGCTCCTGTATTGTGAGCTTTCCACATATGCCCAGGTGCAGAGGCGGAAGGCCCCGGAGGGCGCCATCTCGAACGGCATAACCTCCAGGGAGATGTCGACCTGGATCTGCGGAGCGGGAACCTCTCGCCTATCCCGAGGACCCTCCAGGACGCCCGCGCCATCGAGGGCTTGGATGCGCACGCTGATCAGGTGTTTGCCAGGCTTGACCCCTGAAAGATCAAGGTCCAACCAGATCTGGGCGGTCGACAGGGAGGGGATGGTGACGGTCGATGATTCGTCCATCTCCGGGAGGGCGTCCCATGCGATCTCGCCCATCGGCGTCGGCACTCCAACGACGTTGTGAAGGACCGTGGACGGGCCACCCGGAGGGACCTCGACGCGAACTCGAGCCCTCAGTATGCGGTCGGTGATGTTGAACATGTTCAGGGCAACCGGTTCGTGTTCGCCGGGAACGACGCGTCGGTGAATTATCACAGGCGCGACCGCGTTGCGTGGCACCTCATCCGCTATGCCGAGGTTCTCCCACAGGTTCTCAGGTTCAGAGACAAGCAGGCTGGTCCCACGCCCCAGTGGGACGGCTCGGCGAACCACGTCGGCGACGCGTAGGGCGCGGAGAGCAGATGCAGATAGTGCAGCGGTGCGTTCCAGCACATAGGTTCTCTCCGCAGGGCTGGCCTGGGCGGACATAGCCGCCTCCTGGGTCGGCATGAGTATCCGAGCCGAGTCATCCAGAAGGCGCGCCTCGCGCCTGAGCGCAGAGGCCGAAAGGGGCAGGGACCCGTCAACGAAGTCCGCCGCCGCCCGGAGCTCAGCGGCGGCCCGGGCCGCAACGGCGCGATCGTTGGCGAAGGGTTGGATGAAGAGCTCACGCGAGCCCAACGCGATCGAAGCTCCTTTCAGATCGGTCAGGCACCAGGTGAAGGAGTAGGTGCCCGGCTGAATCACATCAAGGGGCAGGACTACTTCGGCGTGATCCTCGCAGATGCCGGCCGTTACCGCCTGTGTCGAGCCGTCCGGTTGAAGGCAGGTGGCCGTGGCCTTCACAGGCTTGCCGCCAGATTCGGGATGTCTCACCAGGAACTTCACCCCTCGGCCGCACAGTATCCCACCTGGGCCCAGGTTCTCGGGAACCATGGCCGTGCGGCCCGCGCATTGCTCACCTAACGCCGCGCCGGACATGCCGGAATCCTGACGGTATGACGGCCATGGGCCGACGCCATCAATGCGCGCATCGGTAGAGAAGCATAGCACCTTCCCGGCTTCTCCTCCGGTGATGACCATCTCCAGGCCGGGAGAATCTGGGCACATGTTCCCGAAGGCAGGGGTGGAGTTGATTGTGCGGTGTTCGAACTGGTGGTCGAAGAGCAGTTCGCCTCTCCGACCCAGAACAAGGAGCCTTCCATTCTGGGTGCACACCACGTATTCGAGTTGTCCGTCAGAATCGATATCCACTATCGCGCCCGGCGCGAGGGTCCGGCCCTTCATATCCAGAGCCCACACCTGGGTACCGTCCTCGCGGAAACGGTAGATGACGCCGCGTTCAGTGACGAGGAAGATGTCGGTCAATCCGTCTCCGTCGAAGTCCGCCACCGAGATGGACGAGGTCACAGGCCCGATGACCTTTCGCTCCCAGATCACCTCCCCGGCTCCATCAAGGCAGAGTAGCTGCCCGCCGGGTGTGCCAACGGCTATCCGTGGAGAGCCCTGCTCGGAGATGAAGATGGTCGGGGCCCCGGTCTGCCACGACTGGCTGGGGCCTCCGATCGTCCTGCTCCAGAGAGGCTTCCCATCGCTGCTCAGTGCGGAGAGTATGCCGCGTCCGGTGGCGATGACGAGTTCGAGTCGGCCATCGCCGTTCAGGTCTGCGACGGCAGGGCTGACCGGCGCGCCTTCGACCGAGCCCTTCCATCTAACACTTCCCGTCAAGGCATCGAATGCCCAAACCGTGCCCTTCGCATCGGTCTGAACCACCTCCCGCCTGCCATCTCCGTCCAGGTCGCAGACCACGGCGGCTGACCAGCTTGTGGGAGCATCCAGCGAGGCGTGCCAGATTTGGTTGCCCCCTCCGTCCAGGCAGTAGAGCTTGGCGGCGAGATCGGCCGCGTATATCAGGGCGGATTGGGCCCGCCTTTCCAGGACGGCCGGATATGTACAGAACCGCCCCTCTGCCTCCCATCGCCACCTGATCCTTCCGCTTCCGTCTAGGACGATGATGGAGGTCTGGCCAGCGATGACCGCTTCGTCGCGGCCATCGGCGTCCACATCGGCGACGGTGGCTGCGCTCTCGATGAACGTGTCGAGCGCCGCTATCCAGAGGGGCCTTATCTTGGGCACTGCCCGGGCCGGCAGGGCGCAGGGAGC
>CAYVLA010000175.1:0-6178 GCA_964452145.1 Hadarchaeota archaeon (SeqCode)
TGGAGGCAGGTCCAACACGGCCGCGAACCCATGGTGATCCTCATCAGTGGGGCCACGGGCGTCGGCAAGTCCACAACGGCCGCACAACTCGCCCACCGCCTCGGCATAATGCACGTCATAGGCACCGACGCAGTCAGGGAGGTCATGAGGAAGATCATATCGCCCGATCTTATGCCCACCCTTCACCTCTCCTCCTACACCTCATGGAAGGCGCTAAGGAAGCCCTCTTCTCCCGGCGAGGATCTCACCATAGCCGGCTTCGAGGAACATGCCAAATACGTCCTGGTAGGCGTAGAGGCCGTCATAGAGAGGGCTCTGCGCGAGGGGCTCAGCCTGATCATAGAGGGAGTCCACCTCGTGCCGGGCTTCCTGCGAAAGGAGATCGTGACTAGGCCTAACGTCGTCTTGGTTGTCATGACCGCCAAGGACGAGGAACAACACCGTGGCCGTATGTTCACCCGTTCGGAATCGGTCGTCACGAGGAGGCCTTTCGAGAGCTATTTCGCCGAGTTCCCCAAGATCCGGGCGATACAACAGTACCTCATCCAACGGGCCAAGCAGGAAGGCACCATGATCATTGAGAACGTTTCCATAGAGCAGACCGTGGAAGACGTTTTCGAGGAGGTCATGAAGAGGGCTAGAGAGATCGTCTTCCGCCGGGATGCGGCAGCAACCAACCAGCTCTAGCTGCCTGCGCGCGCCTCCTCCTCAGCTCCCTCGGCCTCGGCAGATGTGGCCGATGCCGCGGCAGCCTCCCTGGCGGCTTCCTCTGCCGCCTTCCTGGCCTCGCGCTCGCTCTCCAGTCTCTCCAGCTCCGCGATCCTTTGGAGCCTGGATGTATCGACCTCGACGTACTGAAGCTTGGTGTGGCATCGGCAGGGTAGCTTCATCTTGGCCCGGCGTAGGGCCTCCCTGGCGACCTGCTCCTTCTTATCGTAGACCCACACGGTCATCAGGGGCTGCCCGGCCCTGACCCTTGCCGCGTAGCCAACCGGCCGCCCGAAGGATCCCCTCATGCCAGTCTGATACCGGTCGGCGCCAGCACCCGTTGCCATGGCATTCTCTCTCAAGACGTGGAAAGGATGGACCCTTACCTTCAGGTGAAAGTCGTTCTTCCCAACCTGCTTCATCAGGTAACGATTAGCCATCACTCTGGAGGCTTCGAGGGAATTATGGCGGATCTGAACCGGCTCGTTCGCATAGAGCGTCATCTTCACGGGGAACTTCTCGATCCTAGCCCCCATATCGAAGGTGACGATCTTCGACCCAGGAACGCCTGTCACGAAATCAGGCCGTGCGTAGGGCCTGCACTCAAGCCTGCGATAGCACCTGAAAGGTCTCAAAGGCATGAACATCAACTGCATGACCGAAGGAATCGGGCTAGACTACAGCTCCCTCGGCTGGGCTGATTATAAATATTTTCAGCGAACCGCCAACGGCCCGCCTGCGAGGGAGGGGCGCAGGGTCACAGGTCCCTTTGGGACATGATCCTCAGGTTCGGAGGTTTCTTGGTGACGTTACCAATCTTCGCCCCCACCAAGTACCTGACATTTGCCTCAGCTGCCACATCGATCAGCCGCTGTGTGATGATCCCGTCGAGGACCACGGCCACCACCCCCTCGGATCCCCTGAACGTGTCTATGAGCTTGGACACATCCACATCTCCCATCACGTTGAGATCCTTATCCAGAAGCAGAGACTTTCTCGTTCCCTGAATCGAGCGAAGCGTGTCCTTGAACTTCTGCATCTCGGGGCTCTGATCTATCCTTTTCTTCTCCTTCTGGGAGAGGTACTGATCCACGGGCATCCGATTCTTGAGCGCGGTGATTATCTCCTTCCGCGTCATATCCTCCACGCTCTTTCCGGGCGGTCCCTGCGCCACGTAGTCTATGTTCGCCACCTGGAAGAGCTCCCTCAGTATCAGCTCTCCTCCTCTGTCACCGTCCACGAAGGCAATGGTGGTCTTGTTCTTGGAGAGCTCGGCAATGGTCTTGGGAACGTTGGTACCCTCGACCGCGATGCAGTTCTTGACCCCGCTTTTCAGCAGATTCAGTATGTCGGCCCTTCCCTCCACGATGATGAGACTGTCCGATTCATCAACGCCGGGGCCCGCAGGCAGGTTTTCGGCTCCGTACTTGGCAATCTCCCCCACCTTGAACGATTGCTTGATCTCGCTGCTTATCTCCCCGGTATCGATCGACACGTCTTCGAAGAGGTTGTTCAGTATTGCCTTGGCCCTCTCGACCAAGACCCTTCTCTTTGCTGCCCGCACATCCTCTATCCTCAGCACGTTTATCCTAGCCTCACAGGGCCCCACCCTATCCACAGTCTCGAGGGAGGCGGCCAGTATCGCCGTATCGATCTTGTCCAGACTGCTCGGCAGACGAATCACGCCGGTAGATCGGCCGCCGCGGGAGGTGATCTCAGCCTCGATCCTCCCGATGCGCCCGGTCTTGAGCAGTTCTCTGAGGTCCAGATCGTCCCCCAAGAGCCCCTCGGTCTGTCCGAAGATGGCCCCTATCACGTCAGGTTTCTCAACGACCCCATCGGTCTCGATCTGTGCGTATATCTCGTACTTTGTGGTCGTTGCCTCTTGTTGGTCGTCCCCATTTCTCCTCTTATTGACAGACATGTAATCACCAGTGCCCACTCAAGTAATCCCAACTCAGAACAGGCGCCCCGATCCGGGAGAGAAGCCTCAGATCAAAGGAGTCGGCATCGAATGCTTAGCGGAGAACTCGATTCTAGGGCCTATCTGGAGCGATGCCCTGGATTCCCTTCTCGATGGTCTCCGGGTCGCCACATATGCGGATTATCTTCCTCCGTTTCGTCTTGCCGCCCATTATCTCGATGTTGCGAGTGCCAAAAGCCCTATTAAGGATATTCAACAGCTCCTGATCTGCCTTCCCCTTCTCCGCGGGTGACTTCACCTTGACTCTGATTTCATCCTCTCTCTTTCGGATCGATGAGCGATCTGAGTTCGGAATTACCTTGACTCTTACGAGCCTGCTTTCTTCCCTCATGCTACAGCCATCTGCCCCGCCGTGGGAGCGCCTGTCGCCCTCGACACCAACTCCTGGGCTTCCTCGTGCGGTGAACCCTCTCTCAGCCCAAGTGTCCTCGCGGAAGGCTCTTGTCGGCGTTCCCTGTTGCTACGCGGGGTTGTCCAACGGATCATTGCTCAGGATTACCCATTTCACTCTCCATGGGACCCAAAACGTGTAGCATCTAATACTCGGTGCTTCGGTATAAATAAGTCTTTTGTCCGATGAAACCCCACCCCTTCGCGACATTCTTAGCGGAAAGTGCTATGGGTTTTCCGGAAGGGGAGGGATGTTGCTGGGAATATCTATTTCAGAATGCCGACCCGACCTATATCCGTGCTCCGCAGAACGGCCATCAAGCGGGATCTGATCCTGTGGGCCGCCGCTCTCTACCTCGCCGGGTTCGTTGCGGGTGTGCTGGTAAACACCCTTTCTCCATATTTGGCGGAAACGCTCCACAGCGAGCTGGTGGACAGAATGGCGGCTCAGTACGAGGGGATCACCGGAGCCATCAGCATCTACTCAAAGATCCTGATTCACAATCTGTCCATCTGCGTCCTGATGACCTTCGGCGGAGTCGTTTTCGCTGTGCCCCCGGCTTTCATCATCCTTGTCAACGGGCTTCCATTGGGGCTCGTGCTCGCACGATCCGAGAAGCCGATCCTTGCTTTCGTTGGATCCGTCCTTCCTCACGGGGTGTTCGAACTCCCGGCTGCGATCCTAGCAGCGTCCTTCGGCCTGTTGCTGGGCGTTGACGCGGTTCGTCTGGTCTGGTATTGGATGAGGGGCGAGGGAGAAGCACCCACCCGGATGCTGTTGGCGGATCTTAGGAAGGTTCTGAGCTCGTTCCTGCTTGTGGCTGCGTTGCTGGCCGTTGCCGCAGGGGTGGAGACCCTCCTCTTCCTGCTGTACGTCGGGAATTCGTGATCGCTCAGGCGAGCCAGGTGAAATGAAACCTGGTTCCGCAGTTGGGACAGCGGTAGAACCCACCTTCAAACTTCACCGTCTTCCAGCAGCAGTTGGGACAGAATCTGACCTTAACCCTGAGTGGGGCTTTCCTTGCGTACCAACGGGAGCCCACCTTGAAGAACCTGCCGTCACGACGAAGCATGTTGCTGAGTTCGGAGGTGCTAGAGGGCTGAAGACCGAGATGCCGTGTGATCTCGGAAAGCCCCACGGGCCGCCTCTCCCTCGCCATATAGGCCTCGATCCTCTCGACCAGATCGCCATCAGCCACGATGCCCCGACTCACGGAGCCATATGTAAATGTTGTAGCGAGCAATCCGTGTCGGGACGGGAGATCTGGATGCCGTTTGGCCTTTGCTTGACGCCTGACGCCGGAAGAAAGAAAAAGGGCGGGATCGCCCGCCCAAGTTTGAGATTCCTCTGGGAAAGCTTCAGCCCGGGCTGCCGACCACGTTGTCCACGAACCAGTTCATGTCCGGTCCGTAGAGCGCGGAATAGCTGGCCCTCTCGTTTGCCTTGATCTTGAGGTTCCTGTTCTGGTCGTAGATCGGCCCCGTGAAGGGGTCGAATGCAACGGAGGTCTGCTTCATCTGGTCGATCCTCTTCATGACCAGGTCATAGACGCTGATCTGGCCCAGCATCGGATCGGTCACCTTCTTTGCCTTCAGGGCGTCCACGAACTTGGGGTTTATCGGTTCCCCGAACTTCGCGCCGAGCTCCACCCCGCCCTCCGAAAGCAGGTAGTCGTAGTCACGGTTGTCCCAGGTACCGGTATAGAATCGCTGCAGTATTATCTCGTACAGATCCTCCCAGTGGACGAGCTGTCCGCTGACACAGGAATTCGGCCCAAAGTCAGCCATGGGGCTGTAGTGGCTGAATACATAGACCTTCTTGCCCGCGTTGGTGGATTTCTCGGCTTCCTGCACCACCGTCGCTGAGTCCTCCGTGAAGGCGAGGCAATCACAGCCCTCGCCAATCAGCGTCGTTGCAGCCTCCTTGGCCTTGGTAGGGTCGTACCAGGCATTGATCCAACGCACGTAGACCTTGGCATTCGGGTTGACCTCCTTGGCTCCGAGTGCGAAGGCGTTTATGTGCCTGAGTACCTCAGGGATCGGGTGGGCCCCGATGTATCCGAGCTTGCCGGTCTCGGTCAGGGCACCGGCCATGAGACCGTTGAGGTAGTATAGCTGATAGAAGTCGGCGAAGTAGGTCCCTAGATTCGTGGATCTCTTGTAGCCCGAGCAGTGCATGAAAGTGGTGCCAGGGTGGTTTGCGGCAGCTTCGACCGTTGGATCCATGAAGTCGAAACTCGTCGTAAAGATTATGTCGCATTTCTCGTCCTTTATGAGTCGATTCACCATTGTGCCTGTGTCATCGATAGCCACAGACTCGATGTAGACTGTGTCGAGCCAGTCGAACTTGTCATCAACCATCCTCCTTGCATAGTCGTGTGCGTGTGTCCAGCCTAGGTCTCCGATCGGCCCCACGTAGATGAAGCCAGCCTTGACTTTCTTCATCTCGATGACGTTCTCTCCAGCTTTCCCAGGTGCGAGATAGTAGGTTGCTGCGGCAGCAACTATGGCCACGATCACGGCCACTACCACATAGTTGAGCTTGTCACCCACTAAACCCTCTCCTGGGGCGCTTTGCGCCGCTCGCGTGAGCGATGTGCCCATTAAAAAAGATTTCCCGGAGCCCGGGGATGACGGAATGCCTTTTTCAACAACACCCGCCTGACCGCAGGTCGACAGTGAGGGAAGATGTCTTCAGCTAGTTCCATTACGGACCTGGTCGTGTACAGGGAGGCCGGTCGCTTTGCGGGGTGGCCGGCGAATCACGGTATCTGGTCCTGGGATAACGAGATCGTGGTTGGATTCAAGTTGGGCCACTACAGGGAGAGCCCCACCGGGGGCCATGCCATTGACCACGAGAAGCCCGGGGTAACGAGGCAAGCCAGGAGTCTGGATGGTGGGCTGACCTGGGCGGTTGAGGTTCCGTCATTTGCAGAGGGCGGCGAGGAGCCCGAGCCAGCGGATCCCACGGGTAGTGTCGATTTCACACACCCGGACCTTGCGGTCAGGTTTCGATCCGGCAACTACTACTACTCCCTGGATCGCTGCAGGACATGGAACGGCCCCTTCCGGATGCCTACCTTTGGCAGGGAAGGG
>CAYVLA010000176.1:0-6156 GCA_964452145.1 Hadarchaeota archaeon (SeqCode)
GAATCCATCGCAGCCGGGACCCCCGTGGTGTCCTCCGACTACCCCGATTCTAGAACTATCGCAGGCAGGGCCGGGATATATGCCGACCCCGGTGATCCCTCAGGAATCGCCGATGCCGTCTGCAGTGCGCTCTGCGACCGCAGAATCAAGCTGGAAGCAAGGATCAGGTCACGGGAGATACTCAGAAACTACACATGGTCCGCGACGGCTCGCAGGCTTGAGATGGTATACGAGGCTCTCTGATAAGATTCAGCCCCCCAGCACCCGGCAGGAGAAGGGGCTCATGTCGATGACGAAACACGATCTCTTCCCGCCCCTGTAAGTCACGTCGAATGGGACTCCGCTGATCATCTCCGATGAGGTGTTCTCTATCCGTATGCATCGCCCGTCCATGGTGACATGGATGGCTTTATGCTGGGGGCAGAGGACCGACTCCCAGTACTTGACAATGTTGTGATGGGTCGTTAGCCAGCAGGTTGACCCCATGTCCTGCACCAAGAACCGGAGGAACTCCTGGAAATGGCTCACGGAAGATGCCCCGCCGAAGAAAGGGGAGTACAGACGCATATGGGGGTGCCAGAGATAGGTGACCTGGCTTCGCTTGCTGAGCGCCCGGCGGACGGCCTTCTTGAGGCAAACGAGGTGTGTCACCGTGAAAGGGTCAAAGCGCCTTGTGTGCGCTCCGGTTTCCACGACCGCGCTTCCCGCCGGGTGGTAGGGCATGCATTCCCCAAGGTCGGGCCGGTATGGCGCCCAGGATCGGCCCACTCTAGCTCGCCTCTGCACGGATTCCGAAGCGCCAAGAACCCCGGCCTGGGAGAGGGCCTTCGGATACAGGGAGTGGGGCCTGTTTCCCGGGGCTGACCATGTGGTCACCTGAACGCCGAAGAACTCCTTCAACTTCGTGGCGTTGATCTGCACATTGTCCGTCAGCTCGGCCAGGATGTCCCTTCCCGCCGCCCTGCTCTTCTCCCAGCTGTGCATGAAGCGGCCCGGCTCAACGTTGCTTTCCCACCCGGTGTCCCGGGATGCGTCATAGCCATAGGGACTCCAGTAGTGGTAGTACATGTGATTGCCTATCTGGGCGCAGGGCCATCCACAACCTAGAAGCGGGTATTCAAGATCGTTCTCGGCCTTGATGGATCGCAAGAAGAGCAGCCATGAGTTGAATCGTTCATAGGAGACGTCCCCCTCCATCTTGTCAGGAAACTCGTTGATCCATGCCGACCATTCGTCGAAGTCCAGCGATAGGCGGCCTGATATGAAGAGGGTTGGAGGGACCCTTAGGAGTCCTGCGATATCCAGGGCGGGCTGCAGAGTTGCTTGGTTGCTTAGGTTATCGAACCCGTCGATGTCGCCCCTCCAGCAAGCTGCGCATAGAAGGCCATGCCGCCATTTCCTCACCTCACACCCGACGGGTGGGTGTTCTCGGGCGTCGAACTGGCTCGAGACGAGAAGGATTCTGGAGACGCGATCCGAGCCGTGACCGACGGCGAAACGGATCTTGTGCGGCTTGGCCGTCTTGGCCACCGGGATGATGCTGAACTGGAAGGATCGGACCTCCCCGGGCTCGAGATCGAAACCCTCAACGTGATCGGGTCGAGCGGTGCAGAGATCCGGCTGGGCCTCAACCCTGACGGTGACCCCTCTAGCGCTGGATCGGCCGATGTTCTGCACGATCAAGGCCACTGCGAAGGGCTCACCCACCTCCCGGTCTCCGACACAGGGAACGCTTCTCCTTGCCACCGAAACCAAGGGGGCCCTAATGTTCAGCACGATCGCGGCGTTTTGAGGAGGGAAGTCGCGGTTTAGATACGACGATTCCTGTCTCAGGCGAAACGCAGAAGCCAGCGCGATGGAACTCCCGAACAGGCTTACACCAGCCAGAACACCGGAGCGGAGCGTGAGGGAGAGCCATCCCAGAACCAGGCCAGATATCATCGGATAGAGGACTTGCGGATAGACATAGTGCATAGCGAAGAAGGGCCTCACGAGCATCGTGAACCGCTTCACACCGGCCATCCCCGCAACCTCGTCTTGATCGATTCCGGCAGGGGCAGGAGAGATCGATCCATTATCGCCATGGGCTCCACCCGGCCACCGAAACCCTTCTTCCACCTGTAAACGCCGTGCTGAGGGCAGGAAGGGTCCAAGAACACCTCCCCCATGTTGTAGATTTCGATCCCGCTCTGCCCTGCCCATTCCATGATCCGCCAATGAAGCAGATCGTTTGCGCGGGTCTCCCTGGCCGCCTCGAGGTAACAGGTGTACGGACAGAAAGCGGTGTCAAGGTGGTTGAGAACCAAGGCCGAAGCGATTGGATTGTTCCCCTGCTCGGCGATGAAGACCTGGACGGCGTTCCTCGACCTGAAGGCTTCCCAAAGCGCCTCCAGATGCCTCTCCGACATGGCCTTGAAGCTCTTCGCACGCGCAAACTCCGAGTACATCGCGTGGAATATGTGAAGGTCGCGTCTCTCCTTTGACGTTCTGACGATAACGCCGTGCTCAGAGGCCTGCCTGACGTTCCTCCTCTTCGGCGAGTCCAGGCGGTCGAACATCGCTGAAAGGTCGCGACAAAGGGGCACCACGAAGATTCCAGCCTCCCGCGTGAAGCGGTATCCGTGCAGACTGGTGAGGACTTCGACCAACCCATCGCGCCTGAAGGTATGGATTCGGGCGGAGTCCAGAAACCTTAGACGACCGTAATGCATAGCGGCAGATACAAGGGTCGAAACCACCTGTCTTCGCCCGTCTTCAGGCAGCTCGACAACGGTCGGACCGCCCCCGCTGCTGCCGCCCATGAGGAGGCGGGAGAAGGGCCTTCTCGGGTGCACCGCCTGAAGGACCCCAAGGGGTTTATCGCTTCTCGCAAGGAAGCGCACAACCCTGGTCGCGCGGTCTTCGCCAAGAATCGCATCACCGTATTCAAGGCACTGCCGGTAGTTGCCCCTCCGCGAGCCGTCGAGCACAGCCTCCCACTCGGACCTGGTCGGTTGGGTCAGAACTTCCATCCTCAACGGGGATCGACCTCAACCCGTCTTGTGGGGCTTCTCATCGATCGTCTTGGACACGCAGGGCTCGGCAGCGATCCAGCTCGCCTCGGCAACGGCGCCCTGAAGATCCATGTCCCTCAGGCTCCTGATCAGGCGCTTGAACTTCTCCTTGGGCCTCCTGCGATCCAGAAGATACCTCCTGGCGAGAGCGATCTGGTCTGAGCCGAACTCCCGGTAGCTTAACACCGGCGACTGTCCGGCAATCAGCCATCTATCATCCGTGGTGATCCATCCGTTTCTCTTGGCTTCCTCGAACATCCTGGTTCCCGGATAAGGTATGAGGAAAGCGACGTTGATGCGGTAGGGCGCCAGCTCGTCGAGCACCTCGGCCGTCTTCCTGACGCCTTCCCAGCTGTCTCCGGGTAGACCGACCATCACATTGGCCGTGACCGGTATGGAGCATGCCTTGAGGAACTCGAATCCGCGTCTGAGCCTGGCCAGATCGGACCCCTTCTTGGCTCTGTGGGCGTAGAGCGAGTCCATGCCCGTCTCCAGCCCGACCTGGGCGTTCACGCATCCGGCCTGCCTCATTGCAGAGGCAAGCTCGGGGGTAACCAGATCCGCCCTCATCTCGGCGCGCCAAACCACATCGAGGCCTTTGGAAACGATGCCGTCGCATATCGCTATCGATCTGTCGGCGTCGAAGTTCCAGGTCGGGTCCCTGAACCAGATCGCCTCGATCGAGTACCGACGTACCAGCGTCTCGATCTCCTCAACGGTTCTATCAGGAGAGTGTGTCCGCCACCGCGTGCCGAATTCAACCACGTACGGGCAATAGTCGCATCCGAAGGGGCAGCCCCTGCTGGACAAGACGGTGAAGAACCTTCTGCCTCTTCCGGTCCGCCTCATCTCGATCTTTCCGAAATCGTAGTACGATGTCATGTCCAACAATTCGTAGGCAGGGTGGGGAAGTGAATCAAGGTCACTGGTGACTTCCGGCGGCGGAGTCCTCACAAGCTTCCCCTCTCTGATGTAGGCCAGGCCCGACACATCGCCTGTTCCTTCGCCCTCGGCGATCGCGTTACACAGCGGCGGGAGGGATGCTTCCAGCTCCCCGGTGATGACGAAATCGGCACCCTGCCTTAAGAGATCCTCAGCGTAGTATGAAGAAACGGGGCCCCAGAGACCCTGCATGATCGAGGGGACGCATGACCTGATCTTGCGGAGGGCCTGCATGTCATGCTCCAGGGAAGGGAGGGAGACTCTGGCAACGAGCAGCTCGAATCTGCCCCCCTCAACGAACTCTGAAATCCTGTCGAGGCCCCAGCCCCTGATCTGGGCGTCAAGGACAGCCACTTCGTGACCAGCTTGGATCAGAGACCCCGCCGCGTAGGCTTCCAGGAGAGGGGGGAGGACCAGTGCGAACTTGTCATGTCCGAAGGAGCTTCTTCGGGATCTAGATCCTACGACGCCATAGCTCCCGGCGAAATCCCGCTCCACGTTGCTGCCCGGAGGGCTGGGCAGGTTGATCAGAAGGACCTTCAAACGATCACATCTCCGGGTTTGCCGAACCTGCGGCCCAGGATGCTCTGAGTCCGACCCTGCGTAGAAGCGCTGGAAGCGCGACCTGCCGGTAGTACCGGGGGCTGGCCCAGTACGTGCTGCCGAAGGTATGCGCCCACTGGATCTGCCTGAGCTTGTTGTTGCAGCTCCGGATGGCCCCCGCCACCTGTCTGATGTCCTTGAAGGCGGTTCGTATCTGACCGCTGGCAGCGAGCACCCTTGGAAATTCCCTCCATGACGATATGGGCTCGAACTTGCCGTCCTGCACCCCCATCTCGTAGAGGGTTGTCGCCGGGTACGGCACGGAAAGTGAGGCCCGGGCAAAGGTCACCTTCGGCAACACCGACATCTTCTCGGCGAAGCGAAGCGTTTCCCCTATCGTGGAGGGATCCTCGCCGGGCAAGCCGAAGATCAGGTTGTTGCTGCAATGTATGCCTGCCTCAGAGGTCCACCCTATGGCTTGTTCCGCCTCGTCAACGGTCTGCTTCTTGTCGATGCAGTCCAGGACGACTTGACTACCGGATTCCAGACCATAGTTCAACTGGTAACATCCAGATTCCCTCATGAGCTCCAAGAGATCCGGGTCCACCGAGGAGTACCTGGTTTCGGCACTCCAGGCAACGTGAATCCCCCTCTCGACTAGCATCTCGCACATGCTGACCGTGCGCCTGCGATCGATGGAGAATTCGGGGTCCTGAAACCGGACGATGCCCACGCCACGCTCCTTCGACAGCATCTCTATCTCGTCCACCACATTGCCGGGCGAACGGGAACGAAAGCCCCTTCTGTGGACGTAGAGCGCACAGAACCCGCAGCGGAACGGGCACCCCCTGGAGCTAAGGATGAAAGTCGAAAGACCCTTGAAACGGTACAGCTCGGATTTGAAGTATCCATATCTCTGGTAGGGGTGAAGGGGCATGATCGGATAAAGGGGAATCGGATCATCATCGAGGCTGCCTAGAGGCCCGGGCGGGTTCACTCTCACCTCGTCGCCAAACCGAGTGGCCGTCCCGGCTATCTCGGGCACCTCCTCCCCCTCAGTGAGCGAACTAACCAACCGCGAAACGGGGCCCTCTGGCTCCCCGATCACGCACATGTCAGCCTCAGGCATATCGACCATGGAGCGTTGAGGAAAGACCGTTACGTGGGGGCCGATCACCACCAGCTTGGCATCGGGAAGGGACGACCTCAGAGCTCTCAGCAGCAGGGATGGCGATTCGATGGATGGGTAGGGACAGATCCAACGATCAAAGGCAGTCGTATTAAGGACGACGATGTCCGGTTCTGACTTGGTCGCTTCGCGAACCGTTTCCTCGACGGACAGCCTCCGGGCATTTGCCTCAAGCAATGCCAAGCCTATGTTCTGGCCCATAGACCGGTGAACCATCGAGGCGACGTACCCCAGGTCAAGAGGAGGACGATTCCTTCGATTAGTGAAATGGAAGTATGCAGTCAGGTCGACGCCTTCCACGACGACCCGATATCTAGATGGGTGGGGGGTGTTAATGAGTAGGAGGGTGAGTCTGTCCGTCAGGGCACTCCCCGACACGGGATGAAGACAGCTTACATATATCTTCCGTGTGCAAGGAAGGCCGTGTTG
>CAYVLA010000177.1:0-6143 GCA_964452145.1 Hadarchaeota archaeon (SeqCode)
CGCGGACGGCGAGTGCCACCCCCAACCCGTTCCTGGGCTGGGGAGCTGAGGCCCGCCCCGCCACCTGGACCACCCCCAGAGGATTGATGCCCTTGTCGATGATGAACCTCCTCTTGAACAGGATGTCCTTCTCGAAGGTCTCCTCCACGGCGGGAATCTGCTCGAGGAACGATCGCGCAGCTCTGACGTTCCTGGGATTGTCCACCGTGACCCGGACCAGGGGGGCTTCCCTCCCTAGCCATATCTTGTTCTCAAGGCGGGCGTCGACCAGGTTGGCGGGGGTTGCCACCTCAGAGGAGAGGATCCGCAACATCAGCTCCCTTGGGCTCGAGCCGCCCTCGGGCATGCAGTAGAAGTAGGGCTTGAAGTCGGAAATGAGGGCGACCATGCTCTCGCCGGTGGTAGTGCGCCCGAAGATCCTTACCGCCGGTAGTGCGTCCTCCACGACGTAGTCGATCTCGTGTACGAACACATCGACGCATGCCACGCCCAGAACCGACCTCGACGCCCCTCATACACGAGGCCCACGAGGTAGAAAAATGCTCGCAAAGCAGGCACATGCTCACAACGGCGCGGACATCCCAGCAACCAGAAAAAAGAGCCCAATTCCTTGGGCAGGAGGTCCCCTCTGCGTCGCGGCGGCGAAGTTCATCTGTTGACCCGAAGGCCGGCGACCCACGAACCCGCCGAGAACCATCCCACACAAGCCACTCTCCAGAAGCACCCCCACAACTCCTGCAAAAGTTCCCCGCAAGGTAGATCCCAGGGACAGACGAATGAAGGGAGTGGCCCGCCCAGCCAACCCGGCAACTCGACTCATCCCATCACCCAACAAGCCAACAAGGCAGCCAACAACAACGGCCAACAAAAAACTTTAAAAGAGCGAAGCCCTGCGCACTGGCTTGGAGGTGTGTTGTTACGGACAGACAGATCTACACCTCGTGTGTCATAGTGTTTGCAGTACTACTAGCAACCACAGCGACCGCGGTGGCACAGACCGCCCCAATGGGAGGGTGGCTGGATCAGATCACCTTCTTCGTAGAAGGAGACAACGCCAAGGCTTTGGACATGCTGAAGAAGGGCGAGATGGATGCCTACTTCTTCACAGTCAACGACCCGGACCTGTTCTCGGAGGTCAAAGCATCGGACAAGTTGTGGTACGCTCTATCGTACGGAAGCTACAACGAGATAGCCTTCAACCCTGTTGGGCCGGAATTCCCCAACACAGGGAAGCTGAACCCCTTCGCCTCCGCCAAGGTGAGGGAAGCGATGAACTGGCTCATCGACAGGGACCACGTGGCGAACGAGATAGCCAAGGGGCTGGCAGTTCCTCGGTACCTTGCCATTACCCCCTCCTTCCCGGACTATGCAAGGCTCATAGACACGGCCAAGAAACTTGAGATCAAGTACGCCTACAACTTCGAGAAGGCAAAATCCGTCATATCCGCAGAGATGCAGAAGATGGGAGCTTCTATCCAGAACGGCAAGTGGCAGTACAAGGGAGAGCCCGTTGTGATCAAGGCCCTCATCAGAAGCGAGGACGAGAGGAAGGATCTGGGGGACTACGTCTCGACCCAGCTCGAAGCCATCAACTTCACCGTCGAACGGATGTACAAGGTGTCAAGAGAGGCCTCACCCATATGGTATTCGGGGAACCCCAACGATGGCCTTTTCCACTTCTACACTGGAGGCTGGGTGACCACCGTAGTCAGCAGGGACCAAAGCGGCAACTTCGCCTATTTCTACACCAAGAGGGGTTTGCCCTCGCCCCTATGGCAGGCATACACGCCGAGTTCGGAGTTCGACTACGTCGCAGAGCTTTTGGACAGCGGTGCGTATACCACCATGGAGGAAAGAAACGAGCTGATGGCCAGAGCGTTGGAGTTGTCGTTGGAGGACTCGGTCAGGATCTGGACTCACAACAGGGTTTCGCCGTGGGTAGCCCGGAATGAGGTGAAACTGGCCGCTGACCTGGCGGGCGGGTTCTACGCAAGCAGGATGTGGCCCTACACGATGAGGCTCGTGGACAAAGCCGGCGGCAACGTCAGAATTGCCTCGTCCGACCTGCTTGTCGAGCCATGGAACCCGATCGGAGGCACCAACTGGGTCTACGACTCGATGATAGGCCGGGCCACGGCTGACTGGCCCTACATCGCAGACCCGTTCACCGGTCTTTTCTGGCCCCAGCGCGCAGGGAATGCCGAAGTGATCGTTCAGCGAGGACTGCCGGTGGCTAAGACGCTGGATTGGGTGACCCTGAGATTCGCCGAGGAGATAGAGGTTCCAGAGGACGCATGGATCGGCTGGGACGCCGAGAAACAGGAGGTCAAGCTGGCGGGACCAGGAGTTAAGGCGAAGTCAAAGATCACCATCAACTGGGACCCGAACCTGTGGAATGTCAAGTGGCACGATGGATCGAAGATGTCGCTTGCCGACTTCGTGTTCGACTTCATCTACACGCTTGACTACGCCTACGAAGCGAGTCCCGTCTACGATCCCGCAAGAGTCTCATTCGTGAAGACGTTCCTGAGCTACTTCAAGGGCTGGAAGATAGTGCAGCAGGATCCCTTGATCACGGAGCACTACACGGATCAGGTCGTGCCCGACGCCGAGGAGATGGCCTTCAACGCCGCGATGGATTGGTATCCATTTGCCGGTACGGCGACGATGTCATCGCCCTGGCACATGGTGACCATAGGCTGGCTTGCCGAATCCAAGAAACAGCTGGCTTTCAGCTCCAGCAAGGCGAAGACTCTTAACGTGGAGTGGACCAACTACATAGCGGGTCCGAGCCTTGCGATCCTGAGCCAGAACCTCAACGAAGCACTGGCGAGCAGGTTCGTGCCCTACCAGAAGGTGCTGGGCGCCTATCTGACATCGGACCAGGCCGCGGCGAGGTACCAAGCATTGAAGTCGTGGTACGACGCGAGAGGCCACCTCTATGTCGGAAACGGGTGGTACTACCTGCACGCAGTGGATACGACGGCAAGGATAGTGACGATAAGGGCCAACAGGGATAGCATTGACAGGGCGGACAAGTTCGCCGGATTCTCCGAGCCCAAGATGCCTGATGTGACGGTCACCGGGCCGGCAACGATCGTGCAGGCCCTGGCCGGAAACTTCACCGTTGACGTCAGTTACAAGGGACAGCCGTACGCGCTAAGCGACATGGACTTCGTGAAGTACCTGCTAGTTGGCCCAGGTGGCGAGGTATCGGCCATAGGTGAGGCTGAGCCAATCGACGACGGAAAATACAAGGTGACATTGACCAGCACGGAGACCTCGGTGTTGTCGGCGGGCTCCTACAAGCTCCAAGCTGTGGCAGCATCCAAGCTAGTCAGCATTCCAGTCATAGGGGAAGCATCCTTCATTGCGGTCAACTTCGAGGACTACCTCGCCGGCGAGACCGGGAAGATGACGGCAGAGCTCAAGACCACAACCGACAGGCTTGCAGGCGTGACGAGCGATCTGGAGGCCAAAGTCAATAGCCTCAAGGGAACAGCCAACATGGCCATGATCGTGGCCGTTATCGCAGTGGTCCTGGCGATCGTAGCGATACTGGTCCCGAAGGTGTCGAAGAAGACGCCACCCACATAGAACGGTGACACACGAATCTGAACTTCAATTCGAAATGGGCCTCAAACGGCCGGCGAGGCCGGTCCGGCGGGGCCCGTCTTTTTGCGTTTTCGGTAGCTTCGTGAGCATGTGCCTGACGGTCACAGCTAGGGCTCGTCTGGTCGTCTCCCCAGAGCAACCGGTCTGGTCGGTTGGCTGATCAGGAGGGGGTTCCCTGGCTCCGAGTCACGTTTGTGCCCTCTTGTACCTGCATTGCTCCTTGGCGGCTTGGATCGAAGAGCAAGACTCGGGCTCGCCATGGGGGCGCAGCAAACATTTTTCACCCTGCCGCTAAGGCTGCCGTGAATTGGACTCGGACACGATCCAGCAGATCACCAGATTCGCCAAGTACTCGGCCAAGAGGGCCGTGGGGCTTGTGGCCGTGGTCGTGCTTGCAGCCTATGCGACCATCTACGTTGCGAACATGGGGGGCTATGTGGACGAGATCGTTAAGGGCGAGACGCTATTCAGGATAGGGACAGAGGTCAGGGATGATCCTGCCTACAGGGCCCTCCCGACCGCCGAACAACAGAGGATCATAGAGGAAAGACTCGACATAGAGATCAAACGCCTGGGTTTTGATAAGCCGTTCGTCTACCGCAGCTTCGGCTACCTCCAGGATGCCCTGACGCTGCGGCTTGGCAGGGCGCTCCATGTGACGAGCAATAGCGGATCCAAGAACGTGAGACTCATAATACTGGAGAGGCTGCCCGCGACCATCCTGCTGTTCACGACTACGAATATGATCCTGTTCTTCTTTGCCCTTCTTGCAGGCCTGTACATATCGAGGCGCTATGGGAGCTGGCTTGACAAGGTCATGGTGGGGCTCTCGCCTCTATCTTCGGTCCCAGGATGGTTCTACGGCATCTTTCTGATCCTGATCTTTGCTTCCCTGCTGGGGATCCTTCCATATGGCGGCCTGGTCGGCGTGCCGCCCCCTGAGACCACTCTTGGCTACGCTCTGAGTGTGATGAAGCACATGATACTCCCGGTGGCCTCTTGGCTAGTCGGCTATTCCTTCATACAGATCTATGTGAGGAGAACATTCTTTCTCATATTCTCGAGCGAGGACTACGTCGAGCTGGCGAAAGCCAAGGGACTTCCGCCCGGCCAGATCGATAGGGGTTACGTCCTGCGGCCAACCCTGCCCCCGATTCTGACCGATTTCGCGCTGACGCTCATAGGATCGTGGATGGGCGCGATCATCACGGAGAGGGTATTCAACTGGCCAGGGATCGGTTCCCTACTCTGGCAGGCGATAGGCCTCTTTGACTCGCCAGTCATCATCGGAGTCATCATCATCTATGCGTACCTGCTTGCAATGACCGTACTCATGCTCGATGTGGTGTACGCAGCCGTTGATCCACGCATTAGAGCGGGTGTGAGCTAGAGATGAACCGGGATCCTGAGCAGAGACAACCTGCGACGTCGTCAACGGCACGAAGGTGGAGAGCTGGCCTTGCGGACCTTCTGAACTACCGGTCAGCCGTGTTCGGCATCGCGATCATCCTCTTTCTGATATGCATCTCAATAGTCGCCGTGGTCACCATACCCTACAAGCAGGCGGTGACGCTGTGGCGGGCGGGCGGCGACACCTGGTTGGACAGCCCCAGAAACGCCCGACCGAGTTGGATAAACTGGATGACCAGCAAGAAGCTTCCGAAGACCATAGTCCTCGATACGACGCGTGCCGGGTCAGGTGCAACCAAGGCGGTTGTTCCATTCGGCAAGCAGATGAAGACCTTCAGAATCGAGTTCAGCTTCAACTACGGCTTCGATGATTTTCCGAGCGAGGTCAACCTGTTCTTCCGATCCAAGTTCAACGTATCCGCCCCGCATGTCGCCATATACTGGAAGAGACCCAGCGGAGAGATAACAAAGCTGAAGGAGATGGGGATCAAGAAGCAGGACAGTTACTATCTGGGAGGCGATGCCAAGCTTCTGAGCTCGTTGCGGAGCTACTACCAGACCAGGACAAACCAGACAATAGCCTATGAGATTCCGGTGCGCGTTGGCCTCTTTGCGATTGCAGACAATACCATTGCTGGGCTGAAGACGGCACGCCCCGAGAAGGGGAGATACTCGATGGTGTTGGAGGGCACCCTTTTCGAGGATGAGTCTGACATAGATGCCAAGCTCGTCGTCTACGGTAAGGTCTATGGAATAGCCGGCACCGACGGTTCCCGGCGCGATCTGCGCATTGCCCTGCTATGGGGGGCTCCGATAGCCATGGCGTTCGGCGTTCTGGCATCGGTCTCCATCGCCGGCATACAGATGGCGATTGCCGCCATCAGCTCATGGTTCGGCCGATGGGTAGACTTCTCGCTACAGAGGGCAACCGAGTTCTTCATGATACTCCCGTTTCTGCCAATCCTGATAATGATCGCCATGTTCTACAAGACCAGCATATGGGTCATCCTCCTCGTGGTGATTGGGCTGAGCCTTTTCGGAGGAGGCGTGAAGACTTACAGGGCCATGTTCCTGCAGGTCAAGGAGTTCCCCTACATCGAAGCCGCCCAGGCCTATGG
>CAYVLA010000178.1:0-5162 GCA_964452145.1 Hadarchaeota archaeon (SeqCode)
CCTTCCTCTTGATATGGAACTCCACTCTTCCTCCGTCTTGAGCGTCTGGAGTCTCTTGATGAGGGTGTTGATCATACCTCCCTTCCGTGCTGGTTTTCAGCACCGAGACGCTCTTGTGTCCTCGATTGTCTGGTTTGGGTTTGACCCAGCATTTAAGTGCACGTATGAATACACGGCTCGCATGGCGCACAAAACACTCACAATCTCGGAGGAAGCGTACGAGGCCCTTGCCGGGCTCAAGAGGCCGGGGGAGAGCTTCACCGATGTGGTCAAGCGGATCGCGGGGCTTGCGCAAAGAAGATCCTTGTCCGAGTTTGCAGGTAGACTTAAGGATGACGAGGAGTTCGAGGCGGCCGCCAAGGAGATTCGCCGAGCGGGTTTCAAGGCACGTCCGGAGAGTGTCGAGACATGACCCTGCTCGACACCGATTTTCTCGTTGCGCTCCTCAGGGGCAGTCGGGAGGCCGCGGAACTGAGCCGCTCTGCGTCCCAGAAGAGAGGCGGAAATATTTTCGGATGACACAGCTGGGACGCGGGAAAGAAAGGGATTTCAACGAGCGGAGAGCCCCTTGATCTGGGATCCATGTAAAAGGTGGGAAGCAAAGAAGAGGCAGGCGAAGGAGGATTTGGAGCGGTTCCTTCTCAAGCCGCACTTCGAAAGCCGTCCGTACGAAGATCTCGACAGCGCTGGGGCTGCTGCCTGCAGATCCACCAGACGGGACCCGGAGGGGCGCTGACAATGGCGCGCATTTCAGGGCCGTGGATCCTCCTCGCAGGGACGATCATCCTGATGCTCTCCGTCCCCACCTGTGCTTCGAGGGAGGAACGGAGGGACCCCGAGACCCGGAGGATCAGGCTCAAGTACATCGGCGACTGCCTGGCGGTCCAGACCCCTACGCTGGCCTTTCAGGTGGATCCGCTGATCTCCCTCCGGCTGGTTCCATCCTCAATTCAGGAACTGGCGGTCGACCTGGCCGGGATCAGGCGTTACATGCGGCTATACATGCCCAGGAACCTCCATAACCTGGTTGATACAACCGACGTCGTCATGCTCAGCAACAGCGCCGCGGACTACTTCACCGCCGACTGGCTGAACTGGATCTCTGAGGGGACCGAGGCCCATGGCCTGGGTCTGGTGATGATTGGCGGCCTCTCGTCCTTCGGGGGCTATGAAGGATACATAGTCTACCCCGACTGGGGCCGGACCAGGGTGGGGGAGTTGCTCCCGGTGGACACGATACGGATAGGCGGCGTGGACGGTCACTTCGACTTCGCCTTCAGGATCCGCCCCGTCAAGGAGGACGACCCATTCGTCTCGGCCTTCGACTGGAGGAGGGGTCCCCCTTTTTACTCCCTGAACCTGGCCTCCGCCAAGCTTGGCTCGACCCTATTGGGGGTCTCCAACCCCCTCGAACACCCCCTGCTCGTCTACTGGGAGGTAGGCAGGGGGTCGGCCTTCGCCTTCACGTCTACCTGGGGCAATCCATGGGGCAACGACTTCATCCGGTGGGAGTACTTCGGAGACTTCTCGGCAGGGATGGCCTACTACTCGGCGGGCCTCCAGATACCCGATCCGGCGATCGTTCACCGGATCCGTCTTCTCTTCGAGGAGTTCGAGGTACGCCGGGGCGTCGTGAGGTCGGTGCTGGACTTCGTGGAGAGGCTGGGCGGCGGAACGGGAAGGGTCCAGGGCAGGCTCGATCAGCTGGTCCTGGCCAAGGCCGGGGCCGAGGACTCGTACATAGCGCAGGATTATCCGGCCTGCATCGAGCAGATGAGGGCCCTCCTCGGCGAGATATCCGGGGTGGCCGACGCGGCCCTGCGGGCGAAGGACGCGGCGTTCGTGTGGATCTACGCCACAGAGTGGTGCGCCGTGACAGGCACGCTCTTTGCCTCGGGGTACTTCCTGTTCTACGTGATGATGGGGAGACGCATCTACAGGGAGGCGGGCTCCACGCGGATGGGATGACCGTGGCCGTGATCCCCGGCATCTGGGCGCAACGGCGGTCAAGGCGATGCTCGACCGCAAAGCCGGCTCACGCCACCTTTCCCGGAGCCAGCTCGGATTCTTGATGCCCGGCCCTGGCCGGGTGGGCCAATGCCCCGGGCACTACTGGCTGGTGGCCGGGGCCGCTGTTGGGGATGCCCTCGATCAGCCCGTCGAAGCAGGGTAGCCCTAGGATTCGATGACGTGCCCGTGGTCAGGACATGATCGTCAAGCGGGCACAGTTGAGATCTGAAGAGGATCTGGTTGTTCGCAGCGATCCCGAGAAATCGTCATAGACCTCCTTCCCGTGCCGGATGAGCAGTATGACTACCCGGTTCTTGCCTCGATCATCTCGTAGACGGCGCGATGGTCCCCTATCCTCAAAAGCCAGGAATCGGTGTGTTTCAGTCTCTCTCCTTTCTCAGGCGCTGAGGAGAGGATGCGGAGCCTCTTCCCTGCTCTGTTCTCGGCTATGTCAAGGAATCCCTCGGCTTCGGAGTGAAGCAGTACCTCGAACGTCATCCCCATCCATCCCGGGGCGCAGTGGCTCGTCAGGTCAGGAGTTGGTCGCAGGTTTGCCGGGCGAGATGTCAACCCAGCCGCGAAAGGAATTCGTCTTCCGTCAGGGCCCTGATCTCGGCTATCTTCTTGAAGTGCGCGTCGTCGCTGATCACGATCGAGTCCTCCCGAGATGCGGCGGCAGCTATGAAGGCATTCGCCACCGGGACTGCGTACTTGCCCTTGAACTTCCCTGCCCTGACCGCTACCTCGTCATCTATCGCCAGGGATTGGATGTAGACTGCCCCGAGAACGCCTCAGGAGGCTCCCGCGGAGAGTGTCCTTCCCCCCAGGAGGCGGTGCCGGTCCTAGCACCCGCAGACCAGTAACTTGGTCCTGGGACCGAGCCCCAGCCTCTCCCCAATGGCCTGGGGGATCACTACCCAGCCTTTGGCGCTGACGACGGTGACATCGCGCTTCTCCTCCGTTTGATGGCACTCACATGCATTCTTACCTTATGGATGTTGCCCCCGGACGGACGGACTGAGAACGAACACTTATCTCAGGGTCCTCCAGGGAACTCCTTGGGTTCGGCCACCCGTATGCCTTCTCGGATTCCAAGTAGATGCCTATCCGTCGAGTACAGGGCATCGCAGCCTGCCTGGATGGATGTCGCCAGGTAGATCGAGTCCTGGTAAGAGATGGATCGCTCCCTGGAGTAGTGCTTGCCGCGCAACCTCCCTCCCAGCCAGGCGAGATCCGGCGTCACGGCCACGACATCCAGTCCCTCCATGCTCGTGATGATCGTTCGGGCAGCCTCGACCTCCGGGCCGTTCTTGCCTTCCCTCAGGAAGGCCCAGGCAACCTCGGCAAGCAGAAGGGCGGAGGTCACGCCCTGGTTCTCCCTGCCCAAGGATCGGAGGAGTCTTCCTGCCCCCTCCACATTCTCAGGATCTGTCCTCGACGCCTCGGGCAGGAGCAGGCAGAGGAAGACGTTGGAGTCCAGGCCTATCTTTCCCAACTCTCCATCTCCCCGTGGACCTCCTCCGGGGTCCCGGTCAGGCCCGCCCGCTCCCCGAGGTGGCGCAGGGCCTCGGCGGGATCGCTGGGGACCCTGAGTATCGTCCAGAACCCCTTCTCGTCGCGCTCGAACAGGATCCGGTCGCCCTCCCGGGCGCCGAGGTCCTCCCTCACCGGCTTTGGAAGGGTCAGCTGGAACTTGGACGAAAGCTTGCTCGACTCCATACCAGTATGTGTATGCTTTGTTAAGACTCAAAAATCTTACGTTGCGATGGGATCTTTACTTCTAGGCTTCAGAAAGAAAAACGCTGGACGAACCTGGGCTGTCAGGAATCCAGAGTCCTGGAGGTGAGATTCTACCCCGGAGCCCACTGACCCGGCACCCTTCCGGATCCAGCTCCTCGCGGCCCAGGGCAGATTGAGGAATTCCTGCCTGCCGATCCCGGACTGCCCGAGCACGCTCAGGAGCGTTCCCCTCCGCCCGGTGATGTCGAAGCCGACCTTCCTCAGGGCCCTGATGACGCCGTCCCCCCGGACCACGGGGAGCTCCGCAGCTTCGATGATCGGGCGAGACGAGGATCCCATAGATTGCAGGTGGCACGAGATCCTCTCCTCTCCTGAGGAGTTCCATGCGATTCTGGTTCTGGATCATCTCGGTCAGTCGGTCGCAGATCTGCCGGGCGGGGCTTCAATCCAGCCACCGCTGCCCGGCGCCGGTGTGAACATTATTATACATCTGTGAACAACGGGTTTCCATGGCTTCTGAACACCTCGGGGCCCGGGTGCCACGGGAGATTGCCCGTCTCCTTGCCGATTTCATGGAGGTAGAGGGCGTCGATAAGTCGACCGCGGTCAGGAAACTCCTTGAAAAGGGTATTTCGGAGTGGCGGAGGGAACGGGCAATCAAGCTCCTGGGGGAGGGCAGGATCACCTTCCTGGGCGCGGCCGATCTGGCAGGCGTCTCGGCCTACGAAATGATGGACCTGGTAAGGCAGAGGAAGGTTGAGTGGGTCCGGCTGCACCCGGAGGAGATAGAGGACGAGTTCCGCCTGGCCAGCGAGATGTCACGATGACGACGAAGGGCAAGATAGTCCTCGATGCCACTCCCCTGATCCACCTGACCAGGGCAGGCCTTCTACCGCTGCTCAGGTACCTCCCCCACGCAATGCTGGTGCCCCCCGAGGTGGTGGCGGAGGTGGTCCACAGGGGCAAGGAACAGGGACACCCGGATGCCGCCCTCATCGGGCAGGCCATCTCGGACGGACTCCTGATCGTCAAGAAACCAGCGGATCAACGATTCGTCCAACTCGTCACGGCCATCGGCCGAGGCCGCATCCATCCAGCGGACGCGGAGGTCCTGGCCCTGGCAAGGGAGGAAGAGGGGGTGGCCGTGCTGGATGACAGAGCCGCCCGGGACGTGGCCAGGGCCCACGGGATCAGGGTCGGCGGCACCGCCTTCCTCCTCGCCATGCTGATAGGGAGCGGCAGGATAACCAGAGAAGAGGCCTGGAGGGCCCTGGACGAGATGATCGGGCAGGGGTGGAGATGCTCGGCCGAACTCTACTCCAGGATCATCAGAATGATACAGGAGGGCTAATCGAGAAGCCAGCACACCCACAGCATCCATAACCCCCCCCCCGGCCCCCACCATTCGCCCG
>CAYVLA010000178.1:5172-5663 GCA_964452145.1 Hadarchaeota archaeon (SeqCode)
GAATTAATTGGATCTGCCCCTGGCAGTGGCCGTAGTGGAGAGCATCTCCCGGGAATGCCCACTTCGTGATGCTCTCGACCGAGAGGGATATGGGGGGCGCGCAGCGGGCCTGGCTGGAGGAGGACCTTGCATCCACCAACGCCACCTGGAGGTTCGCCATCTTCCACAGGCCCATGTACAGCTCGGGGCGCTACGGTGCCTCCGCGGGCGTCCGGAGGGCCTGGGGCGATCTCTTCGACCGATACCACGTGGACATGGCCTTCAGCAGCCACGACCATCAGTATGAGAGGACCCATCCGATCTTCAACGGCTCGGTGGTCGGTGATACCGGGGCAGGCACGGTCTACGTGGTCTCGGCGGGGGCGGGTGCACCCCTGCGGGTCCGGAGAACCGAGAACGAGTGGAGCGCGCTGTTCCGGAAGGTGAACCACTTCGTCCTGGTCACGATCGACGGGGACCGCCTCACCATGGAGGCTAGGCTGCTGGACGGC
>CAYVLA010000178.1:5673-6142 GCA_964452145.1 Hadarchaeota archaeon (SeqCode)
GGACTAGGCTCGCCGGGCTTGCGGGTGTAAGTGTCAATCGCCGCTTCTTGCCTCGTGGGTATGCGCAAGGATCGTCCCTGTGGTCGGCCCCGGGGCAGACCCGACCTCTAGAAGGCAAACCCGGCGATCTCGGTATCGCACGATCTGGCCGCGGATGCCCGGACCCGGTAACGGTACTCGACATCGCATTCCCGGCCAAGCCGGAAATCGGGAAAGATGTCGGCTCCCGAGCCGAGCACCACCTGCTTGGTCGGGGCATCCCTGGCCTGCCCGGACCTGGCTGCAATCAGTTCTGCTTTCACATCGATGATGTGCGATGAAGGCTCTTTGTACAACATCTTCTTCAGGGTTCTCGGCGGTGAAGCACCGGTTGGCGCGGCCGTTGTTCACCATCCACCACCGCGATCCCGGCCATGTCCGGGCCATCCCAGCCAGCCTTGTCACGTTCGCGGGGAGGGGCCTTTCCTTC
>CAYVLA010000179.1:0-6139 GCA_964452145.1 Hadarchaeota archaeon (SeqCode)
ATGATATGCCCGCCGCTTGAGCGAACCGGCTTGGATGTGGGACGCTACTGATCATCCGAGCAAATGGCCTTAATTGACCAGTTGTCTATTCTCCTGGTGTCCAGCCCCGAGACCCACCAGCCATGCTCGGCGAACGACTCTTTCACGGGCCTGACAAGGAAAGGGAGTGAGGCCCGGCCAGCGAGCCCTGTCCCTGCGTTCTGGATGGGCCAGGCCGGGGCAAACCCGGCGGTTCCGAGCCATTCTCGCAGATCGCATGTCAGTGAGACATCCCAGATCGACAGAACGCTGTGAAGCCTAAATGAAGCCAGAGCCCTGAGAATGGACCGCAGGGAATCGTCGCTGACACCGCCGTAGTCGACGATCACCCCGCGCCGCTTCCCATGGAGCCTGACCACCGCGTAGGCCATAACCTCGCCTCCATCACGAACGGTATAGAAGACATACCGCCTCCTGCCGCTCGAAAATCTCCATCTGAAGAAGGCCTCGTCTTGGCAGAGCGTGAAGCGTTGCCGATCCAAGTGAATCGACGCAATCCTCGACATCTCAATCGGCATGGGTTCATCCGAAACGACCATCTCGGTGGAATCATCCAGTCGAATGGTCCCCAGCTTCGAGCGGCGTCGAATTGCTCGATCCACCAGACCCAGCAGCTTCCCACCGACGGGGCGCGCTCCTAGGATACCTCCGGGGCCGACCCTGATCATCAGCTTCCTCTGGCCCAGAGGAACGAAGCCCATCTTCAGGTACCCTCCCAACGAGGCCTGGCTGCAACTCGTGTTCAAGAACAGAGGATACCTCGCGCCGTACTCCCTCATGGCCGCCTTGCCCATCTGAATCGATAGGCCCTTCCGCCTGTGATCGGGATGAACGCAGGTATCGGCCGGCGACAGGAGGATGAAGCGATGATCTCCACCGACGCTCCAACGGGTCGGCATGAATCCGCGGAAACCCACGATCTCCCCGCGGATCACGGCAACCATCGCCAACAGTTCCTCGGCGTGTGGATTCTCATGGTACTTCCATCGAAGGTAGTTCTTGTTCCGGTCGACATCGTGTCCCCAGAGAGAGCGCATCAGCTCCGCGACGGCGTCCTGCATCTCGGGACGGTATCTGGTCGTGCTGTACTCCATGCTCACCCGAATTCAGACCGGATCTGCAGTTGATAAAAGCCTTCCGAGCGACTTCAATGCGTTGCAGAACGCCGTGGTCGACACGGGGCCGAATGTCCGGGCTTGTGGCACCCGGGGAGCGACGAACATGGCAAAGAGCGGCTCCGCCAACACTCCCGGACTTGCACAAGGCCGATTCCAGTCTTGAGGATCGACCCAAGGCTGGAGTCTCCTCCGTGCTTCTGCGAAGAACAGAGCCAAGGACCAAGGACCAACTCCCTTTTAAGATCCGGGGCCCCGTCCATATGGCTCGGACATGGAGTCCCAACCGAAGGTCAGCGTCATCGTCCCCGTGTACAATGACAAATCCCACATCGATGCCCTCCTGCGATCCCTGCTCGAGCAGGACTTCGAGGAATACGAGATCATAGCCGTCGATGACCGGTCGACCGACGGTAGCTGGGAGAGACTTGAAACATACACCGACGACCCCCGCCTCAGAGCGCTTCGATCACCCGTCAATGGTGGCAGCGGCAAGTGCAGAAACATCGGGGCATCTCAAGCCAGGGGCGACATCATCGCATTCATCGACTCGGACTGCGAAGCCAAACCGGACTGGCTTGCCAAGCTGGTGACCCCGATCATCAAAGGCGAGGCGGATGCGAGCACGGGGCCCAACTACCTGTGTCTGAGAGAGTCGAAGAACTGCAGACTCGAGGCGGTGAGAGCGAAACAGTACTGGGGCTTCGACACCAAGAACGCGGCGGTGTCGAAGGATGCCTTCCATGCTCTCGGAGGATTCGTGGAGGAGGTTCGGTTAAATGTGGACTGGGAATTCCACACTAAGCTACAGAGGGCTGGTTGCCGCGTCGCCCGCACCGAGGCCATTGTGATGCATGACTATCCTGATGATCCCGTGGACGAGATATTGAAGGCAAGGAAGAGGGGTAGAGAGGAATCTAAGATCTGGCCCATGCACCTGCCACAGGTTGGATCCGGGATACTGGCCTCCACGGTGGGAAGGATGGTGAGCAAGTCAAGACGAGTCAGGAACGTTTGGTCCGAAGGGTCTTCTCTATGGGAGTCCCTAGCGATGGTCGTCTACTACATTGCGTTCCACACCATCTGGACCACGAGCCTTACGATCTCGGTTTTGCTGTCCAGAAGGCGCCCGATCGATGGCCCCCGAAATCGTCCGTGATCATCGGACGGGCCGCTGAGCCATGCCGCGGTGTGACCGTCGGCAAGGATCCGGAGGGATACTGGACCGGGCGGTGGCCAGGCCCCGCAGCTCGGTGACCTGTTCCCTTGGTGGGTGCCGGTCATGGGGATGGTTCGGGAAGCGACTCGCATCCAAGGAAAGGTATGGATCCGTTCCTAAGAGGCCTTTTATTCCGGACGGCGCGACGATCAGTAGTAGCCAGGTGCCCAAGTGAGATGTCGAATCGCGGCCTTGCCGGTCTCAGTCATCGCGGCGGTAGCCCTGTTGCTGATCTATGCCTTAATCAATCACCCACCACCGGATCAGCGTGAGGTCACCGTCAACGGCGTCGGCTACTCAGGCTCCATTTCCCTGCCCGTCTCCTACGGATTGGCTAAGGGGATCTTCCGCAAGCACGGCATCAACCTCACATACGTCCCCATGAAGGATGCCTATACCACGATGCTTACCTTCTCGGCCGGCCAGATCGACGTGAACTCCCAATCGCCCGGGGTGAGCCTTAGCGCCCTCGAGGAGGGTCAGCCCTTTAAGATCGGCATCTCCGTCTCAACGGCTTCCAATCTGATGCTGATCGCAAAACCCCCCGTTCAGGACGTCCTGGAACTGAGAGGCAAGACCATCGGCGTGATGGGAAGGAACTCGGATGCCTACCGGGCCATCAGCTGGTACCTTGAGGCCAAAGGGCTGAAAATGGAAGAGGACGCCACGGTTGTGGAGATCAAGAGCCCCGCAAGCCTTGTGACGAGCCTTGAGGTTGGACAGGTGGATGCCGCAGTGCTCTGGGCAGGCTATGCTGCCAGGGCTCTGGAGATAGGAGGGGGAAAAGTGGTGTCCTGCACCGAGGCTTTCGAAGCGGTCAGAGGGCATCCTCTCCATGTGCCCATACTGCTCCTGGGTGAGAACCTGCTCTCCAGGGAGGATGTGGCGAGGGATTTCCTCAGAGCCATGAGGGAGATATGCAGGGAGATCGCCAAGAACAAGGAGGAGGCAGCCCGGATCTGGTCGGAGTACGCCGACCAGCCCCTCAACGAGATGAGGATGATCGTGGAGTCCACCGAGATGGTGGGCGATCTGAGCGAGCAGATTCAGGACGACATCCTCGCCTTCCTGGATTACGGCGTAGGGAAGGGCTGCTTCGATAAGGTGCCTGGGAGAGAGATCTTCTACGACGAATGGAGATAGCCGGCTGCGGGGATTGACTGATCCCTCGTGGCGACCAAGGATCCCTGGACAGCTGCAGGACGGCAGCGAGACAGATGCTCAGGTGGCGACAGGTCCGAAGGGAACGGGACGGTCGCGGCTGACACCTCGGAATATTGTCGACTTGCGCATTTTGCTCGTGGCAAAGCTGGACATGGGTTGAACCACTCGCGCCAGTCATGAGCTGAACCCGGAATCGCCGGGGCACCGAGAAGCCAAGAATGCCTCCCGAGATACCATCTTATGAACAGGGCCTGATGACGACTGCTCACGGCAGCCTTTGGATTGAAACCATTTCATGAAGCCCTCAAGCTTTCTTTATGACAGGGCTCGACTACTTCGCAAGCGGAGAGAAGCGGTCTCTTGCACGAACTAAGAGTTACCTTTCTGAGTCTACCCGATCCTCCCGGAATCCGCATCCACCGCGAATATGCAGCAGGCTTTGGCACAGTCCAAGGGCGGGATGCCGATACCCAGACCAGTTCCACGCTGATGCCTCCCGTCTTATCGGCCCAGGCTGCCGCAGTCGTTGAAGGGATGGGTCATCACGCGTCCATCGTGGACGCCCAGGCTCAGGGCCTAGACAGCGAGGCGACCATCCGATCCGTTCTACGGACCAAGCCTGATGTCCTAATCACCAGGACATCTCTTCCGTGCTTGGGGCAGGACTCGAAGCTCATCGCAGCCATATCTCAGGCCGCAACCGACCTCCCGATCGTCGCATGGGGACCTGTTGCCAAGGTCCTCCCGGACAGGATCCTTTCCATACCCGGCGTCAAGGCATCCATTTTGGGGGAGCTGGAGTTCTGCTTGCCGCAGGTCGTCTCGGCCCTGTCGTGCCAATCCGAGTTGTCCTACCTGCCCGGCGTGGCGACCCTTGGCCAGTCTGGCGTGGCTTCTGGGCGCTCGGCCAGCCCAGGGCCCCTGGACGAGCTGCCCCTGCCCGCCCACCACCTACTGGAAATGTCCAGGTACATGACACCGGGATACAAATTCAGACCCGGAGGAGGCAACCAGCCCGAGCCATTCTACACCATGCTGACAAGCAGGGGCTGCAACTACGGATGCTCTTACTGCCCATACATGGTTGTCTATGGTCACGGGTGGAGGAGCATGGGGCCAGAGCGAACCGTCAGGGAGATCGAGGAGCTGGTGTCCTGCCACAACGTTCACAATATCTGGTTTCTGGACGAGGTATTCACCCAGGACTACGCGCGGGCCGAACAGATCTGCAACATGATCTTGGAGCGGGACCTGGACGTCGCCTGGAGGTGTGAGAGCAGAGTTGACAGGCTTCCTAGGAAGCTGGTCGAACTCATGAAGAGGGCGGGGTGCGGAACGGTACAGATCGGCGTCGAGACGGGGGACCCGGGACTCCTGGCATTTGGGAAGCCCGGTTCGACCATCCCAAAGATCGAACAGACCTTCCGAGACCTGAGGGACGTGGGCATACAGGCGAGGGCATCCGCCATGGTGGGACTTCCCGGGGAAAGCTGGCAGAGCGTGAAGATGACGGAGGAGCTTCTCGACAGAATCGATCCGGTCACGGTGGAGATCAGCGTATCCACCCCCTACCCGGGGACGCCCTTCTACGATAAGGCCAAGAAGGAGGGCTGGATAGTTGATGACGACTTCAGCCACTACACGATCACCCAGCCGGTGACCAGCTTTCCGGGCTTCTCGTCACGGGACATAGAGAGGGCCAGGAGATACCTTCTGGACAGGTACCTTGTAAGGGACCGGCTTCGGAGATCCATGACGTCCGCCAAGAGGGGACGACTCGTCGCCTTCGCGAAAGAGCTTCATCTGGGAAGCCTCCGGGAGTCCTTCTGGAGGATCGAAAACTTGGTAAGGGTCCGAGCCAGGCTATGACGCGGGGGGCCGGACGCTTGAGAGTCATGCATGTTTCACCCGCGGTGCCATGGGATTTCCTTGAATCCGTTGGCGCTCTGCAGGGAAGGACGTTCCCTCCGGCCCTCAGACAGAAGCTCAGACTCGTCGGGGGCGGCGGAATATACCCGGTCCGTCTCTGCCACGCTCTGTCCTCTAGCATTGAGGTCGAGCTGGTTGCCCCGGCACCCTTCAAAGAACAGATAGCGATCAATGAATCCTTTCGCCTCACTCTCGTAAAGGCCGGTTACTCTAGGCCCTTTAGGGCGGCAAATCCCCTAGCATGGCCCCCAGGAGCCCTTCTGAGATCCTGTGACGCAGTTCACATTCACCAGATCCATAAGGCCCTTTCGAACACAAGCATCCTTAGATCCAAAGGCAAACCCATCTACGTAACCCACCACGCCGGCAAATCCCTTTCACTCGGTCTGTACCGTGCCTACACGGCCCATCTGGCGGTGTCTAGGTTCTCTGCCCGCCTCTACCGGGACAAGATACGCAGAAGCATGGTCATCTACGGAGGGGCTGACATACCGACATACAGACCCGATGTTCCGGACATCGCCTGCACTATCGAGGAACACGGAGGACCGGTTCTGCTATTCGTGGGAGTGTTCCGCAGGAACAAGAACATACCAGAACTCATAGACTCAACGGCCAGGCTCTGCAACATGGGTCTGGATCCCCTCCTTGTCCTCTGCGGGGAGGCTTGGAC
>CAYVLA010000180.1:0-6085 GCA_964452145.1 Hadarchaeota archaeon (SeqCode)
AGAGAGGCTGCGACGACCCGGGCCACATCCCGCAGTTAGAGTCCTCAGACGGGTCTCGCAGTCACCGAGCCCTCCGACAAGTAAGGCCGAACGGGCCCCGCCACCAGCCCCTTTTCTTGCCAAAAGGCCCATCCTCCCCCTTGAAAACCTCTTTATCAACCTGCATGTCAATCCGAGCAGGATGGGGGACGATGAGCGGGATCTCGGAGAGTTCGTCAAGGCGGCCATAAGCCCCTCGAAGCTGCGCAGCTTCTGCCTCTGCCAAGCCCGCGTTCTGGCTCTGAATCAGGTTCGGGACCCTCAGCTAGCCCGCGAACCGTCGGCCATCTGGGGCTCCGTGGGCCATGAGATCGACGCAGAGAGAATGATCTCGCTTCTAGGAGAGCTGGATCGAGTGGAGGTCTGGACGGTGGGGCAGGCCATGGATTACCTCAAGGTCACGGTCAGGGAGGCCCTCAGGCGAAGAGTGGTTCTGGCGAATGGGCTGAGGGTGCACACCTTCTGCACCTTGGTGCCCGAGCTGGTGCCAGGCAGGGGGTGTTACGGCTATCCGGATGCCCTTGACTGCACGGACGGCATGAACCCGGTGGTTGTGGAGCTTAAGCACGCCAGCGCGCCGCGAGATGGCGGGTCCTGGTGGGCGGACCGGATTCAGGTGGCGGCCTATCTCGCCGGCGTAGCGGTCCTAGGCTTCCAAAGACCGAAGGCTCGAATCGTGTATGCCCGCCCGGGACGACGCGGGCAGGAGGCCTCGCTCCAGTACGGTCCGGGCTTGGAGCATGCCTTGAGGCGGATCGCTGCCGGTCTGGATCGGGTGGAGAGGGGGGAAGTTGAGCCGGCATCCCCATCGCCGAATGTCTGCCGATTCTGCAATCTGCGATGGTCGTGTAACTGGAGGCAATCTCGATGAGATCGCCATTTTCCCCGGCGTCTCAACGCGGGCAAGAAAGCCGTGAGGATTGCCAACCCATCCTCTCAGCCCACTTGCCGTAGTCTTTCTCCTTCTCCTTGACCAGTTCCCACACCCAGGCGATGGGCGTCAGCCCTCGCTCAGCGGCGACGACCAGGGGATCGATCCGTCTGCCAAGCTGGGCCTCCTCCCACCTTCTCAGCTTGAGGGCCATCTCGTCGAGAACCTGGGGTAATCTGCCTGACAGCTCGTTGAGTTCCTGAGGGTCATCGGATAGGTCGTACAACTCCTCGGCCGGGCACGGCCAGAAGCCGTGATGGATGCATCGAGTGTACTTGAGGCGATCGGCGATGAGCGCCCTTTTCGCCTGCCAGGCGCCCTGATTGATGTATGCCTCCTCCCTGTGGGCCTGAGCCCTTCCCTCAAGCAAGGGAACAAGGTTTCTTCCCTGCATCTGGGGAGGGATCTGAATGCCAGCGACCTCCAGCACCGTAGGGGCCAGGTCGATGTTCTGCACCAAGGCCTTGACCCCGCGGCCCCGGCAACCGGGCCACCGGATGATTAGCGGGACGCGGACAGTATCCTCATAGACGCTAGCATGGTCGAAGTAGATCGAATGCTCGCCCAGGCTCTCACCGTGATCGGAGGTTACGATCAGCAGAACATCATCGGCAAGACCCAGATCCTCCATCGCGGTGAAGACCTGCCCGATCCGGTCATCGACGTACCTTAGGGCTGAATCGTACTGGGCCCTGACGAACTCCGCATCCGTTACCCCCTCTCTTATGCGCTCCAGCTTTCTCTCCAGGAAGGGCCATACCTCCGATGCTCTGGCCCCGTTCAGGCTTTGGTTCGCCGGGTCAGTCTCTTCGCCCTCGTAGAACAGGCGTCTGTACTGCTCGGGGGCAGAGTACTCGTGGACATCCCAGTAGTGGACGAACAGGAAGAAGTCCTCATCGGCGTGCTCACGAATCCAGGGCAGGGCGAGAGAGTCTATCTGGTCGGCCGTGGCGCGCTGGACCAGCTCTGGTGAGCCTGCGACAGGGTTCATATAGTGCCTGTAGCCGCGGGCAAAGTATGGCCTCATGTGGTACAGCGTGCTGACCGCCGCCGTGGTGTGGGCGTTGGACTCCAGATGGGAGGGAAGCCACGGAGCGTCCTCAGCTATGGCCTCATGACGGGCGTGGCTGACGACCCCATTGACGATGCCCCTCTGGCCCGTGAAAGTCGAGGTGAAACTGGGAATAGTTGGAACGTCGCTTGCGTAGCATCTCTCGAAAACCGTCGAGATCCGGGCCAGCTCATCGATCCTGGGGGAGGTATCCCGAGGGTAACCATAGCATCCCAGGTGGTCCGCGCGGAGCGTGTCGACGACGAACAACACGCACTTCATGGTGGGCCGGGTATCGAGGCGCAATAAAGCTCCTCTGTTTCCCCCTGTCTCTTCCGATCATTCCCGGCATCTATGTGACATCCCGGCCCGTTGGGGCGAATCTAGGGAGCCGGGTTTGCTGCAGACATTTAACAGCAGGAAGCCTTTCCCGTGATGCCGAGAAGCGACACAGATGACCCGCGAACCAAGCGATCTGGCCCTGAAACCTGCTTTCCCGAACGCCTCTCCGGGTCCTGAATATGGCAGTGATCGTCGAATGTTCCAGGGGATACCGGGCGTAGAGCGGGCATCAAACGGGAGGCTGTGGGCCGCCTGGTACGGGGGCGGCACGGGCGAAGGGGATGAGAACTACGTGATGCTCGTCACCAGCAACAATGATGGCAAGACGTGGTCGGATCTGAGGTTGGTCATAGATCCACCGGATCCCGTAAGAGCCTTCGACCCCTGCCTCTGGCACGATCCAACGGGTAGGCTCTGGCTCTTCTGGGCCCAGAGCTATCACCGTTTCGACGGGCGCGCCGGCGTTTGGGCGATTGTGACATCCAACTCGGAATCGGAGGACCCCGCCTGGTCGGATCCCAGACGCTTGTGCAACGGGGTCATGATGAACAAGCCCACGGTCTTGAGCAGTGGTGAGTGGCTGATGCCGGCCTGTGTATGGGGAGCCAGCAAGCGCACCGATGTTCCGGAGGAGGACAAGCGACCTAGCGTGTATGCTTCGATCGACTGCGGGTCGAGCTGGGCTAGGAGGGGTGGACCGATCGTGCCCGATGGCTCCTTCTCGGAACACATGGTGGTCGAGCAGCGGGACGGCCGCGTGTGGATGCTGGTCCGGACCGAGTACGGCATCGGGGAGAGTTACTCCGCAGACCAGGGCAGAACCTGGGGCGTGCTCAGACCTTCTAGCATACAGCACGCAACGTCCCGGTTCTTCATCCGGCGGCTGGGCTCGGGCAGCATCCTCCTGGTGAAGCACGGACCCATCCAGCAGCGGACGGGACGCTCCCGCCTGACAGCGTATCTGTCGAGGGACGACGGGCGAAGCTGGTCGGGCGGGCTCCTCCTTGATGAGAGGGAGGGAGTGTCCTATCCCGACGGAGTTCAGGGCCCGGACGGAAGGATTTACATCATCTACGATTACTCACGGCATGGCGCCAAGCAGATATTCTTGGCCGTCTTCACCGAGGCGGATGTTGCCTTGGGCGAGGTGTGCACCCGAGATGCCCGACTCAGGCTGCTGGTGAACCAGGCGACCGGGAGTGACTCCTCCGCCTGAGCGGTTCGGACACCGAATATCGGTTCCAGCCTTCCGATAGCCGGGCGCACCTCGACCAGCTGCTGCTGAAATCCGGGAACTGGCCATTTCCATGAGAGATATCAAGATGAATCGCTCGCCTACGGTGGCGCAGGAACGGGCTGACAATGCGGTGATCCGGAATGTGGAGGGACCCCACCAGCCGAGGGAAACATGGAGCGGTGAAGAGGCGCGGCGGCTTCTGCTTGGCCGTCACGCGAAGGACTCTGCGCCGGGATATGCTCGTTGCTTGCCAACGTTCACAGAGGTCCATGGTCGTCATTCTCGTTCTTGGCCTGGTCGCATCACTGCCCCTGGCGTTGGCACAGAGTAAGGCGGACTGGATATCAGCCTTCGTGATGGGCCACTCCCAGTGGATCTGGTACAATCCCTTCAGGATCCTGTGCATGCGGGATCCGGTGTTCCGCTACGCGATCTATCCTCTTCCACCCTTCATCTCGGAAAGCGAGAAGGAGAAGCTGGATCGGGTCTACTACCCGCGAACCAGAGATCTCCTCATACATGGATACGATCTGATGGTGTTTCACGACATAAGGACGCCGTTCACGCCCAGGCAGGTGTTCGACCTTGACTATGCCTTTCGGGAGGCGGGCATGACGGCCATGTGCGGCCTCTGCCTGGGCTGGGACTACGCCTGGCAGCCCACGATACTGGCGGATGTTCTGCCGGTGTCCGAGCACGGAAGCGTCAGCCCATTCTTCAGGGGATACTGGGTCAAGTTCCGCACGGAGAGGGATCCGGTCTTTCTTCCGTTCGTCGGGCTCGGGCTCGAGAAAGTGGTCGGGGACCAGTACTGCACGATGACGGCCAAGCAGGGGGCGACGATCTGGGGAGACGTCAAGCCCTACGAGATCCCGTGGATGGTATCGTGGAGACCGGGAGGAAGCAACGCCGGGATGCAGTGGCTCGTCTCCCACACTTTTGAGGGCTGGTGGGCGGAGGAGAACAATCCCCACGCCTTAGACGTGGCCACCAACATGGTCTTCTACTCTTTGGGCCGACCGTTGATAGCCGACATACAGGCAAGAAGGGAGGCAAGGCGCTTGTTCACCAACATCCAGACCCAGAAGTCCATAATCCTCTCCATGATGGAATGGGCCGAGAACTTCGGCGCCAACGTCGCGTCGGTCACCGACAGGCTGAAGGATGTGGAGAGGGAAACGGTTACTGCCCGCCAGCACTACCTGGAACAGGATTACCTCCCCACCATATCGTTCCTTGATTCGTTATCAGGCGTTGTCAGGGAGATCGCCGCCGAGGCCGTGCGTCTAAAGGATGAAGCCCTCTTCTGGGTGTACACACTTGAGTGGCTCGTCGTGACCGCCACAGGCCTGCTGGCGGGCGGAACGATCTGGAGCCTGATGGTCAAGAAGAAGATGTACAGGGTTACGGATACCACGCGACTGGGGCATCCCGCCTGAGCTTCTCTTCGGGTGGAGAGCCTTGTCTGAGAGAGCTGCTGGCGCTTGCTGCCCGGCGGGACGTCATCACTTCAGCAGGTAGAGATGCACTCCCCAGTCATCGAAGTCGTCCGCGAAGCCTCCCTCCGCGATCTCTATGGTCCGCCCTTCGTCTATCACGGTTACCTCCGTGATTCCCGAGGGCAGACCCCCGAATCTCACCGTCACGGGCTCGTCCACGTCGTTGACCGCGAAGATGTATCTGGTGCCCTCGTGCTGCTTGGCCATCATGTTGATCGTTGGGAGGACGATGTTCTTCCCGCCCCATGAGTCGAAAGGGGGCGTCGTCGCGGGGCCCTTGGTCACCTTTGCAGAGATCCCACCCAGATCCTCCCCAAACAGGACAACCCTGCCCAGGTCGTGTTTCCCAGTCAGCTGGACGGCGGCCTTGCAGAAGGCCTGGTAGACCTCGGGCGGGAACTGGGTCCTGTAGTGGTGGGAGAAGATCAGTATTCCCTTGGCCCCTGCACAGACGGCGCTCCAGACGTCATGGTAGGATTCCTGCCCATTCTGGATGTGGGTTCCTCCCTCTATGAACATCTGTAGCACCGCAACGGGGACCCGCTCATTGCCGAGGTAGTCATTGCCAACCTTGTAGCCCGCTTCCTCAATCCCTGCCGTCACCTGCTTCACGGCCCATCTTATCCACTGCCGGGGCTGCTCGTTGTAGTCCACGTAGGCGCCTATCCCGATGATATCGACATAGGGCACGTAGTTCCTTATGTCGTAGGCTATGTAGTTGCCTGCGAGATACTCGTAGGTCGGCCTGTTTCTCCCATCGTACCTCCGGATCCATGCGGCTAGGTCCTTCACCTGGTTGAGCTTCCAATCCACCGTCCATGTCATCTCTTCAGGCAGGTTCCACCATGCCAGGCTCTCGTAACCTTCGTGGGCATCGATGTAGGACTGGGCGAATGACTCGTTCCATAGATCCCTCTGATCGTATGTTCCGAGCGGCACCAACGCGAAGAGCCCGTTCTCCCCGACCGACTTCAGCCAGGATTCCG
>CAYVLA010000181.1:0-5887 GCA_964452145.1 Hadarchaeota archaeon (SeqCode)
CCAATGCCCCGTTTTGCAGGCCGATCCGGTACCACCTGTCTATGGCATCGGTGGAAACCGATGGTGAAGTGGCCCTCTTCGCAAGCCAGTGTTCGTGTTGAAGCTGTCCGAATTCCTCCACATCGCCGGCCTCTAAGGCCCTCTTGACCTTGAAGCCTATCTCCTTTATGCGGTGGAAAGCTTCGCAGGTCGCGTTGCCGTCGTCGTGCAATGCGGCGGCCTGGCTCCCTAGGACCTCGGATGCGCTCCTCTGAATCCCGGTGTAGAAGAACAGCAGGCTGGTGCTGAGTTCGGCGACAGCGTCAGGCGATATGCGTAACTGCGACACCTCGACCCTGCCGGACCTGTCAATGTCCAGGCAGGCAAATCCCCCGAAGGATGCGATGTACTCGTCCTGCTTCCCGCTCGGCTCTCCCAGCACCTCCATGTTGAGATGGCAAGCCTCCTCCGCAATTTCCGAAGGAGTTGTGTTATCGCCCCTGTAGGAGTGCAGGGCTCGCAGAAGTCCGACCGAGAAGCATCCGGACGAACCTAGGCCCGATTTCGCCGGGATGTCGCCGATGGAGATCACCTCCAAGTGGCTGCTCAGCCCCAGAAGCCTCAGGGCCTCCCTGACGACGGGATGCTCCACCTTGTCCGCGCTATCCACGATCTCGGTAACCGAGTAGCTGACTCTGATCTGCTCCTCAAACCGTCTCTTCACTATGACGTAGATGTACTTATCCAGCGATGCGCTGAGAACGAATCCACCGAACTTGGAGTAGTAACAAGGCAGATCGGTCCCCCCGCCCCCTAGCGTCAATCTCAGCGGGGTCTTGGAGATGATCACTCAGTCACCGATGTGCCCGCGGCCTGATTGCCCGACTGTTCCTGCCTGGGCGCTGGGCTTGAGCTGGCGACCGGCTGCCTTGTTGTCGGCGGGGAGGAGGCGGAGACCATTGTCCACCCTATCCAAGCCACGATCAGCAAAACGCCTGTCGCAACCGCGAAGATGCTCAACTGAAGAACGATTATGGGATAGGCATACAGCAGCAACCCATATGTCAGGATGCCAACCAGGCTGCAGGCCAGGATTATCATCCCAACTACCCTATCCCGGCCCATCGAACCGTCGCTCGTTGATGAAGTTGGATCAGCCATGCCGGGTTCACGAGCCTCTCGAACGTGTGACCTCGCTGCGAGTTTCCGGGATGATGGCCCGCCTCTGAGAGGGCGTCCCTGCTTCCACCGGGCTGGCCAATTCCTCCAGACCGGCAGCCGATGCCTGACGGAACTCCTGCCAAGCCATGTCGAACTCCGCAATGGTCTCCTCGGTTTTGGGATGCATGGGCATCTGGACCAGTATCTTGTACGGAATGGTTACGACATGCGCGCCTGCGATCCCGGCCTGGATCACATCCATTGGGTCGCGAATGCTTCCCACGATGATCCTCGTCTTGGCCCCGTCCCAGTCAAGAAGCTGCCTGGACTGGGTGATGACCCGCTCCGGATCGTCCCCGTAGTCCCGAACGCGCCTGAAGAATATGCTTGTGTAGGTTGCCCCCGCGCAGGCCGCCAGGAGCACCTGGTTGGGTGACATCAGCGCCGTCACGTTCGTGCGGATCCCTTCCCCTTCCAGAACCGACACGGCCTCCAATCCCCGGCCATCCTGGTACATCGGGATCTTAATGACGACCTGTTCGCCCCAGGATGCGTACTCCCTTGCCTCCTCGATGAACTCATCCGGCCGGGAGGCGGTCACCTCGACGCTCACAGGCCCCTCTATCAGGGACAGGATGATCTCCATGTGCCGGCGGAAGTCCACGCCCTTCTCCCTGAGCAGTATCTTCTGGTTGGTGGTCAGCCCCGATATGACGCCCCACGGCAGGATCTGCCGTATCTCGTCCAGATTGGCCGTGTCCAGGAATATATCCATCTCACAGCCTCCCGTATCGGGGAGAGTCCAGCGAGTTCGCCCCCAGGTAGATCACCACGCCCTCATCCTGCAGCCATGCCCTAACCCAGGGCGCCCAGCGGAACACGCCGTGCCCGTCGTATGCCTGTATCCTGTGGTTCGCTATGCGGGCCCCCTCTAGGAAGGCCCGGACCCGGAAGGGCAGCGCCCCCGGCACCTCGCGCAGGGCCTGGAGAACCGCGTTCGCCGCCGCCGCGACCATCCCCCTTATGGAGAGGTTTCTCCTCACCCTCTGGACCAGCCCGCTCTCTCCCTTTCTAACGACCCAGCTGACGACCCTCAGGGTCGCGCGGTGGCCCAGCTCGACCCGGTGCCACACCCTGGCCCTCATCGCCCTCCCGATCAGGTTCCCCGCAGACTCCAGATCCAGATCGAGCTTCGGGAAACCATCTGGCACCCCGCCTGACGTCAACATGCCTCGCCCTCCGCGGTCCCTCGCCCGCTCCTGCCTGTCTCATGCTCGTCGAGCAGGGCGCGGACCGCCTCATCGAAGGTCTCCACCTCGAACCGGTGCTTGGCCCGCCGCAGCCTCTGATGGGTCTCTAGGCTCAACCTGATGGATACGGTTCTCTTCCGGCCCGGCACGCCCCGCCGGTCGGACTGCGCTGCCGGCTGGCCCACGACCTTCACGCTCCAGCGTCCACCGCGTAGCCTCCATCGCTTAAAAAGATTGTTCCTTGATGAAAAACAGAATGTATAATATGACGGAATCTGGCGTGATAATCCAAAATCCTTGGCGTCCAGAACCGAAAAACTGGTCAGCGGCGCACCAATTCCTCCAAACCGGGGGCGACCTGCCCGGTCCCCCACTCTCCTCAGGCACCGATCCAGAGATCGCGTCCCCACCGGGATAGGGCACGGAACCCTTTATAATTCCGGCACGCCCCACCAGCCCCCAGGGGTGAAGCAGTGGAGGCAGGACAACCACCAAACGTTTCAACCATGCCCCGGCCACGAAGAAGCCCGCAACCGGCGGAGGGCCCGGGCAGGGCACCGATAATCATAGCGATGATCGCGGCCCTCCTCCTCGGGGCAACGACCATCTACATGGCCGGCGAGGCCGGCTACCTCAGCACCTTCAACGGCAGCCTGATGACCTGGAAGGAGCAGTACTACCAGCTCAGAAGCGAGACGGACCAATCCCACAACCGCTCTCTCCAAAGCCTGGCCGCCGCCCAAGCCGAGCGCGACGCCTGGATCGCCAACTACGAGCAGGCCAAGGCCGAGCGGGACAGGTGGATGCTGCTGTACGAGAACATGCGGGCGGACAGGGACAAGTGGCTGTCGGAGTACGAGAACATGCGGGCCGACCGGGATCAATGGATATCTCACTACGTCGTGATGACCACCAATCGGGACGAGTGGAGGCTTCTCTATCTGGAGTGCATGAACGCGTCTTAGGACATCGTTCCCTTAGCCGTTGTGAGATTGGTGATCTCTCACCCCCGTCAGTCACAGGGCTGCGCGAATGCGCCGAACCCGATGCGGGAGATGAGCCAGTCGTATGTCCCTCGCTGGATGGTCCACAGCGTTAACTCCACCCGATGGCTCCGCGCCACGAGATCCCGAGGAAGGACGTGGATCTCCTCGGTCATATCCATCTTCGGGTCCAGCCGGATCCAGGCCAAGCCCCTGCCTTCGGCGTCGGTGAACGTTACCTGGATGAGGTAAGCCTCAGGGCCCCCGAGCCGGTGCTCGACCTTGAACAGGTCACCGGCCGAAACGCTTGAGATATCGAGCGAGAAGCCGAACCAGTGGTTCTCGTCATCCTCAGGCCCAGCACGCAGCTGAACGCATTCCTCTGTAGATACCAGCTCGCCAGACACGTTGGTTGCTTCTGAGACGCCAAGGAACTGCCACTTGATGGGGTCTGGCTCCCCCGAGATGAGTCGGGCGTCCCAGAATCTGAAGTAGGTCTCCAGCATTTCCTCGGGCTCGGCGGTGTCCTCGAACTTGTCTCGACCAGTATCGGGGGGCCGAATCCCGGGGGTCTGCCAAGATGCCTGGAAGGGTGGAAACGTAAGGATTCTGTAGCTTCCGGACTCGTACACGATGTCCGATCGTGAATCCGCCAGATGGCGAAGATACCGGTTTGTGTACGAATTGTTGGTCAGCAACGCCCGACTGACATTCCATCGGCTGAGTAGTTCCACCGTTCTGGCCGGGGAGTCCGTGGACACGATCTCCTCCACCGCGGACCTGGATTCTTCGAACTCCAAGAATGGCTCACCCGTGGGAAGAGTCCTCTGCAGGGCAACATTGGACACGAAATCGTAGTTGAACTGATCCGGCACGAGATAGACCTGGGAACGATCATGCTGGCCGAATATCCAGAGAGTGCCAATCACAACGTCGTCCACGACGCTGGGGCCTGAATCTGCGAAGAACCTAACTGTGTAGGAGTACGACCCCACCGAGAGAAGCAGGACGGCGGCCACCACCGGCAGGGCATAGCCCCTGACCAGACCCGATCCCCTGCTCAGCCAGGCAACCAATCTGCGCAGACCCAAGGCGGCCAATGGACATATAGAGAACAGGAGCGCCAGGGAGGTCCGATGCCCCCAGAATACGGAGGAGAGGGCAAGAGCCATCACTGAGCTGGGTAAGAAGATGCGCCTTGCCCATTCCAAGCGAATCGCCCGGGACACCCCGATCAGCGCCAGAAAGGCGATCATGCCATACTTGACAGCGTAGATGTAGGGGGGATAGCCGCTCAAAACGTCGTATATCATGGGGGGCAGTGGTAGGGCAAGGTACCATGCGCAAAGACCGGCCAGGCACAATCCGGCGGCGACAAGGATCGCAAGGTGACTTCCCCTGGTCGACCGCGGGAAGGAGATTGCTGATACGAGTCTCCTCTCCCATCCGGGCCAAGCCCGCCGCCCAGCCAAGATCAGGCCGGACAAGCCTAGGAGGCCTGCAGCAACAACCAGAACCATGGCCACGTTTGACCCGGCCCGGCTCAATCCCGGGAGCAAGAAGCGCTCAACCCTGTTACCGAGGACGAAGAGATCGTACCACGAGCTGGTCAACTGCATCACGGCGAAGATGCAGAAGAAGCCAGCGACCCATTCGAGCAAGGCGTCAACCCTCCGTCTCAATGTGATCAATCCAACGAAGGGAAGGACCAGGATCACGGGCTCCAGTACATGGATTAGGAACGAGACGCCCGACAGACCGCCTCCCAGGAGCCAGAGCCGACCGCTGACCTGGCTGTTCTCGAAGCCGACCCAGACCAGAAGCAGGGATACCAACGAAAAGGCGGTTGCCAGCGCCATCGGCGTCTGCAAGATCGAGTTCCATATCGAGGTGCTGAAGTACAGATCCTGAGTCTGGTGGGAGACCATGAAGACCGACCCCGAGTCATTGGGCAGCACACCCGCGTACAGGGCAAGCCAGCCGAGCCCGCCTCCCACCGCGAACAGCACGGTCCCCACGGTGGCATCGATCCCATTTGGCAGGACTCTGGAGAAGACTCGGTATGCCGCCAAGAGCCCGATGGCGGTGAGCCAGAACATCGAGACATACGCGTTCACGATGGGCCAACCCGATACCAGAGACACCAACAAGACTAGGCATCCCGAAAGTGCGGGATACAGCCCGATCACCTCATAGTCCCTGAAATCCGCCAAGTACTCAGCGTCGAAACGCATGTGCGAAGCAATCTTCGTCGTCCTCCAAAGATCGCCCCCGACGAGATATCTGGAGGCCATCTGCACCGTCAGGGAGCCGACCAGCACCGTCACCGTCAACAGGACGATCCCCACCGTCCTCCCGCCAACCTCCATGGACAGATGCGTGCCGGCGCGCGACCTGAAAAGCAGGGCGAACCCGAAGGCAACGCAGACTAGGGGATAAAGGTAGGAGACGACCCAGAAGGCACGGAGGCGAGTCGCGATCGCCACCAGCACGGCGCCCATCATCAGTGAAGCC
>CAYVLA010000182.1:0-5882 GCA_964452145.1 Hadarchaeota archaeon (SeqCode)
GGTATATCCCGCTCTGCAGGGTTAACCGGTAGTTGCCAACGTCGTGGATCAGATTGTGGTCGTAAGTGTTATCCCGGCCGGGACCCCAGGACTCCATGGCTCCTGTGTCCTGGCTGTCCAGGTTTACGTTGTGGATGTGGTTGTAGGCTATGAGATTGTCGTGGGAGTGGAGATAGTCATAGTGATTCTCTCGGGTCGCGCCCTCGATGCGTTGGATGATCTGGGTGGATATCAGTCCTTTGATCGTGGTGCCGTAGCGGGGCATGTGATGGATCTCGTTGTGGAGGATCTTGTTGTTGCCGCTCTGGGAGATCTCCACTCCGTAGCCATGGCCGATGAGGCACCCGCAGTGATGGATGTGGTTGTTCTCCACCACGTTGTGGTGGTTCACGTCTGGACCGCCGCCCACCCAATACCCGGTAAGCGACACTCCGTGCTGGCCGTTGTAACGGATCAGGTTCCCGTAGACCACGATTCTCTGTGCGTGGTAAAGGATCATGATGCCGCTCTCCCCGCCGTTCTCGATCTTGCAGAATCTGACCGAGCAGTCCTCGGCGTTGGTGATGTGCACCACGTTTCTGTTGGCCATCGAGAGAAAGAGGCCCTCCAGATGTACGTTCCTCACCACTTTTTCCTTGGATCCTTCGATCGCCACGACGCTGCGGGCAGTGGACACCACGATGGTCTGGCCATCGATCGGATCCTTGCTGGGCCAGCAGTAGACCTTGCCGCCGGTGAGGCTTATCTGGCACTTGCCCGGGCCATCGAGGAGTGAGAGAACGTTCCTTATGAAGTAGCGATTCCCGGGCGTCATGTCGTAGCCCGAGGCAGTCCCCATGGTGACGACATGGTTGTCGGGATCGATGCCGACCATGGGCTTCTCGGCCGAGAACCAGTCATGTCCGGGCCATATGAAGATCCTGGCATCGGCGATCTCCCAGCCAGTCGGATCGAAGTCCTTGGGCTCGTAGGTGAAGGCGGTCTTCTCCTGTCCCTTTACCGGGGCAACGATCCTGAAGTAGCCCAACTCCGGCGTGCGGGCCAGCTCCATCCGCCGCCCGTTCTCGAAGACCTGCAGAGGACTGGTGCCGTTCGGGATCGGGGCCTGCCATATGCCATTCTTATAGGGCGCCCAGCTTGTGAGAGTCACCCCGCCGATCAGGTAGACCCTCTCCGCGGGGTACGCGGCGTACGTTACGGAATGCTCCTCCGTTCCCGAATCCTCTGGCCCCAAGGTGAAGCCGTTGCGGAGGTAATAGCTGCCCTCCCTGATGAGAACCCTGACGTCCCTGGTCAGGTTTCCAGCTATGAGCTTGCGGACCTCATCACGTGCCCTTGACAGACTAGCAAAAGGGCCGTCCGCGCCCGCACGATTCGGCGATGGTAGAGTGCCCGACCACGAGTCATTCCCATTCGTAGCAACGTAGAAGACCACTTGCTCTCCCTCCTTGCGCGCAGACAGCAGGGCCAGCAGGGCCAATAGGGTGAGCGTGACCAGGATGATCCCGGCCACCTCCTTCTTGGGCAACAACCATGACCCCGTCTTTTTGACTGTTTGCACCGTGACATGAGGGCGCTAAATACTGTGACGGTCGCCAGGTCGCCAGGGAGCGAGATTTCGACAGCCCTGGGAGAGACCAACGACAGCAGGTACCTGCCCCTAACTCTACCTCATGGGAGACGTGGTCGACGGCTTCACGCTCTTCCAGAACATCATCATCAGGATGGTCCACCTGATGATAGTCGTCACCTCCTAGGAGCTTCCTCAGTGGGCTGGGCTCTGAGGTCCGCTTCACCAATCTTTCGCCTGGCGCCCAGCTTGTCTTCCGCTCAACTCAGTGGGGCAGCGTGGATTCCACCACAACCGATTCGGGAGGGCACTGGATGTGCAATTCCTGGCCGAGGTCAACCTCACCGATCCAGGCCGGAGAGGGATACCCTCTCAGAGCAACCACCATGTCCTGACTGTAGACAAACCTCTTCAGCATATGCTTGCCCAGGCCCGGGAGCTTGATCCGGATGTCCACCGCCTCGCGCCCTCGGTTCACCAAACAGATCGACCAAGCAAGCCGCTCCGATCCGGAGGAGACATTCGCCACGAGCAGGCGCCAATCAAGCGAGGGCTGTTCCATTCGATGCATAGTGCAACCTTGCGGGAAGTACCTCGACAGAAGCGACCAGGCGTAAAACCACGGCCGCAGCTTGAATCCCTCTTCCTTGTTCGTCCACATGCCCCAGTAGAAGCCCGGGTGCGAATTGTCGTCCAGCATCCACGCGGACACGCCAGCGGCGCCCGCACGGGCCGCTTGGACCGCGTAGTCAGCCATGAAGAGGCCGTACTCGTAGCTGTCGATCCTGCGATTCCCGTAGGGATGGTCCGCATCGTCATTGAGCCCTGCCTCGCCGACCACCAACGGCTTCCCCTCCGACCGAGGATCCCGCGTTCGCACATACTCCCACTGACGCCGGAAGTACTCCTCCAGCAGGCCGGGGCGAACAACATCATCGCCCTCGTAGCGGTGAATGTCGTAGGCACCCAGGATATCCTGAAGCTGATCCACCGCCTGCTGAAGCCAATGATCCGCGTTAGAGTGGTCAGGACCCATCAGGGTGACCCGCTTGTCCAGGCCCCTTTCGGCGAAGGCCCGGGCGACGTTCTCCAGCCCCTTCCTCCACCTGTCCCAGCTCCTGACCTCGTAATTGGGCTCGTTGACCAGGATGAAGTATCTGATGCAGCTGTAGTCCCTCTGGTTGATAAGATAGTCCACGTAGGTGGCGATCGCCTCTGCATACAGAGGGTCCGCCACATCTTTGATACCCGGGATCTTGAGCCACTCCGGCTCGCAGCCCCAGTCTGTGAGGAGGACGGTCACGTTCTCTCGCTGGCAAAGATCCAGCTGACGGTAGAGGCTCTGCATGTCCGGGTTTTCCCATTCGAACCTTCCCTCCCCAAGGTAACACCACTTGGTCTGCATCATCGACCTGACGAGGGCAAGCCTCATCCACCGGATGCGATCGGCGATCAGCTCGAAGTCCTCGTCAGTGACCCCGTGTGCGTTGTAGCCTCTGGAATCCCACTCCGCGCCGAAGCCGAGGAAGCTCGCGCACGCCACCGATTCAAACTGAATCGACGTTCTCATGATCTTGCCACGCTTGGAGGTCAGGCCAACTGAAACCAGCCACGCCAGTACAAGGACACCCGCCAGACCCACGCCACACGCCACACGTCTGAGGTTTGGCCGCAACGTTACCTTCTCCCCGCAACAACCTCCGCTTTCAAAAGGCCCGTGCTTCTCACGCGCTGAGCATGTCTCAAGCCCACGATAAATAACCTATGGTATTTCGGTGCCCGACCTGCTGAGCCTCGGCGCCCGGGTCGCGCAATGGACCATCATGCCGTAACTCAACGCACGGGCCCTACATCCTGCTATGGGCCGAGTAGTTTAACGGCGTTCTCACGCGCTATCTTGCTGAACACCTTCTTCTTGATGCTCCCTGCCTCCCTATGCTTGAGCATGAGATCGACCAGGGGGGTCGGATTGTCCGGTGCACAGATGTCAAGGCCGAAGAAGAGCCGATCCTGGAACTCGTTGAGGAAGTGCACCGCATAGTCCAGGTCCCTAGCAAGGGCATTGTATCCGCTGCCCGCCGATAGATCCCCGTACAGGTTCGGATAGCGCCTCATCAGTTTTGGCACCGCCCCCTCCTGCTTCACCGGGTAGCTGGGGTACCCCCTCCTATCCTCCGGCCTGTCGAGTCTAGCGATCTCGGCCCAGAAAGGGGGGCCATGGCCGAGAAAGATGAGCCTTGGAAAGCTCCCCAGACACTGCTCCAGCTGGGGAAGCCCGGCATCGTCGTACAGGCCGTACGCACCCCCTATCCGCGTCGCCATGTCGAAGGTCAGTGGAAAGCCGACCTCCTCAACCCATCTGAAGAGGTTCTGGACCATCGGATGCAGGAAGGGCATGTTGGGCATGACCTCCCCGATCCCCTTGCACCCGCAGTCCCGGTAGTACCTGAGCAGCTCGCCCAGCGCGGCATCGACTGAGTTGGTCATCGCCCGGGGATCTACGTTGCAGAATGGAATGAACCGGCCGCCGGAGGCTTCGGCGATCTCGAGTATCTCCTCGTTGGACTGGGGCAGGTAGACCTCAGGGTTGACCAGGGGCAGTAGGACGCCACGCTCGACCCCAATTGCGTCGTAGCGTTCGAGAAGCTGATCAGGCGTGCTGAACTTGCGAGGCCCAACCCGCCTGTAGGCGTGGGCATGTATGTCGATGAACACCCTGCGTCCTCCTTCGCGGGCCATGGTGACCCGATCTCTAATAGTTTTGGTTGGGTCTTTGTCCAAGGAGGGTGCGTTCCGCACTGAGCCACGACTGGGCCGCTCTGCGAAGGCATATAGCGCGAGCCTTTTCGTCTGACCCCACCTCCACTCAAGCCGCCGACTGCCTGACACATGACCAAGTCAACGTCGGATACAAACCGGGCCGGAAAGCCCGCCCACACTGCCGGATCAGTAAGCTGCATGCTTCACGGGCCGCGCAACCCTGGTCATAACTCAACCCCCCTTGTCGTTCCAACCTCCCTGTAGAGGGCCCTCCTGACCATAACGGTCCAGACAAGAGCCCCAGCGAGCGTGGCCGTGGCGGAGACAACGCACCACTCTATAACGTAGACCCACATGAGGGCATCCTTCTTGATCTTCATCATCTCAACCTCCAACAGTGGGTACTGTTCTAGCACCTCAACAAGCAGGTCGGCGGCCGTCTGCGGGTCATTGCCCATCACATAGGCCTCCCGGGCGTCCCTCACCTTGTCCTCAAGGGCAGCGAACCTGCGCTCTGCCACGCCCGCCCTTCCGCCGAACTCCTCTATGAATTCCAGAGTGGAGAGGGTGATAACCTTTCTGATCCTTATCTCCACGAAGAGCTTCCTGGCCCTGTGGGCCACATCCAGATCCTACGCAACTGGCTCATCTGCGATGAAAAGCACCTGGTTGTAGATAAGGTCCGGTCCGTACTCCCAGACCCTCACCTCGTACCGCATGTTGTCCCAGCCGTGGTCAATCTGCGGCGTGTTCCCGTTGCCGTACTTCCCCGTCACCAAGGCCGGGGTCCCCCGGCCCCTCCACTCGGCGTCTACAACGGTCCCCTGCCTAGGGAAGAGGTCCCCATGGTGGCCCGAGTTGATGGGTATCTGCTCGATGCCAGGCAGGTTGAAGATCGGATCCCGCCTCAATATCCTGTAGTAGATCCTGCCCTTGTCGGCCGGGACATCAGTCGACATGTCCACCTCCGCCGGGAAGGCCTGGTAGAGGGTGGTCTTAATCCACGTGTCCATGTAGTTGGACCCAGCACCCCAGTTCGCAAACTCGATGAGCCCCAGGCCAAGGCCGGCCTCCTCCCTCGTTCTTGCCTGTCTGCGGGGAGGCTGAACTCACTCAACGGGGGGCACCAAACGCGCATGCCAGATCAACGGTTGGTCTCGGCCGTTGCCTGTTGTGCCCCTAGCATGGCCTACAATCTCCGTGGGTCGATGCGGCTCACTTCTTTGATCTTGTCAAAGGCTTCATCGGAGGAAACTACGGTGCAATCGCCACACATTGCCGTGCCGATGTGGAGCGAGTCGAAGTAGAAATCCGCCACTTTGTAGGATCTCTGGATCGCGATCGCGTTGCGCAGCGCTTCCGGGGTTAGCGGGGCAATGCGGGCCTTGACGAGGCGCATGTGCAGAGTGCGGAAGACCTCCCCCCTCTCCGACACCGAGAATCCGGAGGACTTAAGGACCAGATCCAACTCAAGCAAGCTGGCCGAACTCAGAGCCATGCCACCGCCCTTCGCCAACAGCTCGAAGGCCTTGAGGCTTACGTTGTGTAGATC